>CACZVR010000002.1 GCA_902784675.1 uncultured Bacteroidales bacterium | reverse complement strand
ACGTATATCATTGGGTGGCAGAAGCATTCTTCCGTTGAGATAAGACAGCAGTTGAAATGGAACAGATTGTATATCGTTGGGTGGCAAATGATAGTTTTGACACCCGTATCATTATATGAAATCGTGGCTGGAATGGTCACATCACCACTGTAGGGATAGCTGCCGGCGATAACGACGGCATGGTCGCTGTTGATATGATAGTAGATGTCACCCACCTCCAGGTCTTGGGCCATGGTGGTGGCAGGTAGTGCAAAAGCCAGTATCAATGCTGCTTTGAAGAATTTCTGCTTCATAGATGTCAGTTATATGTCATCGGACAAGGTTATTGCAATCACAAAAGTACAAAAGACATGGCGACTGTTGAAACTTTTTGTCCAGGTTATCATAAAAAAGGGCAGTATGCCCCAAAAAGCATATTGCCCCTGCTTGAGTCGGGGTGAGAAGAATTGTTTCAACACAGACAGTAGTCGCTAACTTATTGATAATCAGCGATGACAAAGGGCAAATAAAAGGCCAATTTTTACTCATGTTGTCCCGATATTGTCCCGATTTGAGCCATCAGAATCTGGATCGTGCGTTCCTTCTCTGCAAGGAGTTCTCGCAGTGTTGCGACCTCTCCAGGAGTAACATTTACTTCCGCTTTTGCGTTGCCAATAACCGAGTTGGCTGAAACATTCTGTACTGATACTTGCCCTTCTTGTTCGAAGATATGTGACACAGAAAGTCCTATTACTTTACTCACTCGATCAAGCATAGAACACTTCATGTCATTCTGGTTGAACATTCTTGCCAAGTAGGTTGGTGATACACCTAATTGTTCCGCCACATCCTGCTTTACAAGATGGTTTGACTCGATTGCCTTTTTAATTTCATTTCCGATGTGTAACATGATGCAGAATGGTTAAAAATTGCTAAAATTGTTTGAGTTGCTTATCATTTTAGTTTGAGTTTCAAATATTATATTTACATTTGTCGCCGTAAATGTACGACTTAAATAGTAAATATACAACAAAATGGCAGAGAAAACAACAGAAATCCGAAAAGATTCAGTAGCGCTCAGCGACTACTTGCATAAGTTCCAGAAGCACGAGATGGCTACTCTGGTGGATCGCTTGTGCGAGGGATGTATGGTGCCTCGCTACACTGTACATAACTGGATTCGTGGCTTGGCCAGGATTCCTCAACTTCACAAGTGCAAAATTGAGGAAATTCTGGGAGAACACATCTTTGATTCACTCGTAAATGCAGAAAATTGATATGGAAATGCCATCAAACATAGAGTTTTACACGTTCAATGATGAGGCGTGGCTGCATTTCGCCGATGGCACGGCCGAGAAATTGACCGAAGCTCATAGCGATATCATTTCTGCGATCTACGAGATGATCGAACAGTTCTATCCAGGCGCTCTCGCTGCTCTTAAGAAAGAGTACGAGCGTTGCATCCCTAACATGTCCTTTTATCGTTACCGGATCGTGGTGCGCTTCATCAAGTGCAACTTCGGCAACATTGACAAAACGGCCGACATCGATTCGTTTGGCCGCATTCACCTCGAGTGCGTTCCTTGCCCCCTCAGGGGAGAGTGCCGCCTGGAGAATGTGGTGTGCCGTCCAGAGTTCGCCCACAACCTCAGTGATGCCGAAATGCGTGTCATGCGCCTGTGGCATCAAGGACTCAACAAAGAGGAAATCGCCGAACAGCTCTACCTGTCGGCACATACCGTTAACAACCATATCCGCAATGCTTATATCCGGCTTGGTATCCACAGCAAGGCCGAGTTCGTGAAATATGCAGAGAATAACCGTCTATTCCAATGAGCGACTATTATGATGATAATACTGTCAGTCTGTTAAAAGCGCAGGCGGACATCAGGACTTGCATCCCTGGTGCCGACCGCTCGAAGGCGACCTCTTACGTGCCGTGCCCAAAGTGCGGTGCCGAGGGCAAGCATGGCGGCAAGCAAAAAGGGCTTTGTGTCACCCATACGTCGCGAAAGAACATCGCCCACTGCTTCAGCTGCGGTTTCACCTTGAACAATGCCCTCGATGCGACGATGTATTACCGGTGCAACGAGGACAGAAGCCGTTACCCGGAGGCCATCAAGATGACCGCTGATGCTGCTGGCATCTTCATCCAGAGCGAGCAAGAAATCAAGAGGCTGGCCACCGTCCATCATGTGAAGGCTGCAGCCAAGAGTTTCTGTGAGCAGCAGCTGGAGGCCTCAGGCTTGACCACCGAGGACGTAATGGTAGAGACGAAGAGCAAGGACGGCAAACTGACGATCTATGAGCCAGCGATGCGCCGGGGCAGCATCGACGCCTCAGGCACTGTCCATGAGGGCGACGATGAAATGCTCATCTATTATTATAACCTGGACGGCACCATGGGGATGTATTCCACACGTGGCGCCCGGGGCGGCCTCAGACCGTACATCCGCATCCGATGGTCCAACCCGTCACTACATACTCCTGAGGGTAGCACTAGAGAAAACAAATATCAGACTCCGAAAGGTGCTCCAACCAGGTTCTACATTCCCCAAAAGATACGTGACCTGTATAAGAAATCACTTCCCATCGAGACGCTGGTGATCCAGGAAGGAGAAAAGAAGGCGGAAAAGGCCTGTAAACACGGCATCCCGTCTCTGGCCATCCAGGGTATCTTCAATATTGGGAATAAGGACACTGGACTTCCCCAGGATCTGCAGTATATCATTCAGCGTTGTAACGTCAAGAATGTGGTGCTGCTGTTTGACAGCGACTGGGACCACCTGGGCAAGCTGAATCCTGATGAAGCGATTGACTATCGCCCGCACCTTTTCTCGTTGGCGGCCGTGAAATTTAAAAAATATGTGGGCAGCCTCCACAATATAGGTGTCAATGTTGACATCTACTTTGGCCACATCAATGATAATGAGCGAGGGGACAAAGGTGTGGATGACCTGCTGGTGGGTACGCTCAAAGGCAAAGAGGATGAGCTGGCCAAGGATATTGACTTTGCAGTCCACGCCCATGACGGCATCGGGAAATACTGCTCGATCTTCAATGTGTCCACCAAGAGCGACCAGCAGATCAGGGACTACTGGCTACTCAATGACTATGACAAGTTCTTCGAGAAGTACCACGACCAGCTGCTGCCGCTGAAGACGTTCAAATTTAACAGGTTCAGATACAAAGTCAGCCCTGAAGGGAACATCGAGCTGGCATCAAAGGTGATTGCCGATAAGGAGTTCTGGAGCGTGTCAGACCCTAATCCAACCACTGGCAAAATCACAGTGACGCTTGATACCTATGAGGCCCTGCAGTTCATCCAGCAGGCGGGCTTCTACCGCATCCACACTGCAGACCTTGAGCCGGGCATGTATAACTTTGTCCATATCGAGGATGGTATTGCCTACCCGTCAAGCGCGGTGCAGATACGCGAATTTATGTGGGCCTACATCCAGATGGCCACCAAGGATCATCGTGTGCGCAACCACTTCTCGGCTCGTCTGACCAACGACCTCTCGACCGACAAGCTGGAGCGCCTTGACCGTATCGATGACAACTTTGACGAATACCAGCCCTACCAACAGAAGATGTTTTTCTCTAACGGTATGGTGACTATTACGCCTCAAGATATCGACGTCAATAAGGTGATTGCCTGCACCGTCTGGGAGCACAAGGTCATCAAACACAACTTTGAGCGTGTGCAGATCATCCAGTCGGTGGAACGGGATCCTGATACGGGCCACATCTACCTCATTCCGACTGCAGCCGGCAAGAACTGTGACATGTACAACTTCATGCTGTACACGTCCAATTTCTGGCATGAGAAGGGCGGGCCACAGACGCCCCAGGAAAAGGCTGAGTTCTGGCAGCATGTATTGAACAAGATGACGGCCATCGGCTATCTCTTGTGCGACTATAAGTATCAGACCGAGCTGAAGGCGGTGATTGCCATGGACGGCGAGCTGAGCGACGTGGGCCAGTCCAACGGCCGTACTGGTAAGTCTCTTATCGGCAAGGCACTCTCCTATATGATGGAACAGTCAACCATCGATGGACGCAACACGAAGAATGATGACGATTTCCTGTTCACCAAGATTACGCTACGCACCCGCAATGTATTCCTGGATGACGTCGCAGTGAACTTCAATTTTGAACGCTTCTACATGGCCATCACCGGCGACCTCAATATCAATGTGAAGGGTGGTGGCCGCTTCTCGATCCCTAACGAGAAATCACCGAAGTTCTACATCACGACGAACCACGCCATCAATGGCAGCCAGACGCGCTCATCCCAGGAGCGCATCATCTACCTGTCGTTCTCGAACTATTTCAACGACTCGAGGCACCCCATCGATGTGTTCGGCCACCAGTTCTTCGCGGACTGGGATCTGGAACAGTGGAACCTATTCTACAATTTCATGGTGGAATGCGTGTTCCTCTACCTGACATCGATGCAGAACGGCTGGTCTCGCCCAGGACAGGGTGCCATCATGCCGCCCATGCACGACATCATGCTGCGCACGCTGCGCCAACAGATGAGCGAGAGCATCTACCAGTGGGCAGAGGTCTATTTCGACCAGACGGGATTCAATATCAATGCCCGTAAGCAACGCTCCGAAATGTTCGGGGACTTCAAGAACCACTTCCCGGATCAGAGGTCGGGTATTTCGACCGCAAACTTCAAAACAAAGCTCTGCTTCTACTGCCAATTCAAGGGCCTTCATTTCAACCCGAGCAAATTGAACAAGGAGGGCAAGAGCTTCAAGAACTGGATCGCTGACCATCCTGGAGAGAGTTTCATCGGTACGGCCGACAAGAGCGGCGGCATTGAATACTTCTCCATCTACGATACAGATCATGCTCTAAAAGAACCATTCTAACAACAATTTAATAATCCAAAGTTATGTCAAAATCTATTGATTATCGAACGTATGGAAATTTCCAGTATGAGATGTGCTTTTACTGCGAAAACTGGGGAACTGGGTGCAATCCGCTCTCATGCCCTAGGGTCAGCAAAAGGTGTCAGCAGATTTGCGAACAGCAAGGCGTTGACGTGCGTATAGGTAACTTTGTTTTCAAACCGGCAGGAAGGAGGTGAATCATGAGCAGCAGATGCAGATATAACTACAATGTTACCCAAGCAGAATGCTCGCTTTGCGAAGACAATTTTTGGTGTAGATGGTCTAAAACCAAAGACGAGAAAGGAGGTGAGGTATGAACCGTGAAGATGAAATTTGTGCACAAGCAATTAACTATGGGCAGACAAAAATCCACACTGGATTTCGGTTGAGGATGAGTTGCCAGAACACAACGAAGAAGATAATGGGTTGATATCCTATCCGACAGTATTGGTTTGCCTGTACGATGGTTTCAGAACCGAGGATTATTACGATGATATCAGTGGTGAATGGCGTGACTTTGATGGCGATGTAGAATACTGGATGCCCATGCCACAACCACCAAGAAAGGAGGTAAACAATGACTAGAAAAGAACAAATAGAACAAGCGGCCACTGAAAGCTGTCAGCACCTTCCAGAGTGCAAAATCTATTTTGAGATGGGTGCCGAGTGGGCAGACAAAAATCCAGCCTGTATTTCGGTTGAGGACGACACAATTCTTGATTTAGCTATTAAGCAAGTAGCTCGTGAAGCACTTAAAGGCATTAAACCCATCGTGCAGACACATACATTGCGTGATGGATTTGAAGCCGAGCTTAATGAGTATTATAACGCTGAACAGATGATGCAAATGTTCCAGAAAGGAAGTGATTTCGCATCCAAATATATTCTGCAAAAAGTCAAAGAACAGATAGGAGGTAAGAAATGAAAATTAGATGTTTGAACTGTGAACATGGCTACACTCCGCTTTATGGTTATGGGTGTGGAGAAGAAGTCCAGAGTTGCGACTATGGGCTACATGATGGTGCCGCTCCTGTTGGAGAGTTCTGCCGAAAAGACGGTAAAAAACTTCGTGACGTGAAAGGAGGTAAGAAATGAGACGTGCTACAGACATAGTGGAATATAAGAATCTGATCGAGGCTGGCTTCAAGGTAAAGCCTGATTTGATGTGGAACCACACCCTGCGAACTGACAAGCCCGATCCCTATCTTTCGGACTATTGCGAAACCGTCGAAAAGACCTCCACCATGTTCATTTGCCGGGCTTGGTCATTGACATTGCTGATAGAAAGCGTGCCTAAATTCACTGCTTGTGGTTGGTTTGCCATCCAATATCATCTTCGGTCCAAATGCTATATTGCTGGGTATGTTGATGATGAAGGTGCATTTGTTAGATCGTACGGTTCTTTTGACCTTGTTGGCGCAATCGTGGACTTGCTTCTCTTCACGCTGAATAATTCAGATATTGTCGCTATAGGTCAAAAATATCTCGAAGGTAGCTGTACTTATCAGGATATTGTCGATTCGATGGCTGAAGTTGACTTGAGGCCAAAGAATAGCTATAACCCTGCAGACAGACAAGAGGGAACACCTTTCCCAGATACTCTTCTTATTTCAGATTAACCTCAATATTGAAACAATGGATAACGAGAAACTTCAACGAGGTAACGAGCTCGTCGAGGCCATCAAAGAAATCGAAGGTTTTCTTGAGGCTTTCCCAACAACAAGCGAGGATATTTATCGATGCCAGGTGACAGTACAGTACAATGCACCATTCTCAGCAACGGTAATAAGGAAAACGATTATTGCGGACCGCATACCCATTGCGTTCGCAGCCCTGCAAACAGTGACTAAGAGAGAATTAGAAAAATACAAACTAGAATTTGAAGAATTATGAAAGATATCAAACTAAACGTCACGGTAAAATATACCGTCGGGGTGACAATGACGGTCACAGATGAGCAATATGATTCACTCGAGTATATGGGAAGAAGATACCCATTTGGATATAATCACGACATCAGGGACTCTAAATGTTGGGAAGGATATGACTTTCTGGCTGAAAATATCAGAGAGAAGGATGCCTGCGAATGGGAATATGAGATTAATGACCTGGAAGAAATCAAAGAAGATGAAAGCTGATATTACATTCCATGTGGAATTTGCAGAGTCCACTAAGTTTAAGATAACATGTGGTAGTGTCGATGGCGACGGAATACCAGTCCCACTATATATGGGTCTGCTGTCTGCTCTTGTCGCATTTCAGGACAGGATCAATGGAGATGATAAGCCCTATGTATATAGACCGGTATTGGGCCGTCAAGGGTCAAAGCCGGTAACGGATAATGATGTCCCAAAATATACATTTATAGACCACGGTCTGTCTTCCCCCCCCCCCAGTCGCCGAAAACAGTAGTAACAACGAACAAGATGAGAAAAGCCTACACTGAAGAAGAAAAGAACGAGATCGCCCAGCTCTATCAAGACGGGCTCCAAGTCAATGAAATCGCCCGTCGCTTCGGCAGGAAGTCGGAGTCCATCTACAAGCTGGTCAGCTCCATGGGCGTGAAGCGTAGCCAGAAGCGAGAATATGAAAAGCCGGAAGTGATTGCAGGCAGCGATGCAAGCGATCAGCCCAAGGCTAAGCGAGAATGTACATTAAAGAAACCATGGTATCTGCAGCCGCAGACGCCGAACAATAGAACTAAAGCAAAACATGAGTAAACAGAAAAAATTCCATTTCGTCTCGCCGGACTCTGACCTATATGAAGAGCGGCCGACCACTAGAGCTGCCATCTATGATGCGGTAGTGTTGTCGAATGTTTTTGACGTCAAACTATACCGTGTCCTGGATAACGGTGACGAGCAGCTGCTGTTCGACAGCAACAAGTGCAAGGAGAGGACTATAGACGGCATCCTCAAGTGGGCCGAGAAAGGAGGCCGGTCATGATAGTGAAGGTCATCCGTCGCAAGAACACTGAGGTGCTGAACATCCGTGGCGAGAAGGTCAGCAGGTCCTATGTGTACTACATCATGATATGGAGGTGGTTCAGGCGTAGGCAATACCTCAGACTGATTGGCGACTGGGATGTACAGATCTTAAATGAAAAGCCTTGCAAGATTGAGCTCACATCCTCAAAACGGGCGGCATCAACATTCCGTGATACGGGTGCCAGCTACAGCAAGGCCATGGCAGAAACTATCGTGACATTCATCAAGACAAAACCCGACCTATTCATTCTTAGCTAATATGACAGATATGGAGAAAATCTACTACATTGCATTTATCATCATAACCATATTTTATGTGATATCTGCACGAAAGCTGGCCAAGTCTTCATTCAGGAAAGGCTGGCAATTCGGATCAAAACAGGCCGTCGAATGGCTGACCATCGCACTGATCAAGTCAGGCTTCAACGGTAAACAGCTGCAGGATCTATTGACATTAATCGCCGGGCATCTTAACGAACTCAAATCGGAACAGGAACAGCCCGGCTCTAAAGAGAAAGGAGGTGTTAATTCATAGGTCAATAATGTGGCAAGGCAGACAGGTATATATAGTAACCGTTAATAAACAAAAGTGTGTTAAATGTTTGATTTCTCAAAAAGCAAACATACCCCCAAAGGGGTGTCTAAAAACCAGGGGAGTTCGATTCTCCCCCTGCCTGCAAAGCATCAAAAGAATGTAATAATTTTTTCATGAAGTGGATAGGCCTGCAGGGATGCACGCCTTCCTGACATCACCCGGCCCGGGTAGGGCGTAAGACAAACATTAAGTACAGATTTCTTTCATAGAATTAAGATTTAAGGGTTAATAATTAAGTATCGTTAAATGTAGAAATCAATTAGTTACTCAGGGCCGGCTGCAGGGATGCACCTGGCTCTTTTTCGTGCCGCAACCTAGTCTTCAAATGGGTTCCCGCGAAGCACCCTAACGCTCATTTGTGTTCCTTTTCCGCTTGGTCATCTTGAACACCCTCGCCTCCGGCGAGCGGAGAAACCCACACCACACACCATCGCCTGGCGCCATGAAGTTACCATCGCCTGCCCTGTCTTTTCGCAGCCCGAGGCCAGTGCGTAAATTCGTGGAAAACTTATCATTCACAATTATGGATATCAACAACCTTACACGGAAGATCTCGGCACTTCGCGCTATGACGGCTCCTGACAGCATCACGCCCGAAGTCCTCGGATCGCTCCTTCAGCAAATAGCCGACTTGATCGGTGCCCTCAATCAGATCGATACCAGTGAGGCGACAGACCTCATCACACGTGTATCGGCTGCGGAAGCCAATGCAGAGACAGCCCGGCAGGCAGCGCAGAATGCGCTCACTGCCTCAGAAGCAAATGTCATCGACTCGTTTTCGTTCGACCAGACCGGCACCGTCCTTCAGCTGTCATTGAAGCAGCATGGCCATGATGCCGTGTTACTCAACCTGCCTGGGGCCACCACCACCTTTGCCGGTATCCTAACGGCCACAGACAAATACCATCTTGACGTTGCTTACAACAAATACCTGAAGCAGCTGACCACCTCGAGCTACGCTGACAGGGTTACGCTCAACTACAAGCGGCATGATGACACGGTCACACAGGTGACCTTTGTCGGTGCCACCACATTAGAAGCTGGACTGATGACTGCAGCCGACAAGGTGAAGCTCGAGGCCGCCGTTTCTAACATCACCGCCCTGCAGCAGTGGCAGGCCAATGCCTACAGCATGATGGAGATTTCATTTGCAGGCCTTGATGCCAATGGGCTTATCAAATCAGAGCTGTTGCAGAGGAATATGCTTTTCAACATCGACGCCGATGCTGATTTGTCAGGCTTGACACCCGGTGACATCTTCTTCTCGGATGGAAGCCTGTTTATGTACGAATACACCAACAACCACGGGAGCAGGATTAGCTCTCCTGTAGGCGATCCTCAAACAGATATCATCTACTGCCACAAGAGCACAGGCTTGCTCTATAAATGGGACTCCAGCGGTGGCGTGTTTATCCGTTTCGGTATCAACCTCGACGGCAATGGCCGCATGTCATCTTCACAGGCCACCCCTCAAGTTATGAAGTCCATGGGCTCCACCCTTGACAACGCAGGTAATACCGGCAACACACAGGTGTACGTCACCTTGAATGTCGGTGACACCTATTTCGACCCGTCCGAAGGGAAGATTTTCTACAAGAAATCATCTTCGGTGGAAATAGACCTTGGCGCACCGAGCAAACTTTTGATATACGCAAACGCCCAATCCAACAAGTTGTACCGCTGGAGCGGCTCTGCAATGGTTGAATTGGGATAATACTACAACAATATGAAAAATACAGAACAGAATCCCACGAGAATCTTCCATGTCCAGGGCAACGATCTGAAGCTGGCGATCAAGTTGACACTGCAGGTCGTTACCCTTAATAACGGCCAGACAGAGATCACTCCCTATGATTTCTACCCGAATGAGGACTACCCGGTTTATGTGGTGCTCTCGAAGGGTACGGCACAGACAAAGATAGAGGCCTACATGCAAGGCAATGTGGCCATCGCTGAAGACCCGGGAACCATTCTGGAAGGCCTTTACTCGGTGGAGGTGCTCTGCCGCGATGACCAGGGCAAGAAGAAACGCTTCAAGCAGCGCACGGTGGTCGATGTGAAAGACGTGACCGCTGATGCCGGTATTCCTTCAGGCGTGGAGTTCAATGCGGAGATGCACTGGCTGGACGGTGGCGTGTTCCTGGCAGTGTCAGGTCGCGACGGCCGTGGCATCGTGAGCACCACCATCGAGGAGAGCACAGAAAGCGGCGGCTACAATATCATCACCTTCCACTACAGCGACGGCTCGACAGACGAGATGCGCGTGCGCAACGGTGTTGACGGCAATGCCGTGCTGCGCCATGAGCCGATAGAGCCGGAGGATTTTGAGGCCGCCCGAGAGGCAGGAACACTGAGCGAGAACACCATCTATTTAGTTTACGAGGAAGAATGATTGTCGAGAAACTGAGAGAAATCGGTGACCTCTCGATAGGTCAACGCGGGCTGCAGGCAGTATATGTCGTCAAGAACGGCGTACACCTCGTTTGGCGCAAGCTCGCAGGAGTGTATTCTGCCTGGTTCCATCACTACGGCTGGTCGCATGACCGTGGCTGGTTTCATAGCTAATCACATAATCACATCATAATCAATATGGCAAGAGAGAAATTAATCATCATCCCCGGTCTTAACCTTCTGACTTCCATGACGGACGACTGGGGTGGGGAAAATAACACGGGAGCCGCTATCACCAAGTATGGCACCGAAATCCCCGACGGTTACAAATGGGGAGTCAACTTTGCTGAAATAGAGCGCTTCATTAAACAGATGTTCGGCGGCAAGATCGGATGCCTCCGCACCTATGAAGATGAAGACGAGGAACTTCACCTGGTGGGCTTCGCAACCCTCGAGGACTACAATACCTGGTTTGACGACCACGAGGCGATCACTCCCATCACGGACATCATCATCCCCAAGGGCAGCGGTGCCGAGACAGCCTACACGCTGGCCCTCGAGGGCAACACCCCTGTTGCCGTGCAGATGACCAACGACTTCACCGTCCGTCTCAAGGCGGTATATCTGTACAACAGCGGCGGTGTGGCTCAGGAAGTCCCCGACTGGGTGACGCTCACCGTCCAGCGAATGGACAACAACCAGCGCTGGGTGACCTGCGGACGCTTCACTGTGGAGTCCAACCGCTACAACTACATCTCCATGAAGGGCATCCTGCCTTCCGGCAATGTCCATGTCCGCATCACGGCCGCCGCTGAGAAGGCTTCAACGGCCATCCCGTTCACCTTCCAGGTCAACATCGTGAACATGACCTTGACGCCCGCAACGGCATTCCAGGTTCCCTTCGATCAGGACGCGCTGCTTACCCTGCAGTATTATATCACCGGCAACATCTCAAAGACGCTGTTGCTGAAGTTCGACGGCGGCGGTACAGGCAAAGAGCTGGTCATCGACGGCATCACGCACAGCGATGCCGACACGCCCTACTCCTGCGAGGTGCAGGGCTTGACGGATGTTCTTACACCTGGTCTCCACACTGTGGAGGCCCAGCTGAAGTACAATGATGACCTGGCCACGGATTGGGTCATGAGCGAGTACCTGGTACTCGGTGTCGATGCCCCTGTGGTGTCCGTCAACAATATCTCAGACGGACTCTCGAACTGGACCGACGTCCACTTCTTCGACTGGTCCGTCCTCACGCCTGACGGAAATCCCATGAACGTCATCATGCGGCTGGTGGATGCCAACGACAACACCACCGAATATGCACGCTGGTCGTTCAACGGCGCCCCCAGGAACAAATACCCCTTCACGACGCAGCTGGCCATCGACGGGGTGAGTGACACCTGGATCGATGCCGTCATGCTGATTGAGGACAGCGAGGGCAACGAGCTCCACGATCCCGTGGCCTTCGGCCTGGAGAATGAGGCGAGCTTCGCGCCCAATGCGGGAGCGTCCTTCGTCCTCTCGCCCGCTGTGCGCTCCAACGCTGAGGAGAATCCCGCCACCATCATCAACACGGTGAACGGTGACATCCTGGCACAGGCTGAGGACTTCGTTAACTTCGACTTCTCCACCGACGGCTGGAAGGAAACAACCTACGAAGGCTCGACGGTGAGGGTGCTGCGCATCCCTGCAGGTCGCCAGCTGACCATCCATCACAATCCCATGGCAGACTTCACCGGCGCCGACAATACGGGCCGCAGTTTCGTCTGGGAGATGGACTTCGTGGTGGATAACATCGTGGACGATGAGGAACCGCTGATCGAGCTGGGCAGTCTCCGCAACTCAGGCGTATGGTGGGGCTTCCGTCTGATGCCCTCTCGTGCCATGCTGCTGACCTCGAACAAATACACCGAGCCCGACCAGGATCTGGCCTGGGCAGAGGGCAAGCGTTTCCACCTGGCCATCACCGCCCAGTATGGAGGTGAGGCGTCACCGAACATCCTGCGCATGTACCTCAACGGGCGTCTCGAGAGGGAGTTTGCCTATGACACGGATGACCGCTTCACTCCCGAGAATGCGGTAATGGTCATCGGCAACACCTCCAGCGATATCGATATCTACGGTATGCGCTGCTATCGCTCGGCGCTCAGCTCGTCGGCTGTCATGCAGGACTACAAGGCCTCGATGTCCACCACGGCCGAGAAGATCGCCTTTGAGACTGCCAACGATATCCTGGATGACCGTGGCCGCATCGACTGGGACAAGTGTCTGGGCAAGTACAATATCATCGGCCACAGGGGACCGCTGCTGCACAAGGGTATGGAAAACAATACCCAGCACGGAATCAGTATCGAGATCCACATGCCGGATGATGAGGAACACAGCGGCACCCTGACAAACCTTGATAACAAGGGACAGGGTACCACGGCCATGACGTATTACTGGTGGAACCAGCAATACAAGACCACCGACAACACCCAGCTGCTCGATGATGAGGGCAATCCGAAAGGGGAGACCGGTGCGGGCTATATCATCCAGGCAGAGGAATATGCTGCTACGAAACTCGTGGGCAAGGTCAACTTCGCCTCCTCGATGCAGTCCCACAAGCTAGGCCTCACCAAGGCCTTCACCGAAGTCTTCAAACAGATGATGCGTGACGGCAACATGAGCACTCCTGGACAGTTCGCCACGTTCCCCAATGCACGCCTGGCCGTGCTCGAAAAGCCCTTCCTGTTCTTTGTCTGGGATGAGGCCAACAGCCGCTATGAGTTCCGCAACCTGATGACCTTCGGCGCCGGCAAGGGCGACAAACCGACCTTCGGCTTCAACAAGAACACCACCGGCCACATGCTGATGGTGGAGGGTGCCGACAACGACGTGCCGCTGGCACGTTTCAATATGCCCTGGGACGACACCAACATCACCTACGACGTTGACAAGGAGGCGTGGATGTACAACGGGGCAAAGAACATCAACTTTGGCTTCGGAAAGACCACGGACGACATCCCGAGTGACGCTTCCGCACTCGCCGCTGTCCGTGCCTTCTTCAATTTCGTGTACCTGCACAGCACCAAGATCGAATTCTTCAACGGCTCGCTGGACGCCCTGCAGCGCACCTCCGGCTCGCGCCTGTCCCCTCAGAAATGGCTCACGGGATCCTACGACCTGTACCGCTATGACGAGAAGACTGGCCGTTGGGTGCCCGCTGGCCCCGACAACACCCAGCTGAACCTGCTCGAGCAGTATGAGGACTTCACGGGCGACGCCTTCAACACGTCACAGTCCAGCCAGGCCAAAAACGAGGCCTTCAAGGCCGCACGCCTGGCACACTTCAAGGCTCATGCGGCCGAGTACTTCCACGTGGATGACGCGCTGTACCACTACTGCTTCATCAAGCTCATCGCCGGTACCGACAACCGCTGCAAGAACACCTACTATTACACCGACCCTGTGACACTGAAGATCCGTTGGATGCAGGACGATGTGGACACGGTGCTGAAGACCAACAACGTCGGCCAGAACCGCAAGCCGTACTGGGTGGAGGAACACACCAAGGACGGAAGCGGCGAGAACTACTGGCAGGCTGAGGAAAGCACGTTCTACTGCCTGCTCGAGGAGGCTTGGGACCGTGACACGCCCGAAACGGGACAGCCCAACATCCAGCAGACCATGCGCAACATGCTGGCCGCCATGTCCACCCTGGGAGGCGGCAGCGTGATGGGCTTCTTCGAGAACTACCTGCTGTCCGTGCCCGACTACTTCCCCGCTGTCGCCTACAACGAGCAGGCGCGCGCCGTCTATGAGTACAGCTACCGTCTGCAGCTGACGGGTGAGTACAGCAACGACACCAACGCGCTGTCGCAGTCCTGCGGCTCCCAGCGCTGGTCGGAGTACCAGTGGCTCGTTGACCGCATCATGTTCATCAGCTCGTGGTGCCAGTACGGCGAGTTCGCCAGCGCGACCTCTGCCGGCGGTCTGTCCTGGCGTGGTGCGACAGGTACGCACTACATCACCGTCAAGCCCGCGAAATGGATGTACCCGCGCATCGCCGTCGGCTCGTCGAACGTGGGCGGCACGGCGCTTCGTGCGCCTGGTGAGGCCCACGCGTTCAACGCTGTGTCCTCTCAGGGCGATACCGCACTGGCGATCCGTGGCAATGACTACCTGTTCGACCTGGGAGACATGGACCAGTACCAGACTGTGACGGAGTTCGGCTTCACGGGTAAACGCCTCCAGCAGATTACCGTGAACCCGCTGGGCACGAACAACCCTGTGCGCTGGAGCGCCCCGGCTGTCCGTGTGAACTCCACGAACATCAAACGCTACATCCACCGCAACACACCGCTGGCCAGCGGAACGCTCGACCTGTCGGCCTGCGTCCGCCTGGAGGAGATCAATGTGGAGGGCACGAGTTTCACGGCTGTCAAGCTGCCCTCGACGGGCTCGCTGACAGACCTCACTCTACCGGCTACGCTGGAAGCGTTGACGCTGGTGGGCTGCCGCAACCTCGAGACACTGGCCATCGGTGGCTATGGCGCGATGACTGAGATCACCATCAAGGACACGCCGCTGGCCGACTCCCTGTACATCGTCCAGCAGGCGATTGGCCACCTCAACAAAGTGGACATCGATAATATGGACTGGCGCATCTCCGGCGCCTCGGGACTGGCGCTGCTCAATGCGCTGGCCGCCCTCGGCTCCAACTGTAAGCTGTCCGGCACCATCACGCTGACGGCCGTCACGCCCAGCTTCGAGGACAAGGCGGCATGGTTGCAGGCCTGGGGCGATGTTGACCATGGCACGAACGGGCTGACCATCGTCTATTCGCAGACCACGATCGAGAACGTGCGTATCATCACGGGCAAGTACCTCGAGTCCCTGGGTGACCACCAGATGCGTCTGAACTCGGCAGGCAACAACTTCACGGCCGTGCAGTGGTCGATAACCAGGAACAACTTCGCCACCATCGATCCCAATACAGGCATCGTCACGGTGACGGCCATGGACACTGAGGCTGTAGGGCCTTATGCGGACGTGACGGTGAGGGTGACGCGCCTCGATGGCGTTGTCCTGGAGGACACCAAGCGCTTCTACTTCTGCGAGCACGTCTGCCGTGAGGGCGATTACGTCTATGCCGACGGCTCCTTCAGCGATGAGCTGCTGTCGTATAAGACGGTCATCGCCTTGTGCTTCTACATCAACCCGAACAATCCGGCTGACCGCCTGGCTGTATCGCGCGGCAACGTCATCACCGACCAATGGGGCCTGTACAATAATGCCAATGATGGTGTTGCAAACGTCACAGTGGACGGGTACACGAGCATCTATGATACACCGGTCATCAACATCACGGCTAATGGTAACGGCGACATCGACAACCTGGCATCCATGGCATCGTTCCCGAACTACAACCGTGACACGGCCGTCGGTGACGTGGGCTTCGTGGAACTCACTGAAGATATCGGTCCGTTCCGTATCGGCGACTTCATCCATGTGGGACAGTACAAGACGCTGCAGATCATCCGCCACCGCAACCGCATCCTAAACGGAGTGACGAGCGACGTGGGCTCGCATGTGCCTACCAGCCCACCTATGCGCTCCAGCCGGGCGAAGTCCTGGCCGACAAGTTCAAGGCGCACAACTGGTGGCTGCCGACGCTCGGCGAGCTGGGTATGGTGTATTGGCAACAGGTGAAAGGCGGCATTTTCGCGGCCGCGCAAGCCAACAGCCGTTACTCCAATCTGACGGCCGATTGGCACTGGACGTCAACGGAATACAACGCCTCTATCGCGTGGCATCTCCATGGCGGGAATGGCCAGGTCAACCCCAACCTCTACCCCAAGAACATTTCCCGCGCGTGTAGGGCGGTGGTCGCGTTTTGAAATTGACAGCTGGGGGCTTTGACGCCCCCAGCGATAACCGCGAAGCGGTTCGATTTTTTTTGAAATTCGCTACGAAGTGTTACCTTTGCGGCATGAAACCGAATCAGGCATCTATCTACCGCGAAATCGAACGGCTGCTGGAGTGGTCAATTCCAGTGGTCGAGCGATTGCCTCGGTCATTGCCGTATAAGGAGCTCGGCGGCCTGCTCATCCGCGACCTCAAGGAGGCGCTGGACTTCGTGGTGCTCGCCTTCCAGGCCGACGGCACGCTGGAACGTGTGGAGTGCATCAATGCAGTGGTCATGCGCATGACCTCAGTGAAAACGTCGTACCGGCTCATGAACCGCGTGCGGCGTGACGCCCTCTCACACGGCCAGTACGCCCAAGCGCTTGACATGCTGAACGTCATAGCCGACCAGGCTGGAAAATGGCTCAGAAAAAACAGGGCTTTGCTCGCTGAACAGCGCAAGGCGGCCACACCGCCCAGCGCGCCCATGGACGACGGTCCACGGCAGCTGAAGCTGTTCAGTGATGAAGACCTGAGGCGGTGAACGACAGTCATAGCGATTACGGTTACTATGGCTCATCCCCTCATATCAAACGGGCGTGGTACTGCAGTTCAAGCTGTAGTTAGGAAACGGGCAACCCACGCATCATCGCTTGACGCCTCTAACGCGTGGAATCTCCATGGCGGGAATGGCCAGGTCAACAACAACAACAACAAGAACAATTCCCGCGCGTGTAGGGCGGTGGTCGCGCTTGACAACGAGGAAAAGGAAGGGTGGGTAGATGCCTATTTTGATTGCCTCAGGCATAAGCTCCGGGCGAAGCAGTGCAACGAGTACCGCATGGACTATGAGCAAGACCTGTGGCAGCTGGTCGCCGAAGTCCATGACCGCACTTACACGCCCAGCGAGGCGTTCTGCTTCATCGTCACCAGACCTCGCATCCGCGAGATCTTTGCCGCCGCCTTCCGTGACCGTATCGCCCAGCACTGGATAACGCTGCGCCTGGAACCGCTCCTGGAACGCCGCTTCCGCTCCCAGGGCGATATCTCGTTCAACTGCCGCAAGGGATATGGCTCCCTCAGGGCGGTGTTCACCGCCAAGGAGCAGATAGAACGGGTCAGCCAGCGCTACAAACGTGAGGCATGGATCGGAAAAATCGATATATCCGGCTTCTTCATGTCCATCGATAAGGATATCCTGCTGGCAAAGCTCCTACCGTTCATCCGGGAGGAATACCAGGGCAGCGATATCGATACGCTGCTCTGGCTGACTGAGGTGACCATCCGCCACCAGCCCCAGCTGCTGTGCGAACGGCGCTCGCCACTGTGGATGTGGGATGACCTGCCCGACAACAAGTCGCTGTTCACGATGCCCCCGCATAAGGGCATGGCCATCGGAAACATCACATCGCAGCTGCTGGCCAACTACTACCTGTCGTTCTTCGATGAGTTCATGGTGGAACAGTGCGCATACCATGGAGCGGCCTTCGTCCGCTTTGTGGATGACGCGCTGATCATCGCGAACGATAAGCAGTTCATCATCGACCTGCGCCTGAAGGCGATGCAATGGCTGAAGAAACACCTCCACCTGCAGCTCCACAAGGACAAATTCTATCTGCAGCCGGCAACGCATGGCGTGAAGTTCGTCGGCTGCGTGATCAAGCCTGGGAGGATCTACACCTCCAACCGCACCTTGGGCAACATGACCAGGCGCGTGATGCAGACCAACGAGCTGTGCCGCCACATCATCGAGGACGGCCCGACACTGGAAAACCTCAAACTGCTGAAACGCCACGTCTGCAGCCTAAACTCGTACATGGGCTTTTGTGTCCATCAGTACACCTTCAACCAGCGACGGAAGATGTTCCGCAACGCCACATATTTCTGGAAGTGCTGCAACATACAGCGCCGTTTCTCGGTGGTCAAGGTAAAGCGCAAGTTCAACTATGAATCATTCTTATTAAAAACAGACCGACTAGAGCATGAAAGTTCAATCAGAAACCTTGCCCCCCTTGGTAAGCGTAAGAAGGGACCTCGGGCAAAACATCTTCACCGTGGCGTTTGACATCGAGCACACGGCTGAAGGCTATGAGTACGAAACGGCGGAACTCCCGCCTGGTGTGTGGCGCCGTGACCTGATCATCTCGGCAATCGTCCGGGCCAAATACAGCGCGGATGACATGGAAGCCATCATGAACAATGTGCTGGGCGATATCTCCAGCAAGAAAGCCCGCGATGAGCACAGGGCAATGCAGCAGTGGCGCATGAAAGCGAAACAGTGGGCAACGGAACTGATGCAGTGGGCTCAGGACAACGGCATGGCTCAGGCTGAGACGCTGCCCGACCCGACACCTGCAGAACCTGACGAGACCATCGAGGGGGCTGACGGCATCGATACGCTGTCGGCGGCCGTGATCCTGGCAAAGGATGACGCTGCAGACCTCGAGGACGAGAAGGCCATGGAAGTGCCGGAACTGTTCCCGCTCTGGATTGACCAGATGGGCAAGCAGCTGAAGGCGGGCGAGCGATACACCTACCGCCGCCGCCTGTACAAGGTGCTGCAGGACCATACGGCACAGGCTTCATGGGCACCCGATGTGGCAGCCTCGCTGTTTACCGAGGTGGCCGCATCGCCTGAGCAGGGCACGCACGACAATCCGATACCGTACAACAACAACATGGAGCTGGTGGAAGGACTGTATTACTCCCAGAACGGGGTGACATACCTGTGCATCCGCTCGACGGGCGTGCCGGTGTACAACAACCTGGCGGATCTTGTCCACATCTACGTGGAAGTGGCATGATTCTTGCCAATAGTTGACGGATTGGAAAGAACTGATATGTAACATGTAATGACTTTTGGATTAAAAATTGCTTAGACGGTGGCTGCTCGTGAGGGTAGCCATCGTTGTTTTTGGGAAACGCCGCTCGCGCGCGGGAAGCCCCCATCACACGCCCCAACGAATTAAGTTCGCCCCAGGGGGCTCACGGAATAAGGAAGTTTTTCATTGTTTGCTCATCACTCCCGGCTGCTGCCATTTCGACGAACCGTTCGCGTGAATTGCAGGGGATGGGAGGCCATAATTTTTGTTTTTTAGGTCATTAGTAGTGGCTTGGTCTTAACCCCGCTCCAAACTTTTTACACCGCGAAGGTAGTGCGGCACGCGGCCTGCAAGGGTAAAATGCACTCCGGGCAAAAATCTCCAGCCCCTACGGGGTAGTATTTTTCCCCTGCGCCCTTGCCTTAGCCGCTAACACCGCATACTTCGCTTGCAGTGTAAAAAGGTTTTACGCGAGAACAAGACCAATGATTATTAATTTTTAAAAAACAAACAATTATGACTACATCTATCAACAATTCAGTGAACAATTCGTCGGCAGCTGCCGAGAGTAATGAGAGTAAAAAGGGTTCCCGCTCCTCCAATCCCAATAATCTCAATTTGATTTTGGCGAGCGAGAAGCAGGTGAAAAGCGGGGCCATCATGTGGCGAGTGTACCGCAGAGCCGCCGACGGCACCGAGTCCAAGCCGTTTTATTGCGCCAACGCGCTGAAGGCCCTCCGCTATGCCTATATACTCAAGAAGAAACAAGGCGGATTTATACCCGCCGCCATCTATGACAAGCTGAAAGCAGCCATCGAGGCCATGCCCGAGGAAGAGCGCAAGCAGGCAGCCAAGAAAGCCACCACCGCACAACAGGCCGAACCCGAACCCGCACCAGTGCAAGAGGCCGCCCCCGTCGAGGAGGCTAAGCCCAAGCCCAAGAAGCGCAACACCAAGCGCACCAAGAAAGAGGCCGCATAAAAGGCACATCCACACGCCAGAGCTCAGGCGCCAGACAGACAGTCGGGCGCCTGAGGAGGCATGTCCCGGGGAGACCGGCGGCCGCCGCGCCTCACACAGCGAGGCACGGCGGCAGAGCGTTAGCGCTGTCTTTTCCGCAAGCCCCAAAGCATGGTAATTTCGCTATATGAATAAGCTGACTCCGGAAATAAAACTCAATATCCAGCTCGGTATAGCGATCGTGCTGGTCGCCGCAGGCCTCATCCTGCTGTTCTGCGGCTTCTTCATCGACCCGCAAGGCGAAATCCACAACTCGGTGCTGGTGGCATTCGGCGAATGTTGCACGTTCGCCGGATCACTCGTCGGGGTAGATTACCACTACCGGTTCAAGACATACGAGGACCGCAGACATCATCAACCTCCCTGTAATCCTGATAACGATGAAACACTTCACGATGAATGAGATGACGCGCTCGGCCACGGCCAAGCGCAAGGGCATCAACAACAACCCGTCGCCACAAGTCGCCCAGAGCATCACTGCCCTGGTCGAGAAGATCCTGGACCCGCTCCGCGAAGCATGGGGCCAGCCCATCATCGTCTCCAGCGGATATCGATGCCCCAAACTCAATAAACTGGTCGGCGGAGCTCCCAGCAGCCAGCACCTGCTGGGCGAAGCGGCAGATATCCACACGGTGAGCGATAAGCCTGAGGACAACCGTCGGCTGTTCCAGCTGATCCAGAGGCTTAACCTGCCCTATGACCAGCTCATTGATGAGTATGGCTACAACTGGATCCACGTGTCCTACGGCCCGCGCAATCGCCACAGAATACTTCACCTCAAATAACTACAGCTATGAACGACCGCTACAAAAACCTGTTCGTCAGTATCGTCTTCATCCTCCTGATGGTGATCGTGCTGCTCATCATGTCAATGTCGCTTTCGTCCTGCCGCACGCAGAAGCAAACGAATCAGTCGGCAACCGCATCGGCCACGGCCGCTACGGTTGCCTCCCAGGATCTCGCCTCTATCGATAGGCAGAGGCTCGACCGCTCATTAACACTCCAGCTCGATGACCTGGAGATACTGTTTCCCCTCCCAGGCGCTGACGGTCGTTTCGCCGGTGGCGAAATGACGGACAGCGTGGCAGGGCAGGTGCTGCAGGAAGAACCCTCGTCGCTTGGCAACCTTCGGGTGCCTGCGCGCCTTCGGGCCAAGAAAGCGACAATATCATCAGCAGCATCCGTGGAGCATGAAGACGTCAGAACAGCTCATCTCGAAGACTCGACATTCCGGCACGAGGCCGCTCAAAATACGATGGAAAAGACGGTGCAGAACACCGCAGTCGCTGAACCTGTCCCTCCCTGGGCAATCATCATCCTGGTGATCGTGGCAGCGTTATGCGTAGCATCACAGATCGGTAAGCGCTGAGGATGCAAAGAGACCGCTCGCTGCGCTCTCGGGCTCCTTGCATCTGTGCGCTTAATCATAGCATCTAAGTATCAGCCCATAGTTTTATAGTTAATGTTCAGCCTGCCCGGCGCTGTGTATGATCACAGCATCGGGCAGTCTCGTCATGGGAGTCTCGCAGGCCAGGTCGAGACCGCTTGATGGCGGTCTCTTCCCTGACTCTGCTCGCAGGGTAGGGATCCGCCAGGCCATGATCATTACGTGATGTCCCGTCCACTACGCGCGCTCGCTATTGCACAGAGGGCTCGGCTCGCTGTTCCCACCGCAACCCAGACGTGCCCGGCACAAGTCCCAGGGTACAGGCTACGTGCCTCCGCTTGTACGCTGTGACTTGCGCCCGACACTTGCTTCTGGGTAGCGGTGACGCTCTCTCTCACCCACTGCTCCATGGCGAGGACGCTCCGTTACCCGGCCACACTCCATCATCATCGCCTGACGCATAATGCAGCTGCAGGACAGGTGACAGCACTGCGGCGCCCAGCTGAAGCTCGACGCCTCGATGTCCATGACCAGGACAGGCCCTCGTCATGGACGCATGAGGTGAAGGACCTACGCACACCCTGATGCGCCCGACACACGCGTGCCCGGCGCATCACCGCGCATCGGCTGGCTGGCCTCGACTCGCTGGCACAATTTTAACACCCGTTCACATATTCCGCTAGCAGCAAAGAGGAAGTCGCAGACACGCAGCGCAGGGCGGGCGGGGGGTCTTCCGACGGAATCAAGGGGAAAATTCCCCTTGATAATCCCCTATTCGGCCTGTTTTACAGCCCTTTGAATTTTCGTCAGCTGAAAGACAACGAAAATTAACGAAACGTGCCGCCGTTTCATCACGGTCCCAGTGCTGAAAACACTGGCTTTTTGTTCCCGAAATCCATTTCGGGAACAGGACCCGCAAACAGGCTAAAAATTAACATTCGTTAGTGGCCAGTCTGCGGCTAATCGTAAATATACGTCTTATGACGTACATTTACCACGGAATTTACTACCTTTGCAGGGAGTAAACTAATTCATCTACATTATGGAATACGGAGTAAAGTACATTATCGGTTATCCTGGATGGGACAACAAAGTAGGAGTAAATGTGAGTGCAAACAAAGGAGTAGTGCGCATCTATGAGCCTGTCTTCAAGAAAGAGATTCTTATCAATGGACAGGATATCCTGGATATCTCATTTGACGCAAAGAGTAAGCGCAGCGGTGCCCGGGCTGCAACTGGAGCCCTTATAGGCGGTGTTCTCACTGGTGGCATTGGCCTGCTTGCCGGTGCGGCTATCGGTGCCAAGGCTAAAGACAAGAGCGAAGTCGTGCTCCTGTTCAACGAGAATGGCCGGGAGCGCCAGGTAGTGCTCCAAACCAAGGACAAAACCAATGCGGTTTTCAACCTCATTCAGGATGCTATTGCATTTGCCAAGGATAATCCAGCTGCAGCTCAAGAAGAAAAAGAAATCAGAGCTAAGCGGTCTGAGATGGCCAAGGCAAACAGTAATAATGAGAATCAAGCAGGCGCTGTTATAATTACCATTATTTTCATTGTGCTGATGGTTATATTTCTCGCAAAATGTATGGATTAAGCAGATTCAAACCTGCTTAATCTTTAGTTTTCACGGAAAATAACGCGGAATCTCGCGGAAAACTCACGGAAAATTGAGGAAATTTCGGGAAATTAAGGGTAAATTTCCCCTAATCGCTCGGAAAACCGCTCGGAAAACGCTCGGAAAATATGTTTTACAGCATATTTCGTCATTTTTTTGGCGAAATGTGTTGTACATTTACGTTTTCGCTGTATCTTTGCAGTGCTACAATCAAGGATGTTAGCCATCCCCGAACGAGTGCCGGTTAGCCGCTCGAATCCGCTTCGGGCTTATTTTTTGCCCGAACATATAGCCGACAGGCCACACGTCCGAATCATAAATGGCACTCCCTCGGGATGACACTTCTTGATTGTAGCAACGGAACGGGTGGCCGCTTTTTATATCACCCATAGCTACAATCAAGAAGTGTTATGAACACAATTCAAATCCAACAAGAGAGGGCGTCCATGGGGACGCTGGCCACGGCAGCGGTCAAGGCGCTGCTGAAGTTCTTAACCTCACAATCGATCAACACGCTGCTGGCGTTGTGCGCCTTCATCAGCCTCATGTGCTGGCTCCTCAGCGACGGCTTCTATGCCCGCGAGGCGGCCACCTGGTGCTGCGCCTGGGTGCTCCACTTCGCCGCCATGTCGTCAATAGACATCAGGAAAGGAGGTGTCAAATGATGGGAAGCAACGGACAGAACTGGACGAGTGCGCATGCCGCCGAGAATATGGCAGTGGAGATGGAGTACAGCGAAAAGCTGAAGGAACTGCGCCGTGAGCGGCAAGAGAAAGTCCATAATACCCAACTCTCGATCAAGGCAGACAAGCGCAGGTGTGATGCCGATATTGCCAGCCTGAAACTGGACATCGAGAAAAGACGCCTGCTCGTGCTCCACAACATCGACACGCTCAAGGATCAGCGGACGATCCTGCGCCAGCGCATGCACGACGACGCTGAAGCCAACAACGACTTCAATGCCGGGGAACTCATGCGCCTGACCGGGGACATCGATACGCAACGACACAAGCTGCTCGAGCTGGACGAGGAGAGACAGCAGAGAACAGCCGCCCTCAAGTATATCTATGAACGCCAGCGCGAGACCTGGACAAACCATATCAGGCAACTTAACCTCAACTACGAGAAAAAGGAGCGTGAGCTGCGGGAGCAGCTGATGGCCACCTACAAGACTAACCGTGAAAAAGCGGAGGCCGAGCGTGCCGCCCAGGAAGGAGGTGACCAATGAAGACCTATATCTGCACTGAGGTAGTGACCTACAATGCCTCGAACAAGAAGGGCAACGAAGCAGCCACCTTCGCCCTGCAGCTGAAGCATCGCCTCATCAAGGGCAAGCGCCCCGTCTTTGACCTGCTCAGGGCAATCGAAGACCATTGCCGGTTCCTGGACCACAAATACCCCAATACCCGCAAACTCGAAGTCGAGTTCCACCGCACGACAATCAACAACGAGCAGAGCGTGATCTACATCTACAGCGGTGATAAGACCAAGATGACCGGCCAGCCCAAAGCTGCCGTAATACACTTGGCCGTTCTCGCTGGTGAAGTTGACATGGACAAGTCCCAGCCCGGAACCATCGCGTTTGAGCCGGAGGAAGGAGGTGAGGTGTAATGGAATACATCGTTAAGCCGTATAATGACAAGACAGCCCGCCGTATCACAGACGGAACCATCAAGGGCTTTATCCGAACCAGGAGCGGGGAAAACGTGAGGATCCTGTGTAATGACGCCAAGGGTGATTATCCACTTGTAGGCTTGGTTGATGATGAAATCGGTGATAGGCCCATGCGATGGACAATCAATGGTAAGTATATAATGCCAAGAAGCAGAAAAGTCGAGAAACACCGCTACGACCTCGTGCTGTTTGTCCCGGAGGAAGGAGGTGAGGCAGTATGAAAGACAAGAAGCATCATTTCCAGCTGCTCAACGGCCGTAAAGTGGTCATTGACCAGGAATGCACATTCGAGGATATCCGGCGCATGGGCGACACCATGGCCACCAGCCAGAACCACCGCCTGCAGGTGCAGGCCTATAATGATGCCATCAAGAAATGGGACTACCTGGGAACCTTCATGGGTAACCGCCAGTTCCAGAACTGGGACGGCGACCGTTGGACCATCAACAAGGACTATCGTGGCATGACCAGGCTGACCGCGAGAAAGGGGGTGGCCGCAGTATGAATACCGAAGGACTGAAGGTAATGACCACCCGCTTCGAGGGACGTGGCCATATCAATGTATCGGTTTCCCGGTGCATCGACCCCAATGACATGAGCGTGCCAGTGGCTTGCAGCGTGCAGGTATATCCGCCGGAGGATAATGGCATGAGAATACCAGACGACGAGATCTGGCTGGACGACATCAGCGACCTCGAGGTGCTGTATGATGCCATCGGCGCTTACCTCGATATGATGACTGCAGAACAAAAGCGGAAAGGAGGTGACCATGGAAGCAAATGATGGCAAAATCACTCCCGTCGTGGCCGTGATGGGCGCTTACCTCACACAGTTTGAGCCGGTAGAGGAAGCAGGCGAAGGTGTCATACTCAAGACGACAGAGCAGATCGAGAGCGAGATCCAGGACATGGCACAACCCCAGGAGGGCGAAGTGGCACAGCTCATGCTCGATGCCGGCTTCAAGATCATATACGCGCCAGGCGGCCGCCACGGATGGGCGATGCGTTACAGGCGATAGTATCTAAGACACAACATTTTTTGGCGACAGGGGCCTTGCGGCGTGAGCCGCGGGCCCCTTCCCTGTTTGGGGGACCCTCCCGAACCCCCGGACCCCCACCTTCAAGAGTATAATAGCGTGCACCTGTACATGCGTACCGAATCGGGCACCGGCAGAGGGGGAGCGGGGGAGACCGCCGCCCGCACGCACCGCCGTATGACGAGTAGGAGATTGTTGGCGGATTACCATATCAACCCAAACCCGGGCAAAATTGCCCAAACTCGGCAATATCTTCTTCAAGTTCTTTTTTTTATTTTTATACAAATACAAGTAGAAAAAAAAAGTACAAAAGTACGGAGGTGGGCAAAGTTGCCGAAAATCAGCAACTTAAGGCCGTACTTTTTTGGACTTTTCAAGAGTGCGGTGTTGTACGTACAGTACAGGAGTACGGCGACCGACAAGAGTGCGGAAATAGTGCGGAGGTTAACGCACTGATGCACAACGAAATAAGCGGTTAAAATCGGG
Source organism: uncultured Bacteroidales bacterium (assembly GCA_902784675.1). Lineage (GTDB taxonomy): Bacteria > Bacteroidota > Bacteroidia > Bacteroidales > Muribaculaceae > Sodaliphilus. The sequence goes on along the minus strand of CACZVR010000002.1, from coordinate 98,131 downwards.
CATTCCGTACTTTTGTACAACTTTTTTCTAAAGTTTCAGACCGCCCGTACACGTAAACTAAAATGAAAAGTAACTTATATTTTTTGTTTGAGTGATTGCCCTAAAATGGTAAGAAATTAGTACCTTTGTGCTATGTAACTCAAACCATTAGGTCAATGAACATCTACCTCACGCTTCCGAAATACCTTACCGAGTGGGTCCTGCATGACTGGGCCGACGCTCAGGGCGTGGTGCGCTTTCCAAGGGGCAGCGCTGAGAACGATGTGCTGGAGATGATGCTTGACAAGCTGGGCGAGGATGAGAAACCGGCGATGCCTCAGGAGGGCCAGGTGGCCATCGCTGTGCCCGATTTCAAGAGCAAGCCTGCGCCCTACTGGTGTGTGCTCAGCCAGGACGCACAGGATATCCTGAAGCACGTGATCATGGTGCGCTTCCGTGTCCAGCTCTGGGATGATCTGTACCGGGTGGAGAAACTGTCGCTCCCCATCACTAACTCCATCTACGACTGGATGACACGCCATGGCATCGAGCATGAGGAGAAATCCTGGGAGGCGATAAGGCAGATGTTCTTTCGCCAGCGCAAAGCCTACCGGAAAGGCCATAAGCCGTCAAAACGTCAGATTTAACAGAATTTAACGCGGATTTCAAAACGCGAAACTAACAAAGTGTAACAAACCTCAACTAAGCGTACAAACCGTAACAAACCATAACTAAGACAGGATTATGCAACAAGACAACTACAACATGCCTGGTATCGTCGATGTGCGGTACCTCAACCCTGGAGATGTGCCGGCTCAGATCATGAGCTCTTACGTGGCTGGCATCCCCGTGTCGGTGTTCGTCGATGGCACGCAGATGCCATTGCACGGTGTGGGCTCGTGCCAGGCCGTTGAGGAACACAGCAATAACGGCCGTGTCGAGAAAGCCACCCTCACGTTCATGACGTGTGAGGACGTTCCGCCTGCAGGAATGCTGTGGATGGTGCAGCAAGCCAGCGGCGACTGGTTCCTGATCGGACGGCGGGAACCGCCATACCCGACCGTGAAGGTGCAGAACTCGACCGGTGAGCCTGGTGGTGACCGTGCCATCAAGACGGTGACAGTGGAGTTCCAGTGCTTCAAAGCGCTCATTCCGCTGGAAAGATAGGCTCTTGGAGTCTTTTCTACAGCACATTATCTATGGTAATTTTGTGCAAAACCGTGATATTATGGCAAAGAGAAAATCATACCATCTGTATCTTAAGGGATATGTCGGAGGCTGGAACTTCGACAGCGACTACGTTGACTATATCCTTAATAAATACAAGGATGAGGAGGTGCACGTCCTCATCAACTCACTGGGTGGCTCGGTGGCCACCGCCTTGAGCGTGAGCGCCGCCTTCAGCCGCCATGGCAATGTCCATGTGCACTACGAGGGCATGAACGCCAGTGCGGCCACTATCGCCTCGATGGGTGCCAAGAGCATCTCCATCGACCGCAATGCGATGTACCTGGTGCACAAGTGCAGCCAGTTCATGTTCGTCTGGGATCAGATGAACGCGGACAAACTCGACGAGTTTATCCAGGAGTGCGAAAAGACCAAGAAAGATCTCAACAAGATAGACCTCACCATCGCCAAGGGCTATGCCGCGCGATGCAAGAAGGACCAGGCTGACCTGCTCGCTTTGATGAAGGAGGGCGGATGGCTCACTGCAGAGGAAGCCCTAGACTGGGGCTTCGTCAACGAGGTGACCGACCTGCCCGAGGATGAGAAGCCGGTAATGACGGCTGAAGTGAAGGAGTTCCTGGCGGCTGAAGGCATACCCGTGCCCGACGTTCCCATGGAAGAAGATGCCGACGAGCGTGGCCTTGTCTCCAGACTGAAGGAGTTCTTGAGGGGACTTTACCCTAACCACAGTGAAACAACAAACCAAGTATTAGGCAAAATGAAGAAGAAAGCATTTACCATTCTGGCCGCCATCCTTGCCCTCGCTACCTTTGAATGTGAGGAGGGCGGCAGCGCTGAGCTGACCTGTGACCAGCTGGATACGTTGGAAGACCACATCAATGACCTGAAGGGTAAGCTTGATGAGGCAAACAACACCGTGGCCAGCCGTGATCAGGAGATCAAGAAGCTCAAGGACGATATCGCGTCCAAGGATGCCAAGATCGCCGAGCTGGGCAAGAAACCCGCCGCCGATACGAAGCAGGTGAACAATGAGGGTGGCGACGGGCCCACCGATGACACTAACCCCGAGCTGAAGAGCTACTGCGAAGAGATGGCAGAGGCTCAGAAGATGCTCGACAATCTCAAGAAGTAAGCTATGGCAAATCATCTTATCAATATCCTCCCCAGTGAGGAAGATTGGAAGCAGGCGGCCAAGAAGTGGCACAAAACGCTGCTGAAGATGCCGGTGCTCTCCATGAGCGACAGCATGAAGTTCCTGACCCCTATGCCCGGTTGCCGCACAAACCAGTATCTGGGCGGCGTTAGCACGGAGGCTCAGTTCTATCCTTATGCACCGAACAAGCGTGGAGAAGGCTCGACAGAAATCAAATTCCGTGAGCTGCCCATCCACTTCAACACGATGAACCAGGACTTCGAGCCTAACTCGATGGTCCAGACATTGCTCGGCACGAACGCTGCCGTTCTCGGACAGGGCCAGGCCCGCAGCGAGATGGCCAAGCTCGTCCTCGGGCAGGTAATGGAAATCGCCGGAGAAAACCTGGAACTCTCTCTTGCCAATGCAGAGTATGATCCTGACGGAAACACCTCCATGGATATGTACGATGGCTTCATCACCATCATCGAGGCTGAGATGGCTGCCGCAACTCCCGGCATCAGCGTCGCCAATAATAATCTCGTCGAGATCAACCAGACCATCGACGAGACCAACGTGGTTGACGCGCTGAAGTATCTGGAGTTCAACCTGGATAAGCGCCTGCGTAAGCAGCAGCGCTTCCTCTACTGCGACCCGGCTCTGGTTGACCTCTACAACGAGGGCTATCAGATGACCCATCCTGCGCTGCCCTACAACAAGCAGTACAACCAGCCCTACATCGAGGGAACCAACCAACGCATGACCTTTGCTCCTCTGCCCGCCCTGGCCGGCAGCGAGTACATGATCATCGCACCCAAGATGAACATGGTCGTAGGCTTCGACAACATGAGCGACTTGGAGAAACTTGAGGTGCTGCGCATGGATGTGGACACCTTCACGCTGGCTGCCAAGATGTTCTTCGGTGTGCAGTTCCGCACGCTGGACTACCGCTTCCTGAAGGTGGTGAAGATGTCATCGGCTATCGAGCTGATGAGCGACTTCAATGTTCCTGAAACTCCAGGTAACGGCGGTTAATCGTATGTTGAACCTTTAATAGCATCAATAGTATGAGAGAATGTCCTGCACTGCAGAAGTCGCTCGACTGGTGCGATGGCGTACCTCAGTACCCCGGCATCCGTCGACGCATTTACAGCTGCAACAAGAATCTGATCGCGAAATGGCCCACCTTGCCGCGTGACAACTACGGGCGTCCTACGTCGGCCAAGTATGTAGGTGACTTTGAACTGGTGGCCGACGCCAAGTGGCAGTATGTCGATATCAACCCCGACAAGTCGAAGCTCACGAGTGAGCCCCAGGGTGAGGCTCCCAGCCAGACCCAGCTCAACAAACTCGAACTGCTTCACAACGGCGTTGACGATGAGGCCACCTTGGCAGCGGGTTACCTGAACAACAGCGATACCGTGTATATCGTTGAGGATATGGCAGGTAACTTCAGGGTTGTCGGCAACGAGAAGTGGCCCACCAAGACCACCACGAGCCAGGATAACGGCCAGGGCACCAGCCCTGCCGGCACCACCATCAATGTGGAGGTGACCGATGAGCTCGCTGCTCCTTTCTATGAGGGCGTGGTGGAGACCGAGGACGGTGACGTCTATTCCTCCAAGGTCGCCGCTTCTCAGACTCCCCAGGTGAATCCGAGCCACTAATCTTAAACAGGGATGGAGAGTTTCGCCGATGGGCTCTTGACGGATGTGCCGGATTCTGCGGGACTCTCCGACCTTATAAGTGACCTCGAACCGCCGAAGCCTAAAGACCTGTTCGCTCCTGTGAAGCGTCAGGCCTGGGATAAGTCCAACGAAGCCCGCTGCGACTTCTCCTACAGGCTGAGGATCACGCGCCGCAGTGATGTCACCTTCATCTCCATCTGGCAGAAGACGGTCTATGGGCGCACCTTGACGGATATCAAGGGCGACCCTGCCATGGTGGAGTTCTGCGCCAAAAGCATCGTCCCGGTCATCCGTGATACCTTAGGCGTCCATCTTGATAAGGGCGGTTGGTGCATCGTGACATCACCCAAGCGCAGACATAAGGCCAGGAACTTCGCATCGCTCATCAGTGAGCGTATCGCTGAGTGCCTGGCTATTCCTTTTTACGAGGATGTGGCTTTCTGCCACACCCGGCAAAGGGTTAATGCGGAGTTTGAACTGAACATGCTGCCTGATGAACCTAACATCATTGTGTTTGACGACTTTGTGACGACAGGCCAGACTCTGGCGGCAATGAAAAGGCTGCTGACCCGGTATGACAAGAATCTAATGTTTTACACGTGTATAAACAACAAATTATGAAAATTGACGAAAAATTGAACCGCCGCATCCAAGCATGGCTTGAGACTCCGGCTGATGAACGTGACATCGATGAGGGCGCTACGCTGCTCTTGAAGCTGAACCGTAACCAGGTGCTTTACAGGAACGCCATCAGTTTCCCGAAGAAGTACGAGAAACTGGTGGAGCGTGAACTGAAGCGCCGCCTTAACTTCCGTGTGCAGCAGATCACCCACGAACAGGTGGAGGAAATGCGCTATCAGGTAAGTAAGATTGAAGCTGATCACTTCTCGCTTAAGGATAACAACCCCGCTGAGGGTTTCAAGGCCGGCAAGCGTGAGGACCACGACCAGTTGCCGGAGGAGATCCAGGCGGCCTATGCCGATAACCTGGGCATCATGCAGCGCATGCGCATGCTCCATGGCAAACTCGTCCTCCTGGAGGAGAAGGCAGAGAAGGACCAGACCATCTGCAAGGACTCCGACCGTTACCCGTTCCTGAAGGAGCTCATCGAGCTGGACAAACAGTATCACGAGAACTGGGCCAAGTATGACGGCTACAACCCGGAAACAGGCGTGGTGGAAACCAGCCTTGACGCCCGTGCCGCCAGCCGCAAGGCATCGAACTTCATCAACCTGCAGAAGGGTAACTACCGCAAGAACCCGACCGACGAGCTGAAGCAAAAGCTGGCTAACAACTATGCGCTGGTGATCAACCCGACTGAGAAGATGACCAACGAGCTGATTGAACTGGGTGTCATCAACGGCCCCGAGCCGTTGAACGTACAGGCTGAAGATAAGGCCCCCGAACAGGAAGAGGCTCCTGCTGAAGATAAGGCCCCCGAACAGGAAGAGGCTCCTGCTGAAGATAAGGCCCCCGAGCAAGAAGAGGCTCCTGCAGAAGACTAAGGTCTAAAGCGAGACATGAAACGCGGTTCCGATATCGAGCAATGGTTGAAGCCACTTGCAGAGCAACCTAACCAGGCATACCTGACGAATGCCCTGCAGGTGGCTGACGTGCTCGAATGGATCCTGGAGCAGCTGGGGTCTTCCACTGTATGGCAGACCTCATTCTCCATCAGTGAGGAGTTCGTGCGCCGACTGTTCTTCATCGAGAAGTCCGGCCATGTGGAGGAGTATAACCTGGTACTCGACCTGAAGGCGACGAACAAGACGATATCGCTGTGGCCTTTCATCTGCCAGGTGGTCAACAAGACGTATCTGGCCGACAACCACAGCAAGATATTGCTGGTGGAAAGCAAAAAAGGGGAAGTGGTGACAGTGGTGACCAGCCAGAACCTCACTCGAGGCAACAGGGCCGAGAGCGCGTTCATCTCTACGGATCTGGATATCTTCAGAAGCGTCAAAGCACAAATTGATGATTTAATAACAAACCATAGCGTTCCACTCAATGACCTTTACAGAGCAAGAATTGGAGCAGATTGAACAGCTGGCTTCCCTCTACCTGTCAGTGACCGATATCGCTACCGTGATGGGTGTGCGTCCTGAAGAACTTCGGAAGCAGATCCGTATCAAGGATGACCCGGTGGCCATCGCCTACCAGAAGGGCAAGACGATGCGGAAGGTGCAGCTGCGCAAACAGGAAATCCAGCTGGCACAGGTCGGATCTCCGCTCGCCCTGGAGAATGCACGGCTTGCCCTCATCGATATGGAAGATGACGAATAAGTCAATTAAGTGAGAGTGAAGGAAATTAATTTCCTCCACAGTGAATTAACAAGGTAACAAGCTAACCTTACAAGGTAACAAGTTACAACCTTACATGCTAACCTTACATGCCGCTGCCCAAGATCATAGATGTCTGTAAGGTGGATCTGTTCACCAAGGAGACCGAGCTTCAGGATCGTTACGATGCGATAACTGTAGCCCGGCTGCTGCGCATCCGTGACGAATACCAGTGGGTGCTGGCAAATCCTGACCTGGCAGACCGCCTGTTTGTCGATGAGTTCACCGGCCGTTATGGACTGAGTGACGGCGCCATCTATGCCGACCTGGGCATCATCAAGCAGCTGCTCCCGGCATTGTCAAGCTCGAGCCGTGACTTCCACAGGTGGAAGGCGAACCAGATGCTGCTCGAGACCTATGCCATGGCCAAGAAACGAAAGGACACGAAAACCATGGAACGGGCCGCCTCCAGCTATGCGAAATACAACCGTGTGGACTTGGAGGATGAACAGGTCATGCCCTATGACCAAATCGTGATACAACCGTTCACGGCGACGAATGACCCGAGCGTGTTGGGCATCAAGCCCATCCCGGACATCGACAAGCGCATCAAGGAGCTGACGGAGAAATACCGCCGTGAGTCGATCGATATCGATGATGTGGAATACGAGGAGGCTGACCTGGAAGAAAACGAGCTCTTTGGCCCTGACAATGGAAAAGACGAATCCCATATACTTTAACAAGCCGCAGAGGCTGACGCAGCTGATCGGGGCTAACACCACGGTCATCGTGGCCGGGCGACGAACGGGTAAAACCGACTCGATCGCCGCTCCTTTCGTGTTGCGCAACATGCAGCGCATGAAAGGCAGCACCGGCGGTATCGTGGTACCGACCTTTCGCCATGGACTTACAAACACCATTCCTGGGCTGCTGACGGCTTGGAAGCGATGGGGACTCATCGAGGGCGTACACTATGTGATTGGCAAGAAGCCGCCCAAGTCGTTCGGGACTCCCATCATCGACCCGAAATATTTTGAGCATGTCATCAGCTTCTACAATGGATCGGTGGCCATCATCCTCTCCCAGGATCGTGCGGGTGCCGCTAACTCTCTGACGTTATCATGGATTTTGGTTGATGAGGCCAAATTCATCGATTACGATAAACTGAAAGATGAGGTGTTCCCTGCTAACGGCGGCATCAAGTCCCACTTCGGAAAGCACAGCTTCAACCACGCTGTGATGATCCTGAGCGATATGCCGCAGACGCAGAAAGGCTCCTGGTTCCTCCACTACAGGGAGAAGATGGATGTGGAGCTCATCGAGACAATCAAGGGCATCATCTGGCAGATCTGGCACACGAAACAGCGCATCCGCAATATGAAGGCCGAAGGTAAACCAGTTCCTGGTTACCTTCAGGGTAAACTCCGGCTGCTCGACCGTGATCTGAACCGGCTGCGTTCTGTCGCCGTTTACTATAAGGAATACTCCAGTATCGAGAATCTCCAGCTGCTGGGAGAGAATTACATCAGGCAGCAGAAGCGCGACCTCACGCCGTTGACGTTCCAGACTTCGATACTTTGCCAGCGCATCGGCATCGCCAAGGACGGCTTCTATTCTTCGATGAAGGAGCGCCACAAATACAACGCGAGCGATTTCGAATACCTGGATAGCCTGGGATGGCACCCTGACCCGTCAGCGCTCGACAGCCGGGCTGACCGTGACGTGGATCCTGACGCGCCCATCTGCATAGGCATGGACTACAATGCCAACATCAACTGGATTGTTGCCGGTCAACCGAGAGGCGACAAGCTGCTTGTCATCAAGTCGTTTTATGTGAAATACCAACGTAAGCTGCCTGAGCTGATAGCTGACTTCTGCATCTACTATATGCACCACCGGAAAAAGACGGTGGTGTTCTACTACGACGCTACGGCGCTTGGTTCTAACTATGCGGTGAATGAGCAGGATTTCCAGTGGGTCATCAGAACGGAGTTTGAACGTCGTGGATGGGAGGTCATCTGCGTGTATCTTGGTAATCCCATGCGCCATGACGAGAAATACCTGCTCATCAACCAGGGATTCGCGGGCAAAAACCGCCTCACGCCATACTTCAACCGCCAAAACAATGATGACCTTATCCTGGCGGTTCAGACGGCAGGGGTTGAACGAGGCCGCAATGGTTTCCGCAAAAACAAATCTGGTGAGAAGCTGGAGGAGAATGAAGAAAATCTGCTGGAGCACCGTACGGACGGCACGGATGCTTTTGACACACTGTATATAGGCTGCGAGAAAAAACCGCAGATGATGATGACAAGTCACTACTCTATCATTGGAATAGGATAGTAGGTCATAATAGAAAAATTTAAATGTTAATAATCTTGGTCGGTGATGGCTCGGGAGAGTCGTCACTGTTTTTTTTGTACTGGCTACTGGTTGGCCATTGGAGTGACGATGGGTGCTGTCATGGATTGTTTTAATGATTGACAGCTGTCGCTACCTTTTTCTGATGCAAAGATAGTGCGGCACGCGGCCTGCAAGGGTAAATGCACTCCGGGCGAAAATCTCCATCCCCTGCGGGGTAGTATTTTGGCCCTACGCCCTTGCCTTAGCCGCTAACACCGCCTACTTATTGGGCATCGTAAAAAGGTTATACGCGACAGCGTGATCAATGATTATTAACAATTAAAACAAATAATTATGACAGCAGTATTTAACACATCGTCCCTCAATTCAATGGCTGGCACCACCCGCCAGACAGGTAAAAAAGGTTACCGCTCTTGCGAGCTCAATAATTACAAGGTCGAGGTGGTGGACTTCGATGGTGCCACCGAGGAGTTTAACGTGGAGGCCTCAAGCCACTCAGAGGCCGCCGAGAAGGCCGAAGCACTCGCATACGGCATGCAGGTAAGTTACATGAACATCTATAAAGATAATTTTTAATCCACATTTATTCATTAGAAGTTGCGCACGACACGGACTCAGTGCTACCACTATGTTTAACGATTTTGATTTAGGCACTATGACCAGCCAGACCCTTAACATTGTCCCCGTGATGGAGCAGGCCGCCGCTCTCGTCCCCGCCGTAGAACTCCATGAGGATGACCGCTTTCTCGACTTCGAGAAAAACAAGGTGCAGCCGCTCTCGCTCGAGCAGCTGAAGCGCACCCTGCGCGAACACGATGCCGAGAAAGGCGATGCCATCCACGGAATCACCCACGTTGACCTCATCGATGGAGTCATGGACATCTGCCGCTCCTACAACTATGCGCCCGAGATTTATGACATGTTCGCCACCAACAACCGCGATAAAATGACGCCTGGCGTGAGCGTGTACCCCGAACTCGAGGCGCAATATGGCCCCAAGGCCGTAGAGGCGCACACCATCCGCCGCCTGTTCGTTAACATCCGACTGCGGGACTTCGACACCGAGGAACTGACAACTAACATCGCTGTCAGCTACACCCAGCGAGGCCTGCAAATCGGCATCGGCCGTAATGTGATGGTCTGCCATAATCAGTGCATGCTCGGCGGCGATAGGTATGTGGCCGACTTCTCGATGGCCGACCACAAAGGCACACACAAGACGCCCGCCGACATGCTGGCCACCGTCCGCCAGTGGATGCGCGACCTCCGTGACATCATCGCCGAAGATGATGAAATGATAGAGCGCATGAGGCGCGCCATCCTCACCCCCGCTCAGGTGCTGCTCGTTATCGGCATGCTCACGGCCGCACGTGTGCAGGCTGACACGAACCACAAGGATATCAAGGTTAACAACGTCTATCCCCTCAACCAGGCGCAGATCTCCAAGTTTACGGAGGCGCTGCTGATTCGCCAACACCATAACGGCCGCCTCTCCGCTTGGGACATGTACAACGCAGCCACCGACCTCTACAAGCCGCAGACCGCCGAGCAGACCATGATACTGCCGCAAAATATGGCTTTTGTCAACTTCCTCCGCTCTAACAATGTGATTTGATGAGCGACAGACCCATGGCGGCGCCCTCGCGGGTGCCGCCTTTGAGGTCTGGGGGAAACCTGCGCGAAAAAATCGGGCTCCCTGCAGGGAGACCCGATTTTTCTGTCTTTTCGTAGAAAAGAGGTGGGAGATATCTTTGTAGTATGGCAACGACTCTACAAAATAATCTGCTGGAGTTCTACTTCTCGTCACAGCTGCCCGATTTCCGGTGGCAAACGGACGAGGAAGCACTCACTGTGTGTCTCTACTGCCCAACTGATGGCGTCTATATACTGGAACTGACCTTGACCGCTGTGGGTGGTTATGTCGATATGCTGGAAGTTCGCGATGCGGTGGAGCGCAAGATGCGTTACTTGAACAAAGACCAGATCTACCTGCTTGTGCAATGGAAAGAGCCTGGCGCTAGATACTACAATATATCTGGTGGGTGTAATGTGTATTACTGCACACAGGATGTAGTGGGGAACTGCAGCGCATGGCTAGATGCCCATTTCCTGACTACGCTGAAAAGCAAACCCCTGCCGGATGTCAATGCAACGGAACGGCTCTACTTCTATGCCTCTCAATCCGTGGTCATCTCGCCTCAGACATGGGTTACCTGCAGACTGTCTGACGAATCAGTCAGTACGAGAGAAGTCAGCTACTTCGCGGATGTGTCTGCCGGCGAATCTTCCAAGGGCGTTCTGTCCTGGAACCTGCCGGCGATGCTGGCTGCAGCCCAAGATATTGAAGAAAATGCGGTGGAGGTGCTGGCGGTGGCAATCAAGGCTGGCAGCCGCATGATGAACTATTATAAACCGGGCCTCAAGCCTAACCTGGCCATCGCGTTCCTGAACTGTTTCGGGCTGACGGAGATCGCCTGGCTGAGCTGCGTCACGACCAAGAAGACAAAGGACAGCCGCAAGGTCGCCCATGTGGCCCACCGGGCGAAGGTCTATGACCTGGATCTGCAGGTGACCTATGAGACGGAAACATGCCCGCTCCCGCTGGAGATGGCCGACTGGCTGTCGCAGCTGGTCACTTCGCAACTGGCATGGCTTGGTGACGGCACGGCCATCGTTATCACGGATGGCGATGCTTCCATCAGCGATGACGCCGCTACTATGAACACCGTGAAATTCACCTGGCAGCGTGACGACTCGCGCGATCTGATGAACATTGACGGTGTGGACATCAACATATTCACCCAACCGCCGTTCGGCTACCAATTCGATTGATTATGGCACAATCCATCCATATCTCAACCGCCCGTAAGATACTCCAGTCGCCGGATCCTGTTGACCTGGCTTTCTGGACGAAGGACGGACACCTGATTGAACTGAAAGACTGCGTGGCGCTGCGCTACAACTTCAGGGCTGGAACACACAATGTCAAAGTGCTCTCCAGCCGAGAGATTCGCACCATCCGCGATGTGTGTTTGTACAAAATTAATGATATGACAATATTTCTATGAAGACAGAGAAATTGATGACACCGAGCATTGAGAACATCCCCGGTGTGGAAGCTAAAGCGGTATTCATGATCGACAGCGGCTCGACGTTCCGCGAGCAGAAAACGGACGCTGTTAAACTGGGCGAGCATGATTTCTACATGCCATGGGGAAAAACCAATGACCTGCCATATAATATCCTGGATCTCATCGAGAGCGATGAGACTGTATCAACCTGCCTGATGTGGAACGCTCAAATGTGCTATGGCAGCGGGCTCAAGTACAACACGGATAAAGCCAGCGAGGAAGTGGCAAAGGAAGTGGAGGAATGGGAACTTGAGAACTCGCTTACATCGTACTTTTTGGGAGTCGCACAGGACTTGAAGCATTGGGCTTTCGCCATCAGCGTGATCATCCTGAGCCAGGATGGCAAGAGCATCGCCCGGCTGATACGTAAAGAGGCTTGCTATTGCCGCTTTTCCAAGGCAAACGAGAAAACAGGAGCCATCGAAAAAGTGTATTACGGCCCTTGGCGCGATACGGTGGAGCTGAAGGATCTGGAGGTGATTCCTCTGCTTGATGAGCATAACCCTTGGGGCGACTTGAAGGAGCGCATCGCCAACCAGAAAAACAAGAAGAACAAGGAGAATAAATTCGCGATCGTGACACGCATCCCGACTGCTGATCACACCTACTATCCTATCCCTTACTGGGCCGCTCTATTCCGCTCGAACTGGTACGACATCAAGCGTCTTATCGCCCTGGCCAAGAAATCCAAGATCCAGAATGCGGCGCCCATCCGCTACCTGGTCGAAATCTCAGACAAGTACTTCGAGCGCCTGTTCAACCAGGAGGGCATCACTGACCCCGAAGAAAGGAAAGCGCGAGTGGTGAAAGCCAAGCAGGAAATCCTGGATTTCCTCTCTGGTACCGAGAACTCTGGCAAGACTTGGTTCGCCAACTTCTGGACATACCCGGACGGCCAAGAATGCCACGAGGTGATGATCACGCGAGTCGATGACAAGAAAGAAGGTGGAGACTGGGAGAGCGATATCCAGGAGAGCGTGAACATGATATGTTTCACGTTCCAGGTGCACTCCAACCTGGTAGGCTCCGTTCCCGGCAAGTCTCAAATGAATAACTCGGGCAGCGACAAACGCGAGCTCTACACGATTGCCCAGGCCCTGCAGAAGCCATACCATGACCTGCTGTTCCTGGTTCACCGCATCATCATCAAGTTCAACGGCTGGGAAGGCGTCACGCCGGAAGTGCCGTTCATCCAGCTGACGACCCTCGATGAGGGCACCGACGCCAAAGAAGTGAAACCCTCTAACAAGACCAATAACGATGAAGGTAATAACGAGTAACGAGATCCTGATGGCGATGGTCCCAAATGTGGTGACCACCGTGGAGGGCGAAAAACCGCTCTTTGAAAAAATCTCTCACCAGCTGGAGCTGTCTGAGGCTTGGGCGCGTGACACGTTCACTGGAGCTGAAGTCTTGGACGCGATAGCTGATGAGCGGTCTTCAGATACATGGCGATATCTGGCCTCGCTGGTCGTTTCCGATGCACTGCGCCGGGCAATACCGTCTATGGACGTGGTGCTGACACCCAACGGCTTCGGCATCGTGTCCAACAGCAATGTTGCGCCGGCAAGCAAGGAACGTGTCGAGCGGCTGATCCAACAGATGGCCAGCCAACGCGACCACTTCATCAATATGCTACTGTCTGACCTCAAATGCCGCTCGTCCTGGCGCGACAGCCACCAGTTCGCATGGTTCACGGAATCTCTGATATCATGGCCGAAGGCCTGTGTGACGGCGGTAAACGACCGCATCAGGGAAGGACAGCAGTGGGACCAGTTCCTGCAGCTGAGACAACGTGCCATCACGATTGAGGACGCCATCGCCGAGAAATGGATCAGCTACGGCGTGATGCAGCAGCTCCGCGTGGAACTGATGACGGTGAATAACGCCACGGTGCACCAAGTGGCCCTGAAGGTACGCTCCTGCGTGTTCAACGAGCTGCGCGGACTGCAGCGCAACCACTGGGACCTGGACCGTATCGTGAACTATATCCGCAATAACGCTGATATTTTCCCGACCTGGGCGACCAGCGACACGGCCAGACTCTACAACAATCCTCCTGTGTTCAAGAATAAGAAAAATTCATCCGGCTATTTCTTCTGACAATCATGGACCCTCAAGTAACCATCAATATCACGTTGCCGAAGTCATGGGCAGAGCTGACGAATGAACAGCTCTATTATGTCTTTGACTTGATCGGCGACTCGCTGAGCGGGACACAGATCCGCGCTTACTGCTTCTTCCGCTGGAGCGGCCTTGGAGTGGTGTGTCGCTACGGCGATGGATACATCCTCCGCAAAAATCGCCTGGAGTGTTTTGTCACCGGGGAGATCGTGGCCAGCGCGATGAAGTCCTTGAATTTTCTGGAGGATTTTCCTGCAGTACCTGTCCGTATCAGCAAAATCCGCAAGCATTATGCCGCTGATGCCACACTGGATGACGTGCCCTTCGAGAAATACCTGTATGTGGAAAACCTCTATCAGGGTTACATCCACACCCAGAACCACCAGCTGCTGCAGGAGATGGGCGAAATCCTCTACGACTGCGAAGGTGTTCACTTCAACCAGGCTGAGAAAATGAATGTGTTCTACTGGTGGGCTTCTCTCAAGGAATACTTCAGCAGGTTGTTCCCTAACTTCTTTGTTCCGGCATCAGCGCCTGTTGATGGCAATCTGCTGGGTAATCCTAAGCCCATCGGCAAGCAGCTGCGCGATGCGATGAATGCCCAGATCAGGGCACTCACCAAGGGCGATATAACCAAGGAGAAGGAAGTGATGGCTATGCCCACACAAAGGGCTTTGACAGAACTGGACGAACTGGCCAGGGAGGCCGAAGAATACAAGCGTAAATATGGCAGATCTAAGTAAAAACTACAGCTGGGACGCTATCCCTTTCTTCCGTGACCTGCACGCCAGGAACAAACTGGCACAAGAAAAGGAATACAGGTTTGCCGTGGTCAGCGGTCTTGCAGGGTTGGAGGAATATATCGAGCAGGCACAGGCGGCGACTGCGGCCGTCTGCGTGAGCGATGTTTCCACCGGCTTCACGGAAATGAACAATACACCACACACCAGACGTGTCAAGACGGTCTTCATGATGAAGCGCCATGCGCTGAATGACATGAAGGCCCGTGAACGCTGCATGAATGAAATGCGGGAACTGTTCCGGCAATTCATGTCGGTACTGTTCAAGGAGAAGACGCGCATCGAGCAGGGCATCCTCTATCTGGATCCTCGTGTCCAGTTCACGGAGATAGAGCAGTACTTCGCCATGGGCTGCGCATGCGCTTTCTTCAATATCTCCTACGACGTATACACTAACCTGGTCTATCGTCCTGAAGAATGGCTGGAGTAAGCGAGGAAAAGTCGTTTAAGGAACGTGCGAAATATGTTCGGGCGTTCTACCTGACCATGCTGAATATCTGGCGTGAGCAGGTGACGTTGCTTGGCGTGATAGACACAGGCATGCTGCTGTCCTCCATCAGGGAAAGCCATTTCGACGCTCCTGGAGATTTCAAGTCGGCCAACTATGAATGGCTGTTCAACGAATATGGCTTGTGGCAGAACTATGGCACTGGCCGAGAGGTTTACAGGGGTAATCCTGGAGATATCGGCAGGGCGAAAGTGCGTGAGGCCCGCCCATGGATGTCCAAGAAGTTCTACTCCTCGCTGATGAACATTAAGGAGTTCATGGCTGATAACCTGGGTAGGGAGTTCCTGGGCATCTTCAGTGAAGCACTGGACTATGACAAACTGCGCAAAAACTCAAACTTTTACAAAACTCATCCCATCTAAGATATGAGCGACTATACAACGAAAGCGACTGCGGTGCTGTCGGTCAATGGTGACCAGGCCAAGTCCGAGATCCCGAAAATCAAAAAGCTGATTGTTGACCTCGAGGTGGCAGTGAACAATGCCGCTAAGGCCGGCAATAAACCGCTGCTGAAGAATCTGAAAAAGGAGCTGAAGGAGGCTCGCAAGCAGCTCAAGGACTTCGAGAGCGCTGCACATGCGGCCGACTACGTGATGCGTAATCTTGACAAGGCGACACCCAAGCAACTGAGTGCCGCCCTTCGCCAGCTGAAGAAGGAACTGAACGATATCGAACGTGGCTCCAAAGCCTGGGATGAACACGTCAAGAAAATCAAACGTGTGCAGACCGAGCTCGACCGCGTGAATAGTGAAATGAAGGGCCATCAGACGATGTGGACTCGCTTCTCCAAGACGATGTTCCAGTGGGGTAATGCTCTCATGGTGGCCGCCGGAGCACTTTCAGGACTGGTGATCTCAGGACGGCGTGCGGTGAATGCGTTTGCGGAAATGGACCAGGAAATGGCCAACGTCCGCAAATATACCGGCATGGCTGCCGAACAGGTGGAAGCGCTCAATGAGGAGTTCAAGAAGATGGACACACGCTCATCCCGCCAGCAGCTGAACAAATTGGCTCAAGAGGCTGGCCGATTGGGTATGCAATCGGAGGAAGATGTAATGGGCTTTGTACGTGCGGCTGACAAGATCAATGTCGCCCTGGATGAGTTGGGTGAGGGGGCTACACTTACCCTGTCCAAGCTGACCAACATCTTCGGCGACCGTGAACGCTTGGGTGTAGAGAAATCACTGTTGGCTGTCGGCTCTGTGATTAATGAATTGTCCCAGAACTCGACGGCCTCAGCATCATACCTGGCCGAGTTCACCAGCCGCCTTGGTGGTGTTGGCGCTCAGGCACACATGACCACCCAGCAGATCATGGGCTATGGTGCTGTCCTGGACTCCTATAACCAGAAAGTGGAATCATCATCTACGGCACTGTCGCAGGTGATTGTCCGGCTGTATCGTGAGCCTGCCAAATATGCGAAAGTGGCTGGCCTGGAAGTGAAGGAGTTTACCGACCTTCTGAAGCAGGATGCCAACGCCGCTCTGATTATGTTCCTCGAGACGCTGAACAAGGCTGGAGATATGGATGTGCTTTCTCCGATGTTTGCCGATATGGGCGAGAATGGTGCTCGTGCCATCCAGGCGCTCTCCACCCTAGCCAAACATATCGATGAAGTGAAGGCCCAACAGCAGGCGGCCAATGTGGCTTTTGATGAGGCTGTGTCCATTGATAAGGAGTTCAACGTGCAGAATAATACTGTACAAGCTCAACTGGATAAGGCCAAGAAGAAATTCAACGAGCTGGCCGTTTCTCTTGGAGAGAAACTGATGCCGGTGATGCGCTATGCGATTACGGGCTCCAGCGCGATGATCCGTGCATTGTCCATCACGATTGACTTCTTTATTAAATATAAGGGTGTTATCTTTACCGTTACTGCAGCTATAGTTGCCTATAAGGTAGCCGTAAATGCGGCCAACATCATTGATAACATCCATTATGTTTTGCTCCTGGCAAAGGACGCGATAATGAAGACTCACAAGGTTACAGTACTGATGTGTTCTGTCGCCTACAATAAGCTCACTGGAAATATCGTCAGGGCGAATGCAGCTCAAAAGCTGCTGAACACGACCATGAAGATGAATCCATGGGGACTTGTCGCTGCAGCAATAGCAGCAGCTGTCGTTGCCTTGATCGCTTTCGCTAAAAGAACCAAGGAAGTGACTCAGGCTCAAAAGGAGTTCAACAAACTGAGTAACGAGATAGCGGAGGATAACAAGCGCCGCATGGAACAGTTAGACCAGGAAGCCAGCAAAATTAAATTTTTGGCTGAGTGTGCCCGTGATGAGACACAATCGCTCCAATCACGAAAGTCTGCTATTGCCCAGTTGAACTCCATTATACCGAATTATTGTGCTCGACTTGATGAGGAGACAGGCAAATATTACGAGAATGCGGAAGCTCTTAACGCATATCTTATTGCACTGGAGAAAAAGATCAGGCTGGAGGCTAATCGCGCTGAGTATGAGAGACTGATCCAGGAGGATGAAAGATTGAGCCGGGAAATTGCCTACGGTGAAGAAGCCGGCCGTGAAGTTGTAACCAGGTCAATGTCTGGTGCAAGCACACGTCAGCAGAGAGAAGCTGTCGCCCATGCCTATGGTGCAAGCATTGATCTCAATGGAAACATCCAGAACGCTCCAGTTAGCGGCCAGGTGCGCGTTATGATTGAACAAAGGAACTTAATCCGACAGCGCGTAAAAAAACTGCTTGATTACACCAAGGATATCGACCTTTTGGGTGAAGAAGCTGCAGGCGAAGGTGGCCCCGGTGGATATACTCCAACTGGTGGTGGCTCCGGTTCTGGTTCTGGAGGCAGTTCAGCTAAGCCAGACAAGTTCGCTGCTGAAAAGTCCTGGCGTGAGCGTGAACTGGCACTCAATAAGATTGCCTGGCTTAGAGGCGAGCGTGACTTTGAGTCCTATACGGAAATCATGCTCGAGATAGAAACTCAGTATCACGAAAAGCGCCTTGCCCATACTGACTTGGTGGGTAACGAGCGCGTGACTATCGAAGCGGAATATCTTGAGGCCATGAAGAAGCAGCAGGAACAGTATGACAAATGGACCATCGAGGAGGAAAACCAGGCTTATGAGGACTTGAAGCGCGAAATCCAGGATGACTACCTGCAGAAGCGCATCACCACTGAGACCTACAACATGGAGCTGGAGAATATCGAGATGGCTCACATGCGCGCGCTTACCTATATCACTCGTGAAGGTACCGACGAACGCAAGAAGGCTGAAGACGAGTATCGGGCTAGATTGGTGTCTGACCAGCAGAAGCGCCAAAAGGAATATGAGGCGGCCGTCAAGAAGCACCAGGAGGAGCTGACCAAGATCTACGACACCTACTATCTGTCCGACAAAGAGCAGAAAGACCGCCGCTATGCTGAGGCGAAACTGCTCATCGATGAAGTCTATAAGCAGGAGCTGGCAAAAGCCGGCGATAATGCGGAAAAGAGGACTGACATCGAAAAGCGCCATGCTGAAGCTCTTAAAAAACTCCATAAGGAAATCTATGGAGATCTGGAGAAAGAGGCTCAGTCCCTAGAGGAATGGATTGGCAAGCTGATGGATAAACTATTTGGAGAGGGTACCTGGGAGAAATATGGGGAAATGCTCAAGTCGATGTATTCCTCCATCGCCTCAGTGTTCGACAGCCTGAGCAAGATGGCCGAAGCCGAAAGCGAACTCCGTATGGCCAGGCTGGAAAAATACTATGAGCGTGAGATCTCCATGGCTGAAGGAAATGCCTATAAGGTGAAACAGATCGAGCGCAAGAAACAGAAGGAGGAAGCCAAGCTGAAGGCTGAGGCCTCCAAGAAACAGTTCGCCCAACAGGTGATATCTGCTGTGGCCGAAACGGCGCTTGCTGCCATCAATGCCTATGCCTCTGCTTCAAAGGTCAGCTGGATCCTTGGACCTATCGCTGCTGCCATGGCAGTAGCAGCTGGTGGCATCCAGATTGCGGCCATCAAAAAACAACAGGCTGCCTCCTTGGCTCAGGGCTATTCGAGTGGTGGCTTCACGCCTGATGGGCGACCTGACCAGCCTGTCGGTATCGTCCACGCAGGCGAATGGGTGGCATCACAAAAACTGCTCAAGAATCCTCAGACCCGTGCTGCCATTGAGGCGCTGGACTATGCTCAGCGCACAAATACGGTGGGACGCCTCTCCCCTGCAGACGTGTCCAGATCTGTCACCGCACCAACAATTATTGCCGGTGCGGCTGGAGATGGATCGATGCAGCGCACCATGGAGGCGATGGTGGCTGTGATGGCTCGCTATGGCGAGACCATGGAGCAGCTGGGCGACCGCCTGAATGAGCCTTTTGTCACTGTGAACACCGTGGAGGGTGACATGGGTACCAAACGCGCTCAGGACGATTACCAGAAGATGATGAACAACACCCTACCTAAGAACAAGAGAAAATGATACTGCTGATTGACCATAAGCCTGCTGCCATCAAGGAAGGCTCGAGCTTCGACTATACATCCGATAATAGGCTGTTCGCTGATCGTGATGATTATACTATGAGTATCGAGCTTCCGCTGGACTGCAAGGAGAATGCCGAAATCTTCGGGAATATCCACCGCAAGGATGCCGACATCAATAATATCTACTTCGATGCTGAGATCATCGCCGACAATTTCCACAAGTCGGGTGCAGTGGTTCTCGTATCGATCACTGAGTCATTGGCAAAAGTGCAGTTTATCGCCGGCCGTTCGTTCCAGAATTTCTACCCGGCTTTCGATAATACCTATATCGATGAGTTGGAACTCGGCGCGATACCCAAATGGTTACCCAACAATAGAGCCCAAGGGCAAGGGGGCGGTAGCAATAACCGCAATGACCGGCCATCATCACGTCCGCACGGTACGGGAACTCGAGGAGATCAAGAACAGGTTGAGAGTACCGACGTGTCGCCTGAGGAGGCCTGGGGAACGGGTGACATTATTGCATTGCCATGGGTTAATGCCACCAGCGGTAACATCCAGAACAGAGTGGATTATGGCTATTATGACAACACCTACAAGTGGGTGTGGCACGTCCAGCAGGATGACGATGATGACACGGAAGTCGTGAAAGGTCTGTCCTGCCAGGCTCGACTGTATTATTTGACACAGCTAATATGCACAGCTCTTGGCTATACGTTCAATGGCCAGCCGTGGCAGGACAGCGACTACTACCATCTGTACTCATTCAATACGGTTCCCTACGCTTGGGGTTCATGCAGGTGGGAGGATACGCTGCCGCATTGGTCTATCAACGAGTTTTTTGAGAACCTTGAGAAACTGATGCTGTGCGAGTTCGACATCAACCATAAGGAGAAGACCATCAATTTCTCCTGGAGCAATGACAATGTTGCCAACGCCGGAACTGTGGCCATCGACCAGGTGGTGGATGAGTTCACGGCGTCGGTTACAAAGGATGATGACAGCCAGTACCGGGGACTGAGAAACATCGGCTATGCGGATGGTGGGCACAACATGTCCAACATCTATTCGTGTGACTGGTACTTCCGAAAAAGCAAGGTATGGGTGACGGAGTTCGAAACATTGCTTGAGCTGACAACCTATCTGAGCGGCAAGCCAGCATCGTATTTCTATGGCGAAGCCATTGACATCATCTTCCATGCCAAGGATGTTGACAATTACTTCATTCCTTATGTGACAGGACGCTACCTGTTTGATGAATCACAGCACAGTGATGTGCGGAAATACCTCAATACGTACAAGATACTGCCGCTTAACGCCTACGGCACGCGCTTCTTCGATGAAGATAAATGGGACGAAAAAGAGGAAATCGGCATCGTCCCCGCATGGATCGATCACGTTGGATATGGCCGATGGCTCGTTTTCTTTGAGGCTGGCGAACTTGACAACGTATCAACATCCGGTGAAGAATACCAGAGCAGCTTTGATGGCAGGGTAACTCCTAACAACAAAGGCGAAGTCGAACCTGACCAGATTCTTCAGTCAACGAAGTTCCGGATTGTCAAAGAAGGTGACAACGATGGGAAAACCAACTATTCCACCCTTCAGGTGGGTTTCTGGTATGGCATGAGAGACCCCCTCTACAACATGATGTACTTTGACCTGAACAATCCGCCACACCCATTCCTGGACGAATACGAAGTGCAAACCTATGCGTCTGTATCAACAATTATGTATGTACAGTCGTTCGCCACGGTGTACTCTCGCTACCATGGCAGCCTGAGACTCAACAGTAACAAATATGGCCAGGGCAAGCAGCTGACAGAGACCATCACCATCGACAACCGCAAAAAATACGAGTTCTCGTTTCTGAGTGACCAGCTGCCCGATGTCCGGGCAATATTCATCATCCGGGGTAAGAAGTACCTCTGCAGCTCCATCAAAGCGGAAATCACAGAGAGCGGGATGAGCAACAAGAAAAAGGGAACATTCTACAGGATCCTAGAGTGACCCTTCCCAGAACAACACCTGATCGTTCGCTCTCTGCAGGTGACGCGTGTAAACCTCGGTAATGGCCAAGGAACTGTGACGGGCCTGGTCCCTGACGGCAATGCTGGCGATGTTCCTGTCCAGCATCTCGGTGATGCCGGTGTCCTTCAGACTGTAGAACTGCCATTCGGGGCGCAGGCTCAATGCACGTCTCACCACCGCCCAATGGTGCCTGAAGATGACAGGATCCACCTGGTGGTCACCCGGCCGCAGGTCAATGGAAAACAGGAAATCCTGACTGGCCGCATGGAAGGTGCCAAGTTCTATTGCGTGCGCCAATACCCTCCTAGGAACAGTCACTACCATAGTCTCTCTATTCTTAGCTGCATCGGCAGGGATCGTGATGGTCCCTGCCTTGATGTTGAACCATCCCACTCGTAACCTGGTCATCTCGACAGGCCTGATGAAACAGTTATACAGCAGCTGGCAAGCCAACAGGAAATATGGGTCATTCTGTTGCAGGTAAACTGATATCTGCTTGACGACGTTCGTGGGGATGACCTGGCGTTTCTTTTTCAGGTGCTTGCGGTCGATGAACGGAATGCCGTCGGTCGGCCGAGTTGTTAAGTAACTCTTATCAACTGCCCAGCCGCAGAAGTTCCCCAGCCATGACAGGTAATTGTTCCTGGTCTGGCCTCCGTTATCTCTGTCAATAAAGATGTGATCAAGAAAAGTGACTAAGTAAGCCCGGTCCATCTGGTACATATAATATATGGGGTGCTCTTTCACATAGCCCCTCAGGTTCTTCATGTAGGACTTGTAACCGACATAGGTCTCCTTGCGGTAGTTCCCGGAACTGTACATCTTATCGATGTATCGCTCATAGGAATCGCATACATCATCGAATAGGTGGAGCTCACCGATGTCCTGTGCTATCCATGGGTTCCACCCGCGCTGCAGCTGGGTAGTGATCCTGCCTATGACCTCACGGGCATAGGCCCTGCGCCGGCCGATGGATTTGATTCTGTTGATCTTTATTTTTTTGCGCCTGAGCTTACCCTGTGCAGGGTCAAAGGCATAGAATTCGATATACCATTCTGTGCTTTCCCTTAGTACAGGTAAGGTAAATTGCTTTACATAATCGGTGTTGCCGTGCTTGTACGGCAGCACAAAGGATTTTTTTGGATTGCGAGGAGTCAACATTTTTTTGATGACATTTCTTGCGAAACACCACCTGTGTTGAACAAAGGGCCAATAACGTCCAATTTTATTTGTCCCGTTTTTGTCCCGGCTATTTTTGAAAAAGTGGTCTAACTTGCTAACTGCTAACAAGTTAGACCACATCGAGTCGGGGTGAGAAGACTCGAACTTCCGGCCTCCACGTCCCGAACGTGGCGCGCTAACCAACTGTGCTACACCCCGAATCTCGTTTTTAGCGGTGCAAAGGTACTGCTAAATTTTCAATTAGAGCAAGATTTCTCTCAAAATATTGCATTTTCCTTGAAAACAACAACCTCTCATCGGCCCATCCACGCGGGCGAAAGCCCGTTTAATGCGCGTCGAGCCAGTTGCTGGCGGCGCCATGGCTTGCGGTGAGCTTGACGTTGCCGTGGTAGACACCCTCCATCTCTTCGATGACGATGCGTTGCACGCGGTCAAGTTCGCTTGGAAGGACGTCGAAGTTGAGTTCGTCGTGCACTTGCAGTATCATCTTGGACTGTATGCCCTCTTGCTCGAAACGTTGATGGATGCGCACCATGGCGAGTTTGATGACGTCGGCTGCGGTGCCCTGGATGGGCGCGTTGATGGCGTTGCGCTCGCTGAAGGCTCTCACCACAGCATTTCGCGAGTTGATGTCAGGCAACATGCGCCTGCGGCCGTAGAGTGTTGTCACATAGCCTTTCTCGCGCGCTTGGGTGATGATGCGGTCGATGTAGTCGCGCACTTGCGGGAAGGTGGTGTAGTAGCCGTCGATGAGCATTTTGGCCTCATCGCGCGGGATGTTCAGCCGTTGCGCCAGTCCAAAGGCGCTGATGCCGTACAGGATGCCGAAGTTGGCTGTTTTGGCCTTGCGGCGCTCATCGCCGGTGACTTGCTCGAGCGGCTTGTGATAGATGCGCGCCGCGGTGATGGCATGGATGTCGTGACCGTGGGCAAAGGCATCGAGCATCGTCTTGTCATGGCTCAAGTCGGCGACCAGGCGCAACTCAATCTGCGAATAGTCGGCGCTGAAGAACACGTTGCCGTCGGCGGGAATGAAAGCACGGCGAATTTCCTTGCCGTCGTCCGAGCGCACGGGGATGTTCTGCAGGTTGGGGTTGGTCGAGGACAGGCGCCCCGTGGCGGTGACTGTCTGGTTATAGGTCGTGTGGATGCGGCCAGTCTGGGGATTGATGAGGGCGGGCAAGGCATTCACATAGGTGGACAGCAGCTTGCGGATGCCCCTCAGTTCCAATATCTTGCCCACCAGCGGATGGCGGTCGCGCAGTTTGAGCAGGATATCCTCGGTGGTGCTGTATTGTCCTGTTTTGGTCTTTTTGGCCTTGGGGTCGATTTTCAGATGCTCGAAAAGCACTTCTCCGACCTGTGCCGGCGATGCCGTGTTGAACGGGATTCCTGCCAAGCGGTGGCATTCCTCGTCCAAGCGGTTCATCTGGTCGGTGAGGGTGGTGGAATACTCTTTTAGCGCTTTCACGTCGATGCGTGCACCCGCAATTTCCATGCTTGCCAGCACGGGCACCAGCGGCAGCTCGATGTCGGTGAGCAGTTGGTACAGACCTTGCTCCTTGAGTTCCTTGTCGAGCACATCGGGCAGCTGCAGTGTCAGGTCGGCCGCCTCACAGACCCAGCGGGTCAATGCCTCGGGTGACAACTGCGCGGGTTTGAGCTGGTTGCGTCCCTTGGGTCCAAGCAGGCTCTCGGGAGTGATGGCGGTGTAGTGCAGCAATTCATAGGCCATCTCGGCGATGCTGTGTCCGCGTTCGGGCTGCAGCAGGTAGTGAGCCACGGCAGTGTCGTAGTAGGGAGCTGTGACCTTGATGCCATGGCGGTGCAGGGCCACCATAGCGCGCTTGACATCATTACTGATGATGCATGCCTTGCCGTCGAAAAGCGGTGCCAGCGCCTTGAGCATGTCGGCCTTGTCGTTACACTTGACGAAGGCGGCCTCGTGATTTTTGGCACACAGGGCGATACCCATCACCTTGAACTGCATTGCGCTCTCGCCTGTCCCCAACAGACTTATGGCGACACGCGGCTGCTCGGCCAGGTCGCTCACGAGCATAGCGGTCTCCAGTGGGGAGGTGATGAGGCGATAATGCACGGGGATGTCGTTGATGGAGTGGTAGCTGGGTGTGGCGGCTGGTTGCTCGGCCTCGGGATTGTCAAAGTCGAACAGTGACAGTTGCTGACCGGCTTTTTGACGGGAGGGACTGGACGGGCTGGCCGAACTGGCTGGACTGGACGGGCTGGATTGTGCGGATTGGGGGGTGGGGGAGAGACCTGTGTTGGCCTCGCCACCGTCAATCAGGCGCTGGGTGAGGGTGCGGAACTCCAACTCGTTGAACACCTCGCGCAGGGCGTCCAGGTCGACCGGTTCGCGCTGCAGGGCGTCGGCCTCGAGGGTAACGGGCACATCGGTGATGATGGTCGCCAGCCACTTGGACATGCGTATCTGCTCGGCGTTCTGTTCCACACGTTCCTTGAGCGCTCCCTTGAGCTGGTCGGTGTGTTCCAGCATGTTTTCCACCGAACCGAATTGCTGAATGAGTTTCTCGGCATTTTTGGGACCCACACCCGGGCAGCCGGGGATGTTGTCGGCGCTGTCGCCCATCAGTCCCAGAATGTCGATGAGCTGCTTGGGGGAGTTGATGCCGTACTTGGCGATGACCTCCTCGACGCCCATAATCTCGTTCTTGGACGGGTTGAAAATCTTGATGTTGGGGGTCACCAGCTGGCCGAAGTCCTTGTCAGCAGTAACCATATAGGTGAAGAAACCCTGACCTTCGGCCTGATGCGACAGCGTGCCGATGACGTCGTCGGCCTCAAAACCCTTGATTTCGAAGATGGGGATGCGATAGGCCTGCAGGATGCGCTTGATATAGGGAACAGCGACCAAGATGCCCTCGGGCGTCTTCTCGCGGTTGGCCTTGTAGGGCTCGTAGCTCTCATGCCTGAAGGTCTTGCCTCCTGGCGGGTCAAAGCACACGGCGATGTGCGACGGCTGCTCGCGTTTGAGCAGGTCCTGCAGGGTGTTGACAAAGCCGAATACGGCCGACGTGTCGATGCCGGTCGAGGTGACGCGCGGACTGCGAATCATGGCATAAAATGCCCTGAAAATGAGTGCGTAAGCGTCCAATAGCAGCAATTTCTTGGTGGGTTCCATAAACTCTACCTTTTTATGTGGGGCATAAAGTTACTCTTTTTTTTTCAGTTATGGGAGTTGATTCCCGAGAATTATTGCTAACTTTGCATACATTTTTACGAATAATGGCAATTTCGCTCAAACATATTCAGGATCAACTGCGTCCCGAGCTTGACGCGATGAATGAGATCATCGCTCAGACGCTTTCCAGCGGCAGTGAACTCA
Organism: uncultured Bacteroidales bacterium; assembly: GCA_902784675.1. GTDB lineage: Bacteria > Bacteroidota > Bacteroidia > Bacteroidales > Muribaculaceae > Sodaliphilus. The sequence goes on along the minus strand of CACZVR010000002.1, from coordinate 71,922 downwards.
CCGACAACATCGTGACCTCTTATCTCAAGAGCAAGGGCAAGATGTTGCGCCCCATTGTGACGTTGTTGAGCGCCAAGTTCTTTGGCGGCATCAACGACAAGGCGTTGCAGGGTGCTGCTGCCCTCGAGATGCTGCACAACGCGTCGCTCATTCACGATGACGTCATCGACGAGGCTACCGAGCGCCGTGGCTTGCCCACCATCAACAGCGTGTGGAGCAACCATGTGGCGGTGCTCGTGGGCGATTTCTTCGTCACTGGCGCGCTGCGCTGCGGTGTAGCCACGGGTGACGGGCGCATCTTGAGCGCGCTGGCCGACATGGGCCGTGACCTGTCCTTGGGCGAGATTGACCAGGTGGATTTTGCGCGCAAGCACAACATCGACGAGGCGACCTACATGGAAATCATCCGAGCCAAGACAGCGTCGCTGTTTGAGTGCTGCGCCCAGGTGGGCGGCTATGCCAACGATGCGCCCCAGACCGCCATCGACGAGTTGCGGCGTTTTGCGCGCCTGTTGGGCATCTGTTTCCAGATCAAGGACGACACCTTTGACTACTATCACGATCCCATCATCGGCAAGCCCACCGGCAATGACCTGCGCGAGGGCAAGGTGACGCTGCCGCTCATCTATGCCTTGAACCGCACCGACCTGCCTGAGCATGACGAGATGCTGGCGCTGGTTAACAAAGAGACCCTCAGTACCGAGGATATCGATCGCCTCATCAACTTTGCCAAAGAGGCTGGCGGCATCGACTATGCCTATGAAACGATGCAACGCCTGCGCGACGAGGCCAACGACGTGCTGTCGCCCTACAGCCCCCACGAGACCGTGGACCAGTTCCGTGAAATCTTTGACTATGTCATTGAGCGGAGGCTTTAGTTGAGGCGTTAGGTATTAGGCGTTAGGCATTAGGTGTTAGGTATTAGGCGTTAGGATTTAGGGGGCAATCATTCATCAACCAATGTTGCAATCATTTTTGATAGCGGGACGTGTTGAGGCCGGCTGTGACGAAGCGGGTCGTGGCTGTCTTGCCGGCCCTGTGACCGCTGCCGCCGTGATTTTGCCTCCCGATTTCAGCAACGAACTGCTCAACGACAGCAAGCAGCTCACCGAGCGCCAACGCGACCGTCTGCGACCCATTATCGAACGCGAGGCTGTGGCTTGGGCAGTGGCGATGGTGTCCCCCCAGGAGATTGACCACATGAACATCCTGCGTGCCAGCATCACGGCGATGCACCGTGCGCTGGACCAGTTGTTGGTGCGCCCCGAGGCCATCCTGGTCGATGGCAACCGCTTTTACCCCTATCATGACATTCCCCACACCACCATTGTCAAGGGCGATGGCAAATTGATGAGCATCGCTGCAGCGTCGGTGCTGGCCAAGACCCACCGTGACGAGCTGATGCGACAGTTGGATGAGGAGTTTCCCCAGTATGGTTGGGCCAAGAACAAAGGTTATCCCACGCCCGACCATCGCGCAGCCATTGCTGCCCATGGTGCGTCGCCCCACCACCGTCGCACTTTCCAACTGCTGCCTCAACCCACGTTGTTTGATTAGGTCGGCTTTGCCGACCTGAGGAGGGTGGAGGGAGGAGAGTGGAGCGAAGGCGGGCATTCGCCCGTCGGTGTATATACGGGCTGTTGGCCCGCAGAGTATTTGTCGGCTAGCGCCGTCGTGTACGGGTGTATTTGCGCCTGTCGGCGCGTGTATGTGCGGGCTGGCGCCCGCTATCTGTTTTGTCCGATATCATTAAGGCTAGAATGAACGAAAGAGGGATCCGCACGACGCGGGTCCCTCTTTTCGGGTTATTGTAGCGAATCAATCGCTGTCAATGTTGGGATTAGTTAGCCCAGGCGTTAGTCAGCAGGAAGTTGATCAGGGCGGTCAAGTCGTCCATGTTCACCTCGGTGCTGTCAAGGTTGTCGCAGATAGCGGCATTTGCTATGTTGATGGAGTATGAACTGTCCAACAGATAGTTGATCAGAGCGGTCAGGTCGTCCATGTTGACACCACCGATACCATCCACATCACCACGAACTACAGCAGGAGTCTCACCCTCTACCTTCTTGTAGAGCTGGATAGCCTTCTGGCCAGCGTAGGTGCTGCTCTTGAAGTAGCGGAAGCGAGTCTGGTTGGAAGCAGCATTGTAGCGCAGGTGAGCTGCACCCTCGGCAACGATGTCGGCGTCACCATTCTCGTCGATGCTCAAGGTGTTGGTGAGAGCAGTCTCGGCGTTGGTTTCCATACCGTTGGTATCAGTGGTGCGGCCAATGTAGAGACCACTTGCGCTCATCAGCGTACCGGCCTCGGCATCATAGGTGAATACAGCTGCATCGGCCTCGGCATTAGCCTTGATCAGGTTGTTGTCGATGATTTCAACAGCGATGGTGTTGCCTACAGCGTCCAGAGTCTCCAGACCACCGTTGAATGCCAGGCTGCCGTCCTCATAGACGATCAGGTATTCGCCACTGGTCAGGTCAGCGGTGTTGGTTACCTTCACATAGTCACCAGCCTCGGGCTCAACGGGTTGAGGAGTGGTGCCCTCGGTCACGCTGATGATGTAGAGCTGAGGATTGTTGTTGAAGATGGTAGCGATACCAATAACGTCATAGGTCTTGTCCTCCTCGAAGGTGGGATGTACACCAAACTGGTCATACAGCATCATGCTGTCGGCCACGGTGTAGTACTTCTGGGTATAGTGGCTAACAGTAGTGTCGGTCTCGGCGATGACACTCAGGCCCTTCATGATCACGTACTCGTTCACGTTGGCTGCGGAAAGCGACTGGCGCTCGTAGGGAGTAACCTCCCACTGGTCGCCACTATTGTTCACGCCCTCGGGGTTGATGAACTCGGGAACGCCGTTGTAAGTGGTCTTGGTAGCGCTCCAGTCAGCACCCAGCACGTCGCCGGTCTCGAAGGTAGCGTCGATAGCGCCGAAGATCAGACCGCTGTTGCCAGCCTCGTCGCGGATGAACAGGTACTTGCCGTTCTGATAGGTAGCGGCAACATCGTTTGCATAGGTGAACTGAGTGCCGTCGGTAAGTGCGTTAGCTTGAACCAGGTCGTTGGGCTGAGCAACGGGAGCTACATAACCCAAAACCTCGGTGATGTAGAGCTGGGGTTCGCCGTTGAACAAGGTAACAACACCAACGATGTTGTAAGCAACACCTTCTTCGGGAGTGAAGCTGATGGTGAAGTTGTTGCGGCAAACGATACCAGTGTTGGTGACGTAGTTAGTCTTGCCATTTGAAGTGTAGGTCGAGTCGATGGTCACGTTCTGCAGCACAACATACTCGTTGGCGTTATCGGCAGTCAGGGTCTCGCGAACGAACGGCTCAACGGTCTCAGTCTGGTTGCTGGCGGTGAAGTTAACCAAGTCGGTGTACTCGTGCATGCCGTTGTAGGTAGCCTTCTTGCCGTCCCAGTTGGGGGTGATAACCACGCCTTTCGCGAATTCGTCGCCCCAGTTGGCGCTGCCGTAAACCTGAACACTACCGCTGGCGTCGCGGATCCACATGTTCTTGTTGTGCTTGAAGCAGACAACTGCGCTACCGGTGAAGGTGAACGTGGTGCCGTCTTCCAGAGCATTACCCTGAAGGATATTCTCTACGGTAGCATGACCTGCAACCTTGGTGTAAGTCTGGCTGACAACCTGGCTGTCGATGCCGTCCTTCGTGGCCTTGGCATAAACGGTGGTGGTAGCGGTGAGCACGAGGGGCTCGGTGTAAAGAGTCCAGTTGGTGTTGTCATAGCTGTAGTACAGCGTAGCATCAGCATCATTGTTGGTGATGGCTACCGTCAGGCTCTCTGAGAACTCCTGAGCTGCGGGCAGGGTGGGAGCAGCAACAACGATTGAAGGAATTTCGCCGTCAACATACACGCGAATCTCGGTGCAACGCACTTGGTTGAGGCTTGCAGTGAAGGTTACGGTCTGTGCACTGCCGACCCAAGTACCATTGACGCCGTCGTAGGTCATGCCGGTTACCTCGCCAAAGTTGCTGACGGGGTTGCCGCTAATACCGTCAAACTCAATCCTGATGATATTACCAGCGGTTGAGTTGAAGGTAATGGTCTGGTTCTTGTAGATGCGGTAGTGACCGTTGATCATACCATTGGAAACGGAGAAGGAAGCACCGGGACGGGTAACGGTGTAAGCGCGTGCCGTGGTGAAGGCTTCGTCGTCAGCATAGTTGAAGACGATAACGTTACCGGTAACGGGCTCAACCTTGGTGTAGGTGGCGCTGACAACCTGGCTGTCAATGCCGTCCTTCGTGGCCTTGGCATAGACCGTGGTGGTCTCGTTGATGGTCACGCTGTTGCCGGGGGTCCAAGCCAGACCGTCGGTGCTGTAGTACAGGTCTGCACCTTCCTCGTTGTTGGTGATGTTCACCGTGTAGGTGTCGGTAAACGTGCAAGCAGCGGGCAGGCTGGGAGCAGCTACAGTCGCGGGAGGAGTAGTGCCATTATCCAAGGTCACAACCATCTTGGTGATGCGCACCTGATGGGTAGTGTTATTGGTAAAGGTAACACTGCTGGCACTACCAGTCCAAGCACCGTCACTGTATGAGCCACCGTCAACGCAGTTGCTACTTTCAAAATAGTAAGTACCGTTGCTGTAGGTGAAAGCAATGTTTGTGATGGTGCTGTTGGCCTCAACCTTCATGGTGTTGGCAGTGTAGAGACGGGCATTGTTACCATTCTGGTAGTACTTGGGGGCAGTAGTGCCATTGCCCTTTGCGAACGTCAATGAGACACCATCAACCGTAATGGGAGAAGCACCTTCCAACTCAGTGTCGGCTGTGTAGAGGTCTCCGAACGTGATGGTCACATCAGTAGCGGCCCAAGCCGACATGGTCAGCAGGGCTAGCGTGAGGAGAGAAAATAATTTCTTCATAAAAAGTGAATGAATTTAGAAGTTAATGAAACTATGTTAATAAACAAAAAATGTTCATTTTGAGTGCATTAGAATTGCGAGGTTCGTTTCATGCCGCAAAGGTACGCACAATAATGCTAATGTGCAACTGTTTTGCTGGAAATCTTCAAACCCATTCCGCGAGGTGCTGCCGCACCGTGGCCGTGACGGGAGTCACGGCGGGCAGGGATATAAAAAACCTGGGATGCGCTGTCAACAGCGGATCCCAGGCAACGATGCAAAAATAATTTTTCTGTGGTTATGAAAAAAGTTATATATGCATTAGGATAACTTCATTTCACATGAGCATCAACGAACCACCTTGAAGGTGCGCGTGGTGCCGTTGCTGTAGCGTACCACAACGATGTTGATGCCGTCGAAGGGCTTGTCGCTCGTCATACCCTGGACATTGTAGTAAGTGGTACTTACCACGTCGCCATAGTACTGTACTTCCTTCACGCCAGTGCTGGGTGAGGGAGGAGTACCGGGAGACTCGCTGCCGTAGCCAGCGGGAGCATCACCTTCGCCGTCACGCGGACGCTGTCCGTGAACAACGGGAGTGTGGCCGTCGGCCGAACCCTTCACGATGTAGTAGAAGCGAACATAGATCTTGAGGTCGTCATCGATGATGCGCTCGTTCTCGCCCTCACCGGTAGTTTCCATGTTGGCCTCTGCGGCGAACAGGATGTTCATTTCACCGGGAATGGTCCAAGGCATATTCAGAGAATCCCTGTCGACCTTCTCCTTCACGAAGTAAATCTCGTTACCGTTGAAGGTGACATTCACCGAATCCTTCACATACTCGCTCCAGACGCAGATCGGGCCGGTAGTGGTACCCGGAGCGGCCTCGAAGTGCGAGCCAGTGTGGGGTAGATTCACGGTATCCTCGGGAACCCACTTCCAGTTGCGCAGCTTGCCGTTCTTACTCTCGACGAACACGCGGAACATGTAGGGCTCGTAGGGCATGGTGTTCACCGTGGGCATGTAACCGGTAGCGTCAAGGGTCATGATGTACATGTTGATATCCTTGCCGTCGTTCCAGGTGGCCGAGGGGCTGTCCTGCAGCTCGACATCCACGGTGTTGAGCGTCACGTCGCCCACACCGGTCTTCCACTTGGGAGCACCATAGCTGTTGTGCACATGGTCGGTCTCGTAGAGCACACGGTCAAATCCCATGGTCCAAACGATGGGCACATAGGTCAGGTACTGGTTGTAGTCGCCCAGGATGGTGTCGGTATCCAGATGGATGTGGTGCTTGCCACCGGGATAAGGATCTGCACCGTAGTCATAGGCTGAGGTCAGGTTCTCGTTGTAGTAACCGTCGGAGGTGCGCTGCAGCACGGCCAGGTACTTGCGGCCTGCCTGATCGGGATAAGGAACGGTGCCACGCGACTCGGTGTAGTAGTAAACGTTCGGGTCAGCCTCCAAGGGGAGATCCATGGCTGCGTTGCGCACGTCCATCTTGAGGGTGCGCACGGTGTCGTTGTCAATCTGATTGAGGCTGTAGAAGCCCAGACCGTCGGAACCGGTGTGCTTCACGGGCACCTCGACTGAGTTAGAGGTGCGCTGGCGTACCTGGGTCTCCTGCAGATAGTAGTCATACAGGCGCGGGTGGTTGTTCTCGTTGGGAATATCCACGGTGAAGCGGTCACAGAACATCAGCTTGCTCATGTCGATGGGCGTGCTGGCGTTGGCGGGCTGAGGATCCAAAGTCTGGAACGTGCCATCGATGGTCATGGCCGGGATGGGATAGGTCTCGGTCACGGGACGGCTCACTGCCAGACCCTCCTCCTGGTTGGTTGCGGTGACGGTGATAGACATCGCCTGTGAGTGCTGTTCAACGTTGAAGCTGAAGGTGCCGTCGGCCGTTGCAATGGGTGCTCCGGCGTGCTCAGCATCCTCGATGTAAACAGCTACCTCGCCAGTACCGGTCACAGTGATGGTGTAGCTGCCGTCGCCATTATCGGTAAAGGTGATGGTGGGTTGCGGGCTGCGTCCAGCCTCGGGCAGAGTGATTGGCTGGGTAGCGGGATCGCTCTCCTGGTAGTTGGGCAGCTGTGCGGTAGCTGTTGCGGTCACGGTCTGCTCTTCGAGACCGAGGGGGATGGTGACGCTTGCTGTGCCTTCACCAGAATCGGAATAGCCACCTGTGACACTTAAGTTCACCGTACCTTGACCAGTGGCGGTAATCACCATGTTGTTGCCTACAACCTGATAGGTGATTGTGGGCGTCGGAGTCTTGGGCATGATGTTGAACGTAGTGTGAACCTGAGCCGATTCAATGCCACCCTCATAAACTGCGCTGACAGAGCAATCGTGCTCACCATCACTTACATCATTGAATGTGTAGGTGAAGGTGTTGGCATCCACGTTAGCCACGAACTGGCCATCCAGATAAACGTTATAGGATACCGGCTCCATGGTAACATTGGCAATGAAAGAGATGTCATCGATATCCAGAATGAACTGGTCGGTCACATTGTGGTGCACGATAGCAATATGGCCTACCCGGCCTTGATATTGGCTCAAGTCAAAGTTGTATTGCGCCATGCCGTAGGAGGTAGTGACGTCATTATCAACTTGTTCAAAGTCGTCGATTCCAGTGTAGGAACCAACGCAAACATACACACCAAATACCTCTTTGTCATAGCCTTGATTGTCCTGTCCACTAGCATATAATGAGAATGTACCATCCAGGATAGCTTCAGGCGAAATCAGCCAGTTGTTGGGAGTGAGAGCTGTTTGTGTATCATTATCATAGCTCTCGGAGTTAACATTACAATCGCCAGTGTTGGTTGTAAGGTTATTCGTACCCGTATTCTGATGCCAAGTCCAGTTGTAGCCGTCACCATCGGCGTCAATGAATGTCCAACCATTGGTGCCATTCTCAAAGCTCTCGGTAATCGGTTGAGCAGTCGTCGGCAGGTTGCTGGGAGCATTCCATGTCATGGTACCACTTTGAGTGCCACTTGTTGCGGCAACATTCTCGGGGGCAGGCAGGGTGATGATCTGCATCGATGCCGAGGCATTGTTGTTGGTAGCGTCACTGTCATCAGTGCTAGTTACGTTAGCAGAGAAGTTCACGGTTGCACCAACTTGACCTTCGGTTGTGGGATACTCAACGGTAAACGATTTGGTTGCACCAGCTGCCAGTGTCTCATTCACAGTCTGGTTCAAGAGAACAGTGCTACCATCGCTGATGGTTACCGTGTAGCCTGTCATTGGCTGATTACCACTGTTGGTTACTGTAGCGGTAACGGTAGCGGGATTGCCAGCAACAACCGATGCGGGAGCACTCAGGCTAATTGCCAAGTCCGAAACAGGAGTACTTTCGACATAGTTGAAGGTCACCTTGGGCAGATACGTAGTATTAGCGTTATTAGAGTTGTTGTAGGAGTAAAAACCAACATTGGAGTTCATGTCCTGTGCATAGAAGTAGGTTCTACCACTACCCCAGTTGCCTTTTACAGTAACAACATCGACTAACAAGTTTCCACCCTCGTAATGGTATGGCTCAGTTAGAGTGATCTTCCATTCAGTATTGCCTGTTGAAGCCTCAGGCACAACTGTCGCGACTGCAGTTACATTATCGTTCAGAGGTGAAGCGCTACTGAATGTGGTAGATGCAGTTGTTCCAAGTGAAAGGGTTACACTACCACCATAGAATCTCAAATTTCCATAGGTGTAGAAGGTGAGTGACGTAATGTCCGTACCTTCCATCCCCTCAAGCATACTGGCAGGATAGATCATCTGGTTATGCTGACCATTAGTGGCGTCATACCAGTATCCCCAAACAGGTAAATTCTCAAAAGTGGTAGCTGTAGCATTGGCTGGCACGGTGAGTTGATTGCCACTAGGCGTGGGATCATCGCCACCTTGGCCACCTTCTTTCAGCGTTACCTCGATTTTGGCGATGCGGCGTTGGCCGCTACCAGAACTCAGAGAGAACTGCACGGTCTGGGCATCACCAGTCCAGTTGGGATCACTCCAAGTACCAACATTAGCTGATATCTGTTTAGTTCCGTCACTAGAACCATAAGTAAATGTAATACCAATGATGTTGTTGGTTGCGGAGCTAACGGTAATACGGTTGCCACCATAAACGCGTACAGCATTACCATCAGTATAATACTTAGGAGAATTAGAACCACTACCTTCATCGAATGTTACGGTTACGTCACCAACGGTGAGTGAAGTGACAGTCTGGGCGTTTGTATAGCCTTGAGCCGTGAAATCAAGAACAGTTGCATCTCGGTTGGGGGCCATCACCTTTCCGGTTGATGCAGCCTTATGAGCAACGTTCTTGCGGGCTTGCAGTTGCGCATTAAGCGACAAGGTGAGCAGTGCGAGGACTGCAGCAAAAATATATATCTTTTTCATCGCTTATTCGTTGTTTAAGAGTTGATTAATAATACTCGGGAGTACATCGTTGTTGAAGTTGGGAGTGTTGTACTCCTCGTTCTCATCAAAGTAGGTAATCTTGTAGCGCACCCTGTTCTGGCTGTCAACAGCAAATTTGAGTTTAGCTACAGGAACCTTGCCGTCGGTGCTGTTGCGATAAAGGATGAATGAGTCGTATCCGCCCAGGATGGCCTCGCGGGTTATACCGTTGACGAAGTCGTTCTCGGGCTGCATGTAGTTGCGATAGTAGTTCTTATCCTCGTCAATCACGAAGTCGCTCTCGTAGTGGTGCAGTTTCAGAACCATGAAGTCGTCATAACCGGGGATGATCACCGTGGCGGGATAGCTCCAAGCCACGAAACCGGGATGGTCACTATCGGTGGGAGAACCTTGGATCACATAGGTGAGCGTGTAGCTGTGGGCTTGCTGCTCATAGAGGGTGTCAAGGCGCAGGTGAGGCCTGAAGTCGGTGCAGTTCTCCACCGTGTCGATGGGCACATTAACGAGCTCGCCAGTGACAGAGTCGGTCACTACTTGATAGATGATGTAGGTTTGGCTTACACCATTACCCGACATCTCGTTCAGTGACGATGTCCAGTCGAGGTCCACGTTGTAGTAGCGGTTGTTCTCGTTGTAGCCTTCACACTGTGTTGCTTCGGCCTCCAGGTCGATCATGTAGATGCCTACCAGAGGAGCGTGCTGTGCCGTGTCATATTGTGCGTACCATACAGCCAGAGCCGAAGGCGTCCTATAGAAGGTGGAATGGTCGTTGGTCTTGGTGCTGCTAGCAGGCTGATAGGGGTTCATGTCACGACCGTCAACGGTGTAGATGGCCTTAACCTCTTCCCAGGTACTGTTGCTGTTGTTGGTTACTTCCTCCTTCAGCGTGTCGGTGAGCTCCCAATACTGCAAGCGGTGGTCGGGGATAAAGAAGTTCATACCCGTCATCTTGTAGCGGGTGGTGTCGGCGTGTCCTGCCATCGAGAATTCGTGCTGGTTCTGGATAACTGACAAGCAGTCATGGATGATGCGGTAAACCTTGCCTTCCATCATCTCGCTGTAGAAGTCGAAGATGTCATCACCGGCACGACCACCGGTGGGGCTGAACTGCTCAAACATCTGGGCGAACGGAACGTTCTCACCAAGCAGATGCTGTTGATAAACCTGCTCTTGAACAGCTATGTCACTCTTCTGGCGGGCCTGGCCCTTGCTCAGGAAGAAGAACTTGTTGTACTCATCGATGGGTGCGTTGAACACGGTACCCACCTTATCGGCCTCACCGATGCGCAGACCGTCGGTCAACAGCTGGATTGACTCAACGTTGCGCCTCAGGTAGGAAATGATGGAGTCTTTGGAGTTGTAAAAGCACTGCTGGAAGTAATCCGGATCGTCAGCCTTGATATAGAGATTGTTCTTGAGCTTGACAATCAGTGCGGTGTAACCCTCCTTGTTGGGCTTGTAGGTGTCGGCCTGGAACTTGGTCGGACCAGTGTGCGACGAGCTGCTGACGTTCCAAGTGTAGTTTGAGCCGCTTGTTGATGTGCTATAGATGGTTTGACTGGAACCGTTGACACTCAGGTTACCATAAGTACTATTGCTTCTTGTATAGGCACGAATCGTCACGGTCACATTGCTGTAGCCTTCAAACAGCCAGCCCTGCAAAGTGATGGGCCTTAAAGAGGTCCCGTTGAAATAGACACCCAGGCTCGAGTTATAGTAATAACCATACTCGGGCATGGACATGCCAGGCGAGAAATTTGTGAAGTTATTCGCAAATGACCAGCTGAACAGCGTCGTGTTGCCCGAAGTGACAGTAATGGACCTGATTACTGCATTATTGTTGGTGCCTCGGATGATGATGTCACCAATACCGCTAACGGTATTGTTGATCACGGTTCCGGGGATATCCCAACCGCTCTCCATGCCGCCGTAGTAAACGTCGCGTTCGCGAGTGACACCGTCGGCCTTATAGGCGCTCTGGTAGGGGCCAGGGAAACGCTTGTCCATGTAGACATGGCGCAAGAAGTAGTACATCTGGGTGGGGTTAGTCACCTTCAATGTAGGATCGACGTCGTTGTGGGTCGTGCCGTTGGCCTCGGTCCACGAGTACGTCCAGGTCTTTGCCGTGTCGGCCTTAAAAACATAGGCTTGGGCAAAAACCGAACTTGTCCAGCCTACTGCAAGGCACAGGCTGAACATCAGAATGGTTAATTTCCTTTTCATAAAATCCACAATTTATAGTTAAAAAAATCAGTTGTAGTTTCGCATCCAAAAAAAGTAAACACACTTTAATCTCTTGCTTAGCCAGTTGAGTGGCTGGTGAGCGCCTTGACCATCGGGAGGCATTAACCCGTGGATTGACGTGGGGGCAAGTCTTGCAACGCAGTGCCTAATGTTGAATTATAATACATGGTAATTCAGGCAGTTACATCACAAAACAGTTCTCGTCTATATACCATTTATGGCTGACAAAGTTACAACATTTTTCATTATTAGCAAAAAATATGCCAAATTATTTAAAGAAAAGAGAATAGCAGTATTTAAATACAGAATAATGAATTGATAAAAAAGATGGCAAGCGCTATGGCTTTCAGCTGGTTTAGGTGTGTGTTTTATGCAAGATAAGTCTTGCGGTAAAAGCTTGCTTTTAAGGGAGGAGAAAACAACTGGGATAACTGGGCATCCGCACACTTTTTTGAAAACAAAAAGGACAACTTGAACAATTGGGGCATCCGCATGGTTTTTCTTTCTTCATCGGCGAATTAAACGAATTGTACTGATTGGGCATCCGCTTTCATTTTGATTTAAACGCTGATTACGCGAATTTCACGGATTTTGGCATCCGCGCGGTTTTTTTGAAGACAACTGGGACAACTTGAACAATTGGGCTGACGCGTGTTTCTATTCCCTCCTCTCTCCCCGCTCCACCCTCCTCGGCGGGCATCAGCCCGCCTCCACATACACCATACACTTATACACGGCGGCGCTAGCCGCTCATACACCGCGGGCACTAGCCCGCCACTCGCAAAAAAAGACCCGGACAGCCATGGTGGCTGCCCGAGTCAGAATCTTGAATTTGGTTATCTAATCGTTAACGGACGATCTTGCTAGTCGATGTTGTGCCGTCGCTGTAGCGCGTCACAACAATGTTGATACCGTCGAACGGCTTGTCGGACTGCATACCCACTGAGTTGTAGTAGATGGTCTCGACGGGTACACGACCGTTGAACAGCTCGTTGATGGCGGTTGTGATGCTCTGGGCATCACCCTCGCACTCAACAATGTAGTATTCCTCACCTTCTTCACCGTCACGCAGGCTGTTGGGCTCACCCTGGCCAGCCTCGGTGACCGTCTTCTTGTAGTAGAAGCGGATAGCGAAGGTGACGTTGCTGCCGTCCTCGCTCACAGGAATACCGAATGCCCAAGGCAGACGTCCCATGCCTTGCGTCCAAGGACCGCCGAGGATTTCACCGGTCTCGGTAGATACCCTCTCGTCGAGCAGGATGGGCGCCGTCATCACACCGTTGTCAATGAGCTGGCCGTTGCTGTTGCGCGTGAAGTCGTGTGCGCCCTCATAGAGGCACCATGCGCGGTACATGTAAGGCACATAGGTGCTCACGTCGCCGTCATTGTCAACCTTGACTGCAGGCGGTTCACCGATGATGGTGATAACCGGCGTGTAAACGCAGTAATCAACACCGTTGGCGGTCCACATGCCATAGTCGCTGTAATCGCTCTTCTCGCCAGTGATGGTAGCAGTCACACCACCCAGGTACTCACGCTTGATGTCCGAACCGTAGGAGTTGTTCTTGCCGTCTTCACGGCCAGAGTAGAGACCGAAGGTCCAGATGACAGGCACATAGGCTAGCGAGTCTTCTTTCACACCTTGCACGTAGTTGGTGTCGAGGCGCTCCACGATTTGGCTGCCGATGTGGTCATTCTTGGGAGTAACACCCGAGGTGTGCATCTCGGTGAAGAAGTAATGGATATTGTTGCCATCATTCTCTTCATACTTCTGGAGCTGTGAAACGCGGTGCGGCACGTCAATCACGGGATAGTCTCCATTCAGATTGCTGCGGTACAAGCTGTGGTATAGCGTGTTGCGGTCGGGCTCGACATCATTGCACATCTCGCTATTGATCACTTGAGCTCTCAGACCCATTTTCAGGTCAAGGGTATCCACCTGACCCTTGGTGTAGAAACCCTGCATCTTTGAGTCGGTCTTGTAGACGGGAATGCGCACTTCGTTACTGGACTTCTCCTCGTTGTTAACAGTTTCCTTCATGACATAAGTATAACCGTCGGGATGATTATTTTTGAGTGTAGAAGCCAGGAACTGGTCAATCATCATGATATCGAGGGTATCATTACCGACTTTGATTTGGAAGCTGAGCAGGTCATTGGGATTGTTATACTCGCCGAGCATTTGGGTCCAACCTGTTGCGGCAGGAATGGGAACCTGAGCGGTTTCGGTCTCGCTCTCAGCCTTGCCTTCCTCCTTAGCGGTGGCGGTAACATTCAAGGTAGTGCTATTTATACCGCAAGGCACGGTAATGCTTGCGCTGCCCTCACCAGAAACAGGAGCATAACCGGGAACATTCAGGGTCACGGTGCCGTCACCAGTGGCGGTGATGACTACGCTCTCGTCGTTCACCACGTAGGTGATGTTCGGCTTTTCGGTCTGCAGGAACGGCACGGTAATCTGCTGAGTTTCCGTTGCACTCGGCTGGTGGTTAGTAGCCTGAGCGGTTGCAGTAGCGGTCACCGTGTAGGTCTCGTCGGTGCGGGGCACGGTGATGCTCACGCTGCCGTTGCCGGTCACGGGCTCTTGGCCAGTGACATTCAGGGTCACTTCGCCCTGTCCCGTGGCGGTGATAACCACGTTGTCACCATTCACCACGTAGGTGATGCTGGGCGTCGGTGTGATGGGCAGTGCGGGAACGGTGTAGTTCTCGGATGCCACATTGCTGACAGGCTTGTCGACGGCCTGTGCCGTAGCGGTAGCGGTCACGGGCTGAGCCTCGTTAGTCTGAGTGATGGTAATGCTGGCACTGCCGGTACCGGTCACGGGCTGGTAGCCAGTGACGTTCAGGGTCACCGCGGCATCGGTGTCGGGTGCGGTGGCAGTAGCAGTGATGGTGTAAGTGCCATCACCATTATCCACCATGCTCAAGGTCGGGGTAGCGGTCTTGTTATTATCCTCAAAGGTAAATGTCACCTTGGGGAGGAACTGACGGACGCCACCACTAGAGTAATGACCATTTTGGTTGGGGTCTGAAGTACTCGAGCGATAACTGTTGTATCCAGTATAGGTACTTTGATTAACACCATAGAAACTCGTTGATTTGTATTGACCTTCGGCTGTTGATTGGAAATCAATCAGCAGGTTACCGCCATTGTAAGTAAACGGCGTGGTAAACGTGATGGTCATTGTATTGATACCACTTGTGATAACATATCCTTCAGCTACTGTAGTTACATCATCAGGCACAAGGCGGGTGATACTACTCAGCGATGATGCAAAAGCAGTTTGCGTAGTCGTACCCAACTTGACATTCCAGCCGACACTGGAAAGTTTAGCATCCAGGGCTGCTGTTGCATAGAACGTCATCGATGTGAGATTCTTGCCCACAAGGTCAGTCAACTCACTCTCAGGATAGATCATTTGGTTGATTTGGTAATCATCAATATAAAGGCCATAAATGGGCAGATACTCGTTCGTATTTGTTCCTTCACAGATGGTCACGTCGCTAGAGCAAGTACCGTTGAGAGTGATGATCACATCCTGGGCACCTGTGCTGGACAAGGTCAGGGTGGCAGTATGATTGCCATCGGCAGTGGGCGAATAGGAGATGGTGAGTTCACCACCCGAAGTGCCCAAGCTGGCGGGGCTTACACTGAACAGAGCAGCATCAGTACCACTAATCGTAGCAGTAATGCCTGTCGTCAGGTTAGCACCAGTGACGGTTATCGTCTCGGTCTTTGTTTCGCCAGGTGTTGTACTCATGCTGACACTGGTGGGCGAAGCGGTGATTTTGGGATCCGTTGACGGGGCCTTGAAAATCAGTTGGGCAGCTACAGCACCGCCAAGGGTCGAAGTGACATCGTAAAATGCCGAGTTTCCATAACTATAAGCATAGCAATCATAACTTGTTACGTTAGGATTGACAGCAATCGGCGTCATAGTATAGCTGCCATTATTGCTAGACTCTTGATAGTACTTATATCCAATCCAGATGGCTTGAGTTGTATCAGGTACTTGGAACACAACAGGTTCATCAAGATAATACTCGTGCCACTGGTTGCCGCTCAGGTCATAATAACTGCCATCGCTTTGAATATTCCAGTAATAGAGGTCATTGATATAATAATTTGGACCTTCACCTTCTACAAGGAAGGAATAGCAACTTACAGTACCGCCAACCGTAGCGAAACGGTATCCGACGATTTCCTGTCCGATGTATTGCTCAATGTCAGCCCTCGGAATTACCGTACTAACCTCAACACGGCCAGAACCAGTAGTGCTGTACAATCCTTTACCAGTCGTGCTAAAGTCATCGGTGGTATATGGGCCAACGAGGAATTCTCCATCTGCTGTGTTAATTTTGGCGGGAGCGCGGAAAAGTCCCGCAGTAGAAGCAGGTTTGCCCTTATCTTGGCACACATCTTTACCTACAGCTTTGTAGGGAAGCAGTTGCGCGTTAAGCGACAGTGAGAGCAGTGCGAAGACTGCCAGAATCATATATATCTTTTTCATCGCTTATCTCGTGTTTAGTTGTTAGTATTTAATAACTCACCAGTGTTCGGGTCATAGCCTGGCTCTACTTGCTGGTTCTCACTTCTGTTGATGTACCTGAGGCGGTAGTAGGCCTTGCTGCCATCCATTAGCAGATCAAGATACATGATGGGCGTGTCGTCGCGATAGAGGGTCAATGTGCGACCTGTGGTGCCCACATTGCCGGCAGTGATGCCAATATCACCTTGCACACTCAGTGTGTGTGGAGCCAAGAAGTTGCGGTAGTAGTTCACTTCCTGGTTGGTGCCGTCGTCGGTCACGTAGTCGCTCTCGTAACGCCACCACTGGAGTCCCAGGAAGTCGTACTTGCCAGGAACGGTCACGTCATCGGTATTACTCTTGGCAAAGAAGGTGTCCTTGTTGGTGGCGGCCGTGGGGACGCCGATCACGTAGTAATAGACGTCATAGTAGCGGGGATCGCCCACGGGATAATCCCCATGATCGGGGTCATTGGCACTGCACCAAGAGGTGTTGGGACCGGTATAAATCAGGGTTGTGTCCATGACACCGTCACCATCCTTGTCCATAATCTCATACAGATAGTAGGTTTGGGGAATACCATCGCTATGGGTGATGTCATCGAGGTTGTCATACCAGTTGACCGTCGTCGTGTAATAGTCAGGTGTGGTCGAAGGTTCGATATCAGCATAGAGGTCAATCATGTACATACCCACGGAGGGCTGATGGCTAGTATCATAAGTGCGAGAATTTGATACTCCACGATTGTCGGGGATGTAGAACACAAGGCTGTTCACGCGGTTAGTGGTAATACCAGATTCACCTGACATAGCAAAGTAGTGCCTCATGTAACTTACGCTTTGACAATCATGAATTACTGGATAGGTTGTACCCTGCTTCAACTTCTCATAGAAGTCGCTGTGGTCCTCAGTGCCACTTGCTACATAGGGGCTGAATTCCTCATACATGTTGTAGAACGGAGCACGGTCGGCGTATCTTTCATAATTGTTGTTACGGGTAGTCCAAGCATTCTCACTACCAGTCATCGGGTAGAGCTTACCCTTACTGATGAAATAGAACTTGCACAAGTCACCCGTGTAGGCGAACAAGGTACCGGCATCATCCGTGTTCTCATTCACACGTAAACCGTCGGTCAGCAACTGCATTTCCTTAACGTACTTGTTATAGTAACTGTACAGTGCACTATCGGTATAAGTGAACTCCTCGGGTTTAGCGCCAAAATCATCTTCCAGTTTGACGAGTACCACACTGTAGCCGTTCTCGACGGGAGGAGTAACAGGACCATGTACTATGGACTCTTGGCCACCCCACGTCGAGTTCAACAAATGCTTCTCAGCGTTACCATTATAAAATTGCTGGTCATTATAGTCGTACCAACTAACCCTATAAGTGTAGTCTCTGTTTGCAGTGCTGGAGGTGTTCCTTGCATTCACATAAACACGCACACCTTGATGGCCGGTAAGCAGGTTCTTAGAAATGACGAAAGCGTTCGTAAAAGAGGTGGAGTTATTGCTCGTGAGCTTCCAATAATACCAACCAGTACTATTATCTCGAGTTCTGGTCATGGAAGATTGATTGGGCATTGACCAACCAGAGGGTGGATTAGAGCCGTCGTCAACATCGTAATAAGTAAACGGATTTTCACCAGCATAGTCATAAAGAGCTATATAAGTGATATAGCAATTGCTGGTCATAGAGATTGTGATATCTTGGGTGATATCGCCGCTGATCCAGTAACCGAAATCGCAACCTTCGTACGCTAAGTCGTAATCTTGTGCATAGGTATATTTGATTCCGGGCATCGTTTGGTCAGTGTACAGGTTACGGATAAACCAGTACATCTGGCAAGTGTCGGTAACAACATCGGTGTAGGATGCGGTCTGCGCACTGCCATTGCCATCATACCAAGTGTAGTGCTTGCCGTCATACCATGACTTAATGTGAGTCGCAGGAGCGGTTTGGGTGTAGTTGGCACGCATGGGGGCTTTTGACATCTTGCCATTTGTGCCCTCAGCATCCGCTACTTTTCCGTCAGTAGAAAACTCGACAGGTTGAGCCTTCGATTCAACTGTCATCGTCGGCTGCGTCATCTTCTGGAAGAAGGCTGACTGGTACCAGGGTTTGTCCTGGGTCAGCTTCTGCGCCGACGCATCATTGGTCCAGCCCACTGCTATGAGCAGGCTGAACATCAAAATGGTTAATTTCCTTTTCATAAAATCCACAAAGTTTTAAAAGTTGGGTTATAAAAGTTTTACATATATACACAAAAAACACATTTGCATCGATCGGTAATTATTGAAGAGATAAGTGAAAATTGCATCGTCTTACGGTCTCATATATAGTTTTTGCATCGTTTTGCATCGTTTGTGTCAAAATCCGCTCTGATTGCATCGGTCAGAGTTTTTTTGATCATAACTGAATTTTGGTAAGTTATGCAATCATCCTTAATCCTCGCCAATTAGCGATAGAATATCACGCAAAATTACGTCTTTTTTCACTACTAGACAAATATTATGCCAAAAAAATAGCGGGCTTCTCACCCGCGAGGAGGGAGGAGGGAGGAGAGAGGAGCGAGGAACGACATGACGCACACCTTTTTTTGACTGCCTTAAAGGCGGGAATTAATATATGATTTTTGAATTATATTTGTTTAATTTTCAGTGCGTTATCATGGTAAAACAAGAATGCGGATGCCGGTAGCGGGCGTTGCCCACAGTGTATGGTGTATAGTGTATGAGTGTATGGGATGCGGATGCCAAATAAACCTTAGTCTCAGTGTGAGAAAGAATGAACGCGGCAGCCAACTAAGGACTAAGGACTAAAAACTAAGGACTAAGAAAAAACCTTTTCATCATTGACGCTACGAAGCGCAGACAATATCTTTGCAACGGGCAGGCAAAAAAACTTTTAAGTTTCATTAACTTTTCCGCCCCACCCCCTGTAATAACAACAAAAAACATGAAGCCATGATTATCAACACATTACAAAAGCTACCCCCAAAAACCGTCCATTGCTTTTTGACGGAATCGGCCAACGCCCGCTATCGGCCTCCGCGCCTCTTTTTTCTCACGCTAAGGCGCTAAGCCGCAATTTTTGGCATCCGCATTCCTTTTTTCACGCTTCACTCTCCTCACTCCTCTCTCCTCCCTACTCGGCGGGCGCCCGCCCGCATAGATGGCATCCGCACACGGTTTTTTTGAAGACAACTGGAACAACTTGGACAACTGGGCTGCCGCTTTCATTTCTTCGGCTCCTCTCCTCTCTCCACTCTCCTCTCTCCTCCCTACTCGGCGGGCGCATGCCCGCATAAAATGGCGATGGCGGTGTCGAGGATGGCGTCGTGGGTGCGGTCGTGTTCGTCCATGTCAACGCGCACGTCGGGAGCCACGCCGAACTCGGTGAGTCGTTCCTGGGCATCCATGATGGGGCAGGAGGAGAAGCGCACGCGCCAGCCGTTGGGCAACTCGCTGGTGAAGGGGAGTCCGCAGCCACCACCTGTGGTGTCGCCCACAACGGTGACCTGATCAAGGGAGCGCATGATGGACACGAAATTGTTGGTCGCGCTGAAGGAGCCGCGGCTGGCGAGCACGACGACGGGTTTGAGGTAGTGGATGTGGTTCTTGGTGGGCTCGAAGTAGTAGGGGTAGGGCTCGCTCAGGTCGTTGTGGTCGGGGCCGGTCTTGTGGCAGATGTAGCCGGCGAGGGTCTTTCCCTGGATGAAGCGCGAGACGAGGGTCTCGACATTGGTGAGCAGTCCGCCGCCGTTGTCGCGCACGTCGATGATGAGGCCGTCGGCAGTGGAGAGGTAGCTGAGAATGAGGTCAAGGTTGCCCTCGCCGATGCCCGAGGAGAAGGAGCTGTAGCGCAGGTAGCCGATGTTGTCGGTGAGAATCTGGTACTTGATGCCGCTGGCCATCTTGTAGTCGAAGTTGAGGTAGTGCTGGTCGATGATGCGCTCGTCGTAGTTGACGGGCCACTGCTCCCAGATCCAGTAACGCGACACGTCATGGGTGGCGATGAGGTTGGTGTGGCCGTCGCGCAGCTCCTTGAGCATGTCACCGCAGATGTCGAACAACTCCCTGTCGGTCATCTCGTTAGACACCAGCGGGCGGTAGAGCTGATAGACCTCGTTCCAGTCCACCTGCTTGTAGTCAAAGAAGCTGTAGTGCTCGTCCATGATGGTCCACAGGGCCTCGAAGTTGCCCACCTGGTCCTGCTCGAACTCATCCTGCTGCGCACATCCCCCCAACAACACCGAAACTAAACAGATAAAAGGAAGACAATAAGTACAATAAATACTATGGCAACCGCGCCTGGTTTTCAATGCGAATTTCACGAATTTGACTGATTCCGCGAATTTAGAACATAAACAATTCGTGAAATTAGCGTGATTCGCATGAGCTCCGCAGGATATGAATCTGGATAGCATTGTCATTATTGTATTTATTGTTTTCATTTTATAAGTTGAGGCCGAGGACGAGGGAGTGGGTGACGTCGTGGACCTTGAGGTGGTTGACGGTCCAGTGCTCGAGGCGGGAGCGGTAGCCGATGCGCAGCGTGGTCTTGCCCAGGTGCAGGTCGGCGCCCAGGTAGTTGGTCATGTCGAAGCGGTTGCCCCACCAGCCCAGATGGGCGAGACTGCGGTGGTTGCCCAGGTAGATCTCGTAGTAGCTCTCGTCATACTCGGGGGCGAAGAAGACGCCCGCGGCGGGCAGCTGCAACTGGTAGCGCAGGGTGATGGGCAGCCGACTGATGCGCGTACCCATCGTCGCCATGCCAGTGACACCCACGTTCCAATGGGCACGCAAGGTGACTGGGTTGTTGCTGTTGACGGCGTCATAGACGATGCCGGCGCGCAGCTGTGTCATCGGGCCGACCGAGAGGTTCAGTTTGGGGGTGAACACGCCGTGCCACTGCCGCTGCATGTCGAAGGTGATGTCACCCATGAGTTTGTGCAGCTCGTTGTTCTTGGCGTTGTTTTCCACGTAGTTGTAGTCGGCGCCCACTTGGAGCTGCCACAGCCACTTGTCATGGCGCACGGGCCGCATTGCCTCGTAGGTGAGGCCCAAGTCGAGGCCGTCGTAGGTGATGGGCGTCAAGTAGCTGTCGTGTACCGATGCATAGCCCATATCGACCATAAACATCGACACGCGCTCCTGACCTGCAGCCCCAAAACCACTAAACAGAAGACAAAACAGTAAAGGAAGACAATAAGTACAATAAATACTATGGCATGCGCACACTTGTTTTAATGCGAATTTCACGAATTTGACCAATTTCGCGAATATTGAAAACAAGCAATTCATGAAATTGGCGTAATTCGCATTAGCCCAGCAGGGTATGAATCTGGATAGCATTGTCATTATTGTATTTATTGTTTTCCCTTTATCGTAGTTTTGTTTAGTCGTCGAAGGGGATGCGTTGCTGGCCGGTGAAGCTGTCGAGCACCTCGTCCTGGCTGATGCCGTCGGTGGGCGGGGTGTCGTCGGATGACTCGTCGGTCTCGGCCACGGTGGTGGTGGCTTCCTCGACGGGCGCCGGTTCGCGAGGCTCGACCTCGGTGATGGTTGCCACCTCCCAGTTGGTCACGCGTCGGCCCTTGGCCTTGAATGTCTTGACGCCGATAAACTCCTCGGCATCAATGATGAACGGCTCGCGGAAAGCGTCACCGCCACCCATCTTCACCTCGAAGCGCGGACACGGCTCATCGCTCAACAAGAGCAAGCGGGAGTCGGGATTTGTGCCGATGAAGCTCTGCTTCTTGGTGTTGTCCTCGAGGGTGAAACGCTTGACGTAGGGGTGCCCCTGGTCGGCGTCGTCGAGCACGGCGGTCCACACCTTGTCCTTGACATATTTCTCGATGCGCAGGATGCCCTCGTCATAGTGGTTGGTGGCCTCGGCACTGGTGGTGTAGAACTCGCCTGTGCCCATGATGACCACGATGCGGTCCTCGCCGCCAAAGAGGCCCAACGAACGGCCGTGGCCCTCGTAGTTGATGCGCAGGATGTCGGGGTCGAACCACACCTCGCGGTCACCCAGGGTGGACTGTCCTGCCTCCTTGAGCGAGATGCGGTGCACCTCGTTCTTGGTCACGATGTTACCGCGTGCCTGTTTGCCCTTGATGGCGAGTTCGGCGAGGTTGACGTCGAACTGAAGGATCTTGAGCCTGAACTTGGGTTTGAGGGTGATGCGCAGCACCTCGGCCTCGCCGTTGGGGTTGGCGGTGAACCAGGTGATCTTGCTGCCCGGTTTGCCCTGGGTGATGTCATACTCGCGATCGCGCGTGATGCCCGTGACGGCAAAGCGCTTCATGTAGGTGGTGCCGCCGCGGCCGTCCTGGTACAACACATTATATATCGTGCGATCGTCACCCTTCTTGAACACGTTCAGGTAGAGGATGTTCTTGCCCACATAAATCTTGTCGGCCACCTTGGTGACCTTGAACTTGCCGTCCTTGTAGAAGATGATGATGTCATCGATGTCCGAGCAGTTGCACACAAACTCGTCCTTCTTCAACGAGGTGCCGATAAAGCCGTCGGCACGGTTGATGTAGAGCTTCTGGTTGGCCTCGGCAACCTTGCTGGCGACAATGGTGTCGAACTCGCGGATGATGGTGCGGCGCGGGTACTTGGCGCCATACTTGGTCTTGAGCCCCTGGAACCACTTGATGGTGTACTGGGTGAGGTGGGCGAGTTGGTAGTCGATGTCCTCGATACGCTCCTTGAGGCGAGCGATGTTCTCCTCGGCCTTGTCGCTGTTGTACTTGATGATGCGCTTCATCGGGATTTCGAGCAAGCGCAGCAGGTCGTCTTGCGTGATCTCGCGGTAGAACTGCGGCTTGAAGGGAGTCAAGCGCTTGTCGATGTGCTTGAGTGCGCGTTCCTGGTCCTTGGCATTCTCAAATTCCTTGTCCTTGTAGATGCGCTCCTCGATGAAGATTTTCTCGAGCGACACGTTGTGCAACGACTCCATGGTCTCGCCGCGCTGGATTTCGAGCTCCTGGCGCAGGATGTCGCGCGTGCGGTCCACGTTGTAGCGCAGCACGTCGCTCACGGTGAGGAACTGCGGTTTCTGGTCCATGATGACGCAGCAGTTGGGCCAGATGGAGATTTCGCAGTCGGTGAAGGCATACAGGGCGTCGATGGCGATGTCGCTGCTCGTTCCCGCCTGCAGCGAGACGATGATTTCGGCCGTGGCGCTGGTGTTGTCCTCGACCTTGCGGATCTTGATCTTGCCGCGTTCACCGGCCTTGAGGATGGACTCGATGACCGTGCCGGTGGTCTTGCCGTAGGGCACGTCCTTGACCAGCAGCGTCTTGTTGTCGAGTTTCTCGATCTTGGCGCGCACGCGGACATAGCCGCCGCGCTCGCCGTCGTTGTAGTGGCTCACGTCGATGTAGCCGCCCGTCTGGAAATCGGGGTAGAGATGGAACTCTTCGCCGCGCAGGTAGCTCACGGCGGCGTCGATCACCTCGTTGAAGTTGTGGGGCAGGATTTTGCTAGACAAGCCGACGGCGATACCCTCGGCACCCTGTGTGAGCAGCAGCGGGAACTTGACGGGCAGTGTGAGCGGTTCACGCTTGCGTCCGTCATAGGAGAGGCCCCAGTCAGTGACCTTGGGGTTATAGACCGCGTCGAGGGCGAACTCACTCAAGCGGGCCTCGATGTAACGGCCGGCAGCCGCACCGTCGCCCGTGAGGATGTTACCCCAGTTACCCTGGGTGTCGATGAGCAGCTCCTTTTGACCGATTTGCACCAGTGCGCTGTAGATCGAGGCGTCGCCGTGGGGATGGTACTGCATCGTCAGACCCACGATGTTGGCCACCTTGTTGAAGTGACCGTCATCGGCCTCCTTCATGGCATGCATGATGCGGCGCTGCACGGGCTTGAAGCCGTCCTCGATGTGAGGCACGGCGCGCTCGAGAATCACATAGGAGGCATAGTCCAAGAACCAGTTCTCATACATGCCGCTCAGTTGCAGTTTTTTATCTTTGGGCACCTGGTAGGAGGAATGGGCCTGTGGCTCGGCGCCGCCATCGCCGTCGGGGGCGGTGGTAGCGTCGTTTTCCTTGTCTTGAGTGTTGTCCTCGGCGGGCTCTTGGGGCTCCATGCCTTCCAGTTCGTCGTCGTCTTTCTTCATGTCTTTACGCGTTTTAACCTGCAAAGATAGTGAAAAAACTGATAACTTGGCTGTTGAGGGGCGGATTTTTGCTGGATGGGCGTCTTGGATTTACTGGACGGACTGGATGGCGTGGACTAACTGGATGGGTAGGACGGAGTGGAAGACATGATAACTTCTCACTCCTAACCCCTAACTTCTAACTTCTAACTGTTTAAAGTCCGGCGATGCGGATGACGGGGCCCAGGGGCTTGAGGTTGTCCTCGTTGCCGCCCTGGACGGTGAGAATCCATGCCAGGGGTTTGTGGCGCTTGTCATCGGGCAGGGTGGGGGTGGCGGCATAGCCGTCGGTGAGGAAGACCAGTCCGTCATACTCCTCGTGCTCGTAGTAGAAGTCGATGGCCGGCTGGAAGTTGGTGCCGCCTCGACCGGTGACGCGGATGCTGCGGGTAGCCTGTTTGAGCTGCATGGGTTTGTCGGTGGTGATGTTGCTGTCAAACTCGATGACGTCGATTTGCTCGATACCTTGCTTGAAGAAGCGGTTGATGACAGCGAGAAATTTGCGGATATCCTCGTCGGGGACACTGCCGCTGACGTCCACAGCGACCAGCAAGCGGGTGCTGTAGGCATACTGGCTGCCCATGGCATCGAAACCGTAGCGCCGGTTGGGGCGCATGCGTGTGAGATGGCGCTTGGTGCTCAAGATTGAGGCGCGGAACTGACTGAGGATGGCGCGGAAGTTCTGTTTGCTCACCAGGGTGCTCTCGATGAGGGCTTTGAGGTCACCGCTCAACGAACCCCACTGGTTGCAGCGTTGTGCCGTCTCGATCTCGTGGTTGACTTTCTCGCTCATGAGTTCGTCTTCTTCCCACAGCGAGGCACCGGCATCGGCGCTCAACAGATCCTCGGTCAGATTATTGCCGTCGCCACCGCCCTTGTTGGGCAGGTCCATGTCAAGCGGAATGCCGTCACCGTCGGCGTCCTCCTCAATCTGGATGATTTGTCCAGCCATTTGTGAGTAGTATTGCTCAAAGGCTTGGTCACGCGGGATGTCGAAGATGCGCGGCGGCTCCAGCCCGATGGTGTCCATCCCCTCGAGGTGGTCACACAGGGTGAGGTCGCTTGAAAGGCGCATCACGTCACGGCGCGGATTGTAGGGCTGTCGCTGGTAGGGATGCTTGAGGATGATGCGCACCACCTCGGCCTTGAGCCTCAGGGCCAGTTGGCGGTCATCGAAATGCTCCAGCCTGTCGGGGTTGTACTCGATGATGCCCTTGCCGCACCGCATGTCGCAACCCATGTTGTCGTTGCGCTTGATGGCATGGGTGCAGAGCACACCGAAGATGAGCGGCTCGGTGAGGAACCAGTCCTGAGAGATGGTTTTTATGCGTTCGCCGACGGTCATAGGTTGGCAATCATCTGGTTAATCAGCTGCAACGCGTCGCGGCAGTCCATCATGATGAAGGCGTTGGCGTTGGGATAGGTGGCATTCTCGAAGAACGAGGCGAAGTGGGCGATGGCCTCCTGCCGGCCGTTGCTCAGCATCCACTGCAGATAGCGCACCAGGTTGCGGCCCACCGGCTCCACCGCTTTCTTGTCCACTCCCAGCTCAAGCACCTGATAGATGCCCTCGTTGATGATGGCGATTTGCGGCATGGTGTAGGTGGAGAGGTCCTGCTGGCAGGCGGCGAAGTCGCTGAGCACCTCGCGTGCGGTGAGCATGCGGGACTGGTTGAGCGACTGGATGAACATCGAGGCCGAGCGAGCGCCGATGACACCGGTGATTATCTTGGCCAGTCGGTTCATGTCGGTGATGGTGCCGTTGGCCTTGAGCAGACCCGAGACGCGCACCCAGGCACGGCGGTCGGGCGTCTTGTCAAAGGTGCCCTTGTTGATGTCCACGTTTTTCTCCAATTCGTCGGGGTGTTCCTCGATGAAGTTGATGACACGCTGGTCGATGTCGTTCTGCTTGGCCCAGAAGAGCCACTCGCCCACCGTGGGGCTGAAGAAATAGACGTTGAAACGCGATACCAGCGCAGGGTCGAGGTCGGTGAGCTGATATTCCTCACCGTCGTTCACCGCAGCGATGACGCGGCTGCCGGGCGGCAACGAGCGTCCCGCCAGCTTGCGGTTGAGCGACAGGTCCATGACAGATTGCAGGATTTCGGGGCGTGCGCGGTTCATCTCGTCGAGGAAGAGCACGACAGGCTTGTCGTCCATGGGGAACCAGTAGGGCGGCATGAACTCGGTCTTGCCGGTTGCCTCGTCCTTGTTGGGCAGGCCGATGAGGTCGCCAGGGTCGCTCATCTGCCCCAGAAACAGGGCGATGACGGGAATGCCCTGGTCCTCGAAGTGGCGGGTGATGATTTCGCTCTTGCCAATGCCGTGTTTTCCCACGAGCAGGATGTTTTGTGTCGATGGCGTGGTCTCGAGAATCGTCTTGAGGTCGCCGGTGTTGATGGTGATTGCCATTATTTTAGTTTTTAGTCCTTAGTTTTTAGTTGGCTGATGCTCACTCCTCACTCCTCGTTCTTTGGAGCAGTGATCCATTCCACCTTTTTGCGAGGTCCGGTGAGGCGGTAGGGGAACATCTTGGCGAGTTCCGCCAGGCGCGGGATGTAGGCGATGTCGTGCTTGATGCGTGCCTCGATGTTGCCGCCGTTGTTCAGGTCGATAATCATCGCCTTGCCTCGGCTCAGGCGTATGTGCAGCTCGCGACGTCCTTTCACCTTCTCTTGCTCATCGCCCTCTTCCTCGATGAGGCGGTATTGGCATTTCTTGCCCTTGAAGAGTTCGTCAATCTGTTGCTGCAACGGTGTCTTGGGCGTCTCGACGGGTTTGTCGTTGCCGCCGTCAAGCAGACGGTGCAGCCAACCCTTGATGCCGTGAGGCTGTGGCGCCTCGTCTTGTGTTGCGGGCTCGGTGGTGGCAGGCTTTTGCCAGTCGTCGCGCACCTCGCCGCGCACGGTGAAGCGTCCGTCGCGAGCCATGTAGGCAAACTCGACCATATAGGGCTTGATGAGGTCAAGATGGTTGATGAAATCGTCGTGGGGGATGGGCAGGTCCAGCGTCTTGTAGCGGTTCAGGTGGATGAGCAGGCGAGCTTTGTGTCCGTCGGCATGGCGTTTGTCCAAATGGTAGGTGATGCCGGTGCCGTCGAAATAGCGCTCCAGATACACGTCGATGTTGTTCATCGCCATGTTGCGCATTTTCACGCCCTTGCTGTCGGCCTTGAAGGCGTCGGTGAGCTGCTCGCGCCACTGCTCGGCATGTTGCAGGAATACCAGTGAAGATTCCACCACGCGGCTGCGGTCGATGACCTCCATGGGGGCACCGCTCCACTGCTGGTGATAGTGCAGTTCCTCGATGTCGATGCGAGCACCGACGGTATTGCCTCGGACAGCATGACATAATGTCAGTCCGCAGGGCGATTTCACGTTCAATCCCACGCAATAATCGTCCACGTTCACCAGTTGAATCATGTCCTCGGTAATGATGCCGTTGATGAGTTCGCGACGTGCTGCCTCATACTCTTGCAGCATCCTCGCGCTCAAGCGCGGCCCCGTGCCTTGATGGCCGTTGGCGCCAGGCCGATCGCCAAAGGCGGGCTTCAATATATGGTCGATGTCGCCAGCCACTCGACGTGACTCGCTTCCCTCGGTTTCGGTGTAGGTGTAGATAAACATCACCTGTAGAAAAAGCAAAAACCGTGCCTGTCATAGAACGGCCCTCACACTTTTTAAAAATAAATGAGATTTGAGACATCTGCATTCCGTGATGAGAATGCGAATCGGCGGGATTATTTGCCCACGATGTAGCGGCGGATAGGGAGCATGCGCAGCAGGAACACGAGCAACAGGCAGACCGCGAAGGCCAACACACCGCTCACGAGGCTGTCAACCACCCAGTGCACGTTACTGGGAGAGGTAGATGCCCAGGGTGCATTTGCTCAGCAGGGGCCACCATGTGGCGGCAGCGGGATGTTTCTGGCGGTCATAGTGCTTGGGCGTGAACCGTTGCAGCAGGGTGAACAGCAGTGTGGCCATGGCAATGTTGTTGACACTGATGTCGTTGGTGATGGTGTCGATGTGCTGCTGCCAAGTGATGTTGAAATGGCCCTGCACCATGAACTCGAAAAGCGGCATCAACACGATGCCGAATAGGAGCAGCAACGCCCATTTCCAGCCATGCTCACGGGTAAACACCGGCAGACCGTAGCGATGCAGGTAGTAGCCCAGCAACACATAGCCGTAGTAGTTGGCAAAGGCGCCGAACATGTTGTGGCTGTACTGCGAGGCCTCCATGAAAATGCCGTGCTGGTAGGGGATGAACGACGAGAGCACCCACAAACCGAGCACCACCTCGACGCCCCGCTTGCCGATGGCGTTGATGCACTTGCTCATCAGCGGCAAGGTCACATAGATGACCACCAGCACATAGACGTACCACAGCAGTCCCTCGACGGGATGGAAAAGGATGGAGGTGAGCAGGCGCGGTGTGAAATTGTGCAGTAGAAAGGCGTGTTCCAGCAGATAGACCACGGTCCACACCAACAGAGGCGGCAGAATCACGCTGAGGCGTCGCTTGGCAAAGAGTTTGCCGGGTTTGGTCACCGGCAGCAGCAAGGCGCCCGTAATCATGAAGAACAGATTGCAGTTCACTGCCACCAGCACGGTGTAGACGGCGCCGGCAATGCCGGGCGTGTTGTAATAGATGTCGTATTGACGGATGGGTGTGTGAATGAGGATGACCAGGAAACAGGCCACAACGCGCAGGATATCCAAATAGGGGACGCGCCGCTGCAGTCTTGCTTCGCTCATCATGGCTGTGCTGCTGATTTTGTTTCTATCATCGCGATGGCATGAGCGGCGATGCCCTCGCCGCGGCCGGTATATCCCAACTTCTCGGTTGTGGTCGCCTTGACCGAGACCTGGCCGGGATCACATCCCATGCATGTCGCCAACTCGTTGATCATCGCGGGGATGTGCGGGCTTAGCTTGGGCTGTTCGGCACAGATGGTGATGTCGCAGTTGACCAGGCCGTAGCCGTAATTATCGAGCAGTTTCATCACCTGTTGCAGCAGCAGACGGCTGTCGATGCCCTTGTAGCGCGGGTCGGTGTCAGGAAAATGGTAGCCGATATCACGCAAAGATGCGGCACCCAGCAGGGCGTCGCACAAGGCATGTATAGCGACATCGGCGTCGCTGTGTCCCAACAGGCCGCGGTTCCACTGGATGTTCACGCCACACAGCCACAGGGGCCTGCCCTCGACAAGCCGGTGAACGTCAAATCCCAGTCCCACGCGTGCCATGATGGTGTGAAGATCAGTTGCCGCCGAAGAGGTCCTTGATGCCGTTCATGTCGAACGACAGGGTGAAGCGCAACGTCTGGTCCAGAGGACTGTTTTGAGCCGTGGCGATCATGTAGCTGGCATCAATCCTGATGACTTTGAGGGCGAAACCTGCACCCAGACCGAAGTACTGTCGGTTACCGGCATACTTGCTCTCGTAGTAGTAGCCACCACGCAGGAAGAACTTCTGGTCGTAGGCATACTCGGCACCCACCGAGTAGGTGATGCGTTTGGCGAAGTTGTCACTGAAGCTGTCGAAGATACCCGAGATGGATGACTTGTCTTTCCAAGCCTGCTCGGCTTCGGTAAAAGCAGCGTCATTATACTCACCGTTGGGCCAAAACTCCGGGTCGGACTGGCGCGGCTTGGCGGGCACCAGCAACTTGTTGGCGTCAACCGAGAGGGTCAGGTTGTTGAACTCGGCCAGGGGGAAGGTGAATGCGGTACCCAGTTTGAGGTTGGCGGGCAGATAGGCGGGGTTGTTGCCTTTGTCATAGGACACCTTGGAACCGATGTTCGACAGGTTGAAACCCAATGACCATTGGCACTCGTTGCGACCGATGATGGGGTAGGTGGTGTAGTAACCCGAGATGTCGGCAGCAAAGGCAGTCGCACTCGTGGACTCACCCGTGTTCATGCCAGAGCCATAACCCAAGTCGCTGTAGATAAAACGCAGGGCGACACCCATGGCGAACTTCTCGCTCAACTTGCGGCTGTAGCCCAGGTCTACTGCCATCTCAAACGGGTTGATGGTCGCAGCATAGTCGCTGGCCTGATCGGACAATGCCACCTCGCCCAGCGAGAAATAGCGCAGCGAGGCGCTCACGGCCTGATTGTCGCCACCTCCAATCTTGTAGTATCCTGCGAGGTTGGCCAAGTAGATGTCGTTGACAATCTTGCGCAACCAGGGCGTGTAGGACAGCGAGACACCAGCCTGGCTGTAGGCGAAGGCATACTTCGACGGGTTCCAGAACTGTGAGTTCACGTCGGGCTCGGTGGCGGCACCCAAGTCACCCATCGAGGCACCGCGTGCATCGGGGGTGATGCTCAGCGAGGTGACACCCGTGGTGATGGGGTTGAACTCGTTCTTGATGGGATTGATGTCGTCCTGAGCCAGTGCGGACAGTGCCGCAACCATCATGGCGATGGCAAGTATCGGTTTCATCAGTTTCATTTTCTTCTATAAAATTGGTTTGTCTGATAACTAAATAACTGCAAAATGGCGCTTTTATTGTATTGCACTGCCGTGGGGGGCTTTTTTTCGATGGTGTTCGGGCAATGGCAAGCATCGCTTGTTTTTTGCTGTCGGCAAAGATTATATTAACTTTGCGGCCGAGTTATGCAATTCGACACCTACACATACGCCCTGTTCCTGCCTCTGGTCTTCTTCATTTACTGGGGGTTGCGGCGTCATCTGCGCTGGCAGAATCTGTTCTTGTTGGTGGCCAGCTATGTGTTCTACGGCTGGTGGGACTGGCGCATGCTGGGTCTGATTGTGCTCACCTCGTTGTCCACATGGGGGACGGCCCTGATGATGCGCGGCGACCGTTCGTCGGGCGACAAGACGTGGGCGGTGTTGAACATCGTGCTGAACGTGGGCATCCTGGCGGTGTTCAAGTATCTGAATTTCATGCGCGACAGTTTCGTGCATCTGTTGAATCTGTTCGGCGCCAATCCCGACTGGCCCACGCTCAACATCCTGCTGCCGGTGGGCATCTCGTTCTACACTTTCCAGGCCATCAGCTACACGATCGACGTCTATCGCGGTGATATCAAGGCAACGCGCGATGTGGTCGCCTTCGGGGTGTTCATCGCGTTTTTCCCGCAACTTGTCGCGGGTCCTATCGAGCGCGCCATCAACTTGTTGCCGCAGTTCATGCGCTGCAAGGCGTTTGACTATGACACGGCTGTGACGGGCATGCGCCAGATCTTGTGGGGCTTGGCCAAGAAACTGATTATCGCCGACAGCATGGGCTACTATGTGGACCAGTTGTTCAGCAATCCCTATTACTACTCAGGCCCGAGCATGATTTGGGGCGGCATTCTGTTTGCGGTGCAGATCTATGCCGATTTCTCGGGCTACAGCGACATCGCCATCGGCTCGGCCAGGTTGTTGAACATCAAGCTGCAGCCCAACTTCCGCTATCCGTTCTTCTCGCGTAACATGAAGGAACTGTGGCAGCGGTGGCACATCTCGTTGATGACGTGGTTCCGCCACTATGTCTATTTCCCGCTGGGCGGTTCGCGTCGCGGCAGGTGGCGCACGGTGCTGAACATCATGATAGTCTTCGCCCTGTCGGGACTGTGGCATGGCGCCAACTGGACTTTTGTCATTTGGGGCGTGGTGAACGGCCTGCTGCTGGTGCCGTTTGTGTTCATGGCCCGTCGTCAACTCAGCGACCATGCCAGCCTGCGTGACATTCCGCGTTGCCTGTTGACGTTCTTCCTGTTCGCAATGGTGTTCATTGCCTTCCGCGCCAATGGCATCGCCCACTTGGGAAAAATCTGTGATGTAATCGTGAACGGCAGTTGGCGCGTGTGGCCCGTCTGTGGTCAAGCGATATTTTACATCGTGCCGTTCTTCCTCATCGAGTGGTGGGGACGCAAGCAGGAGTTCCCCTTGCAGCGCCTGCCGTTCCCCACTGTGGTGCGCTGGCTCATCTACTGGGTCCTGATGGCAGGCATCTCTATTGCTTGCCTGGATCGCAGCATGCAGTTCATTTATTTCCAGTTTTGACAACTGGTGAAGATAAATCAACGAGGGAACGCCGTTTCGCGTTCCCTCGTTGATGATTAGTGTGGGTTGTTATCTATCTTAATCCCAGCTGTTGGTGAGCAGATAGTTGATGAGCATGCTCAAGTCGTCCATGTTGACTTCGCCGCTCGGCTCACAGTCGGCAGCCTCCATGTCGATGCCTGAAGCATCGCCAGCGAGCAGATAGTTGATGAGCATGCTCAGGTCATCCATGTCAACTATCCCGTCGCTGTCCACGTCGCCGCGCAAGCTGCTGGATGCCTGTTCGGCATTCTCGTCAAGCACAATCTGCAGCTGGCTGGCATTGCTGGCCATGACATCGTCGGCATAGACCTCAAAGGGTTTCACCGTGCCGTTGTCGGCTTTGACGAAGTGGCTGCCGACGGCATTGAGGAAGTAGGCGTTCTCGATATCCTTCTGCACAAACTCGCCCACTGTCATGTGATAGATGCCACTGGTGATGGCGCTGGGGTTGGGCTTCACGGTCGTGTTGTTGGCGCTGAAGACGAAGGTCTTGGCGCGCATGTCGGTGCCGTTGGCGCCGTCATAGGGAGCCACGAAGTAGGGCACGTTGGCCTCCAGGGTGTTGCCCACATAGCCAGCCAGCAGCTTGGCGTCATCGGCGGTGTCCTCTTCCTCGTTGAAGTTGCACACCCACAACCCCTTGGCATCGGTCTTGCTGTGCATCCAGTCGATGGCAGCACCGTCGGCGGTCACGCTGGTGGCAGCAAAGGGCAATACCATGGTGCTCCAACCGCCTGCCTGTCCAGCATGGCGGCCCTTGTTGAACTTGCGCTCATAGCTGATGTTGTCGGCCTTGAAACGGAACGGAGCAAAGAAGTCATAACCGTGCTTGATGACGATGTCGCCCTGGGCGATGTAGTTCTTGATGACGTTCTTGCCCTCCAGACCGTTGGGAATGGTCTTCTCACCTGTTGCAATATAGTACAGCGTGTTGGGATTGCTGTTGGGGACAACCGATGTCACATCGATGTCCTCGAAGCTCACGGCAACTGCATCCTCGGGAATCGTGACGTCACCGCTCATGTTGTGTCCCATGCGCACGCCGTCGCTGGTCCAGGTCACCAGACCGCGGTTGACGGTATAGATCTTGCTGCCGCCCGGCGGCACGAGGTTTGTGGTCACGTCGTTCTCGTTGCGACCATAGATGTTGAGCGCGTAGCGTGAGCCGAAGGCCAGGTTGTCGAAGTCGAAGTAGAAGGTCTGCGTCGCTCCGGCAGGGATGTTGACCGCCACGTTCTGGTAGCTGATCATCGTGCCGTGGTCGTTCTCGTCCACAATGAAGATGGGTGCCAGCAGATAGCGGGTGTAATCGCCGTCGGCATGGTTGGTCACGTCCACCTTGAAGCGGATGAAGCTGTCATACACGTTCATGTTCTCATCGGCTCCCATGGCGTTGATGTCGACGGTCAGGTTCATGGGCACCATCGAGTTGTCGGCGATGGTTACGCTGCCAGTGCCGGGAATGGCGTCCGACCAGGTGTTGTCATAGGTGGACAGATAGGCGCTCTTGGTGCCGGGATTCTTCGGGGTGAAGTTGAAGGTGACCACCTTGGTGCCGCCAGCGGGAATCTCGGTCTCGATGACGGTGGTGTACTCACCATACTCGTCGATGGGCTCGTTGCCGACATAGAGGAAGAGACGGCCGCTGTAACGGTCATTACCGTTGTTCTTGACGGTCACGTGGCACTGCTCGGCGGTGCCCACTTTCTCACCACCGGTGAATTCAAAGTTGGTGGCTTGGAGGTTGACAATAGGATGGTCGGTAATGGTGACCCAGTTGCCGTTGAAGGTGAGCTCGCAGTAGTAGCGGTCACTCTCAATCATGGGATTCCACACGTTGCTGCCGGGGAGGGAGCTCACAGGCACGATTTTGTAGGTGCCGCTGGTGATGTTCTTTCCGAACGGATAGGTCACAGAACTCTGTGCCTCGGGCCAGCTGTCGGTGATGGACAGGTAGTTGGCGCCGTAATAGGTCTGGGCGATAATTTCAACGAAGTTGTCGTTGCTGTCATACAAGGCGATGCCGCGCAGATACTTGGTGCCATCGTCGATGTGGTCCTCGGCGGTCACCTTGATGCGACGGTTCTTGTTGAGTTTGAAGTTGCCGTCATCGCTGCGCTCAAACGTGCGTGTTCCCGTGTAGTACATGTTCCAGACGGTGAGGCGGTGGTCAACCTCCTCGGGCACGCCGCTGTAACCCGGCATGATGCCGATGATGGCAGTCTGGTCGATGTTGTAGCCTTCCATGCTGTGTGCTGCACCCACACCACCAGCATAGGGGTTGAGTACCGACAGGACGAAGTAGCCGTCGCCGATGCCTCCCCATCCCCAGTTGATGTGGAAGTAGTCACCGTAGGCATAGCCGTCGCACACAAACGAGTGTCCGCCGCCCGAACCGGCCCGACCGTTATAAATCATGGGACGTCCGGCAGCCAGCTCCTGGTAGATCATCTCTTCCCAGTCGGCTTGCTCATAGTCGCTGCGGTAAACCAGTTTGGCGTCATAGTTGAAGTACTCGTTCAGTGCAGTGGGGATGTAGGGGTCGCTGGTGCTCGAGGCATTGAGGCCATACTGCATGTGTGCTGCACAGCCGGCATAGAGCATGAGCCATGCCACAGCGTCCTTCTCGGCATCGGTCTCGGCGCCGGTGTAGCGGTCCTTCATATTGTCCCAGTCAAAATACATGGGCATCAGCGGATCGGTGTCAAAGATACCGTATTCCCCATCCATGTAAAAAACAACCTCATAGGAAGGGATGGTCTGCGAACAAGCCATCGGGTGCTTGTAGTAGTTCATGATCTGGGCCATTGACGTGGCCACACAGCCGGTATAAGCCAGTTCGCCCACGGTGTCACCGTCCTCGGTGATGTCCATGAACTCAGGACAACGGTTCCAGTAGGGATCGGCTTGATCCCAGTGGCTGGTGATGAGCGGCGAGATGCTGTTGTGGGTGGGACGCGGAGCCGTGATGTTTTCGGCCGTGATGCCCAACTCGTCGAGCATAGCGATCTCTTCACTATAGACCTTGAGCAAGTCCTGCATGTTGACAGGCACGTTGGCGGGGTCAAAGCAGCCGCTGTCGGTATAGCCCAGGACACTCATCGTGCGGTCATCGCCCGACACAATCACAAAGCCCTTTTTGCCGTCGTTGGAGTTGAATATGTAATAATCAGGATTGGCCTTTGGAGCCATCAGCCGTGTTGAGATGTTGGCAGGTTGTGACTTCAAGGTGGTCTTGATGTTTCTTTCGCTCAAGAACTGCTTCGCCGCCAGTAACGCCTTCTCAGGTGATACAGGCGCGGCAAGTGCAGTGGCAGCGACCAAAAGCGCCGCTAATAAGAAAATTTTTCTCATGTTTTACTGTTAATGTTATTAGTGGTTAATGTTGATCTCGTGTGAAGAGTTTGGGCAAAATTATGGTATATTTTTAAATTATGCAAAATCGGACGCGAAAAAAACATTTCGTGCCCGATAAATTATAAACTTTTAATAAATTACGGTTTTTAACTAAAAACTGATATTTCGCAGTTATTCGTTGCTGCTTGTTTCGGTAATGGTTTCAGTTTCAGTCGCTTTTTTGTTGTGAACACGCACTTTCAATTCGTCAAATCCGAAGCCGTAAACGCCGTTCACGTTGCTCTGGGTGATGATGGCCTCGTGGTCGGTTTCCTTGATGATGCGGAAGATGTTCACGCTCTCGTGCTTGCGGCACATGACCATGACAATCTTCACGGCGTCCTTGGTGTACCAGCCGATACCGTCCAGGATGGTGCAACCGCGGTGGGCCACATTATTGATGTTGTCGGCAATCTGTTGCCACTTCTTGCTGATGATCATGAACTGCACGCTCTGGCGCGTGTTGTTGATGACACGGTCGGCAGCCACCGAGTAGATGACCATGTAGATGAGACCATACACGATCTTGTCGATCGAGTGGAACAGCAGGTAGGACGAGCAGATGATGAGCACGTCGCAATACATCATCGTGCGGCCGAACGAGATGGTGCTGTGTTTGGCGACCATCGCCGCGATGATATCAGTACCGCCCGTGCTGCCGCCATGGGTGAATACCACGCCCAGTCCCAGTCCGCACAACACGGCACCCAGGATGACGTTCATGAACGTCTGCTGCTGCACGATGGGCTCGGGGAACATGGGTTGCAGCACACCGATGAAGAATGTAGAGATGCTGGCGCCGATGATGGTGCGCAGCACAAACTGCTTGCCCACGCTGCGGAAGGCGATGCACAACAAGATGATGTTGATGACATAGTAGGTGAGCGCCACGTTCCACCCCAGCCAGAAGTGGATCAATGACGACAGACCCGTCACACTGCCAATCACAATCTTCTCGGGCAGGATAAACGCGGTGAAACCGAAGGCATAGGTGAACAGACCAAGCGTGATCATCACATAGTCCTTGGCCAGATTGAGAGCTTTTCTTGTCTTTTCAGTCATGTCATTAAAACGGTTTGAGACCGCAAAATTACATCAAAAAACAATCACGTCACCATCCCCGTCCGATTTTTTAACAACGAACCACCCAAATCGGCATCCGCCCTCACGTTGAAAACAACAGAATTATCTGAAATTTCTGATTCAAGAATTACAACAAGAAAGACAAAAAATACAATTATTGAATTTTGTTGTTCTTGTATTTCTTGTTTTTTTAATTTTGGCTGTGTCGCGGTTGTTTGAGAGGGTTTGGGGAAGTCGGTTGTTTTGAAATCGGGGGTGGTAGTTTTAAAAAATGTAAGGGAAATGAGGGCGGATTGAAAAAACGGTTGTAATTTTAGGGGCGAAAAATGAGAGTTATACATTAATTAGAATAGGAGACTTTTTATGTTTACAAGATTGATCGTATCGGCTGTGGCAGTGCTTGTCACGGCTTACACCCTGGAGGGCGTGACGGTTGACCCGTGGTGGTGGGCCATCATCATCGCCATCGTGCTTGGTTTTATCAATGCGTTTATCCGTCCGCTGGTGAAGCTGCTGGCGCTGCCCATCAACATCATGACCCTGGGCTTGTTCACGTTTGTGATCAACGCGCTGATGGTGCTGCTGTGCTCATGGATCGTGCGTCCGCACTTTGAGATAGCCGGTTTCTGGTGGGCATTGGGCTTCAGCCTTGTGCTGACGCTGGTGAACTGGGCCTTGCACCTGTTCGTGCCCGAGAAGAAGAAAAAGAAAAGGTAGTTTAGGCATTAGGCGTTAGGTTTTTAGGCGTTAGGCTTTAGGTGGCATCCGCATTCGTTTTGCCTCACGCTAAGCCGCTGTTTGCGCCCTACACTCTCCTCGCTCCCCGCTCCTCGGCGGCAAAGCCGCCTCATACACGCGCCGATAGGCGCAAATACACCCATACACTATACACTGCGGGCCAACAGGCCCGCTTTCGCTTCACTCTCCTCGCTCCACCCTCCTCGCGGGCGTTAGCCCGCTTATTCGTCCTCGAACTTGATGGCGTTGCGGTTGGTGCTCTCGATGCGGCGGTTGCGCCAGCAGCGACGGCACAGCGACACATATTTGTCGTCACCGCCGATCTCGACCTGGTTGCCGTCGGTGACGATGTTGCCCTGTGAGTCGATGCGTGCGTTGATGATGGTCTTGCGACCGCAGGAGCAGGTGGACTTGATTTCCTCGATGGTGTCGGCGAGTTCCATCAAGCGGCGTGAGCCTTCGAACAGGTGGGACTGGAAGTCGGTGCGCAAGCCATAGCACACGACATTGACGCCATAATCGTCAACGACACGGGCCAGCTGGTCGATTTGGGCTGTTGACAGGAACTGTGCCTCGTCGATGAGGATCCAGTCCTTGACGATGAGGGTGCGGTCGAACATCTGAGTGAGCATATCATAGAGGTCGCTCTCGGGGTAAATCCACGAGCACTTGCGCTCGATGCCAATGCGTGAGCGAATCACGTTGTCGTTCTCGCGGTCGTCGATGATGGGCTTCATGCACAGGTACTGCATGCCGCGCTCCTCGAAGTTATAAGCCTGGGTGAGCAGCAGGGCGGTCTTGGCTGACCCCATGGTGCCATACTTGAAATATAATTTTCCTCCTCCGTTCATGCCGTTGTCTTGGTAAAATGGTCACTAAAAATGGTGTTGATGTCCGCCGCGGGGTGTGCGAGCGAAGCCAGCAACAAAGTTACACTTTTACCTCCACATTGCTACATGATTCGTACAAAAAAGTTATTAACATTTTAGGCGTTAGGCTACAGGTATAGGCTATAGGTATTAGGGGGAGAAGCATTGAGGCATGAGCTGGTAGAAGGCTTGCCCTCCGTTAGGCGAGCAGACCGACGGTCTGCACAAGGCCGATGGCCTTGACTTGAGCCAGCCCCATGGCGCGAGGGCCGAAGGTCCTCGTGGCATGGGGAATGGATGGATGAAAAAACGGGCCTCGAAGAGGGCCACTCACTTGCCTATATGCCCTTTTTTAGATATCTTTGCCGTTAAAACCCGATAAAGCTATGAGTGCTGTCACCGCTATCTATCACATTGTCATCAATACAAAAGGCCGAGAAATGACTCTCCCGTTGGCATCTAGCGACCAATTGTACCGCTATATTGCTCGGGTAATACAAAGTCATGATTCAATTCCGTT
The DNA here is from genome assembly GCA_902784675.1 of uncultured Bacteroidales bacterium. Lineage (GTDB taxonomy): Bacteria > Bacteroidota > Bacteroidia > Bacteroidales > Muribaculaceae > Sodaliphilus. The sequence continues at coordinate 32,981 of CACZVR010000002.1, read as the reverse complement.
TGCAGTGAATGGTATAGAGAATCACATACATCTGCTGATTCAACTTCACCCATCTGTGTGTTTGTCAGATCTTGTGCGTGACATTAAATTGTCAACCAGCCAGTGGATTAAACAGAATCGCAACTTGTTTCCACAATTCGCTGGGTGGGGAAGAGAGTACGGGGCTTTCACCTATGCTTTGCGAGATAAGGAGATGGTTATTAAGTATATCCAGAACCAAAGAGAGCATCATCAGCGGGAAACCTTTGAGAATGAATACCGCAAACATCTGGAACACGCTGGTTTGGACTGGAATGAGTTTCGCCTGACATGATTGGCCCTCTTCGAGGCCCATGCACCGATTGTGCACTGCCACCATGCCACACAGGGCCTACGGCCTGTGCGCCATGGTGTTAACACAAGTCAAGGCCGTCGGCCTTGTTATGGTCTTCGACCACTTTATGCTACCACCATCAGCCTTGTTGTGGTGTTCGACCTCATGATGTCAACACGATTGGCCTTGTTGTGGTCTTCGACTACTCTATGCCAACGCCATTCATCAGATGAGCACAGTTATGGGGTGGGGTGGAATGACAATGGCAGCGTGCCACAGGGGGCTCGCTGCCATTGCGGTGTTCTTATAGCGCGAGGTGTCTCGATACTAAGGCGCTGTGGCCTCTGAGCTCTCGTCGCTACGCTTCAAGCCTGAAGCTGGGGGCTTGAATTATTTGTTCTTGGCGTTCTCGGGGGTGATGCCTACCAGCTCGGGATCGATGAGGATGCGTCCGCAGTATTCACACACGATGACCTTCTTGTGCATCTTGATCTCCATCTGGCGCTGGGCGGGGATGCGGTTGAAGCAGCCACCACAGGCGTTGCGCTGAACGACGACGATGCCGAGGCCGTTGCGGGTGTTCTTGCGGATGCGCTTGAAGGCGGTGAGCAGGCGCTCTTCGATCTTGTTCTCCTGCTTCTTGGCTTTCTCGCGCAGGGTCTCCTCCTTGGCCTTGTTCTCGCTGACGATCTCGTTGAGCTCGCTCTTCTTGTCTTCGAGGGCGTGCTCACGGTCGGTGAACATTTCCTTGGCTTTCTCGATCTCGGCCTTGAGAGCGTCGATGCGGCGCGATGCTTCGTTCATCTTCTTCTCGGCCAGCTCGATGTTCAGACCCTGATACTCGATCTCCTTGGTCAGGTAGTCATACTCACGGTTGTTGCGCACGTTGTCCTGGTCGGCAGTGTACTTGTCGATGAGTTCCTCGGCCTTGGCCTTGATGTCGCGGTTGCGGTCAAATTCGTCTTGCTGTGCTGCGACTTCGTCCTCGAACTTGGCGACACGGGTGTGCAGACCGGCGATTTCATCTTCCAGGTCTTGCACCTCCTGCGGGAGTTCTCCCCTCAGAATCTTGATGGCGTCAATTTCCGAGAGTTTCTGCTGCAGATCATAGAGCGCTTTGAGCTTCTCTTCAACGGTGAGTTCTTTCTTCGTAGCCATAAACTTTTTTTGGTTTTAGGCTTCAGGTTTTAGGCTTCAGGTCTCAGGAGGCGGATGCCACCTAACGCCTAATGCCTAGTTCCTTATGCCTAATGTTTATAAATAATTGACTTGGTTTGTTTCGTTTTTCGCAAAAGCGACTGCAAAGGTAGGACTTTTTTTCTGAATAATCTCTAAAAAAATCTCTTTTGTGTAGTGTTCGCTCTCGTAGTGCCCGATGTCGGCGATGAGTATGCGCGGGTTGTTGTCCAGGAAATCGTGGTAGCGCATGTCGGCCGACACATACAGATGAGCGCCCTGTTCAACGGCCTTGTTGAGCAGGAATCCGCCTGCACCGCCGCACAATGCAACGCGCGTGATGTCGCGTGATGTGTCGCCGCTGTAGCGCACAGCACCCACCTCGAAGGCCTCTTTCACTTGACGCAACACGTCCAGGGCCGGAGTGGGCTTGATGTTGCCGATGACGCCGCAACCGGCAGTGACGCTCTCTTGCTCGCCATAGGGCGGCACGTCGTTGGCGTCAAGGAACTGCACGTCGGTCATACCCAGTTTCTCGGCCATGCGGAACGACACGCCTTGCCAAGCGCTATCCATGTTGGTGTGGGCGCTGTAGATGGTGATGTCGTTTTTGATGGCCAACGCCACGGTGCGTTCGACGGGTGTGCGTCCCATGATTTTCTTCAAGCCGTGGAAAATCAGGGGATGGTGCGAGATGACCAGGTTCATGCCACGCTCGATGGCCTCGGCCACGACACGCTCGGTGGCATCGGTGCACAAGAGCACACCGGTGACCTGGGCGTCGGGGTTGCCCACCTGGATGCCCGCGTTGTCCCACTCCTCCTGCAAGCGCAGGGGGGCGTACTGCTCGATGGCGTCGGTGATTTCTTTTATTTTCATTAGGCTTTAGGCATTAGGTGTTAGGCTTTAGGTATCAGGCATTAGCGGGCATCCGCAACCTGACTCCTAAAGCCTAATGCCTGTTAAAGTTACAACTTGTCCTCGGCTTTGAGGCGCTCGCGGTCCACGTCGATGTAGAGCTCGTCGAGCTGGCTCTGGTCAACAGGGCTGGGGGCGTCGAGCATGACGTCGCGGCCACTGTTGTTCTTGGGGAACGCGATGCAGTCGCGGATGCTGTCCAGACCTGCCATGATGGACACGAAGCGGTCGAAACCGAAGGCCAGACCGGCATGGGGAGGTGCACCATACTTGAAGGCGTTGATCAGGAAGCCGAACTGAGCCATGGCACGCTCGGGGGTGAAGCCCAGGATGTCGAACATCTTGGCCTGGAGCTTGCCGTCATGGATACGCAGGCTGCCACCGCCCACCTCGATGCCGTTGCACACGAAGTCATAGGCCTTGGCACGAACGCGCTCGGGATGCTCGTCGAGCAAGGGGATGTCATCGGGGTTGGGCATGGTGAACGGGTGGTGGGTCGCCATGAGGCGCTGCTCCTCATCGCTCCACTCAAACAGCGGGAAGTCGATGATCCACAGGCACTCGAACTTGTTCTTGTCCCTCAAGCCCAAGCGCTCGCCCATCTCGAGGCGCAGAGTGCACAGCTGCACGCGCGTCTTGTTGGCGTTGTCGCCACTCATGATGAGGACGAGGTCGCCGTCGTTGGCGCCCATCTTCTCCTTGAGCTGCTGCCAAACGGCAGGCTCATAAAACTTGTCGATGCTGCTCTTGACTGTGCCGTCGGTGTTGAACTTGACGTAAACCAGTCCCTTGGCACCCACTTGCGGACGTTTCACAAAGTCAACGAGTCCGTCGAGTTGCTTGCGGGTGTAGTCGGCACAGCCGGGAGCGCAGATGGCGCCGATGTAGTTGGCCTCGTTGAACACGGGGAAGGTGCCAGTGCCCTTGAGCACGTCATCCACCTCGACGAACGTCATGCCGAAGCGGCGGTCGGGCTTGTCACTGCCGTACAGGCGCATGGCATCGTGCCAGGTCATCTGTTCCAGCTTCTCGGGCAGGTCCACACCGCGCACTTTCTTGAACAGGTGTCGTGCCAGGCCCTCGAAAACGTCAATCACGTCCTCCTGGTCCACAAAGCTCATCTCGCAGTCGATCTGAGTGAACTCGGGCTGACGGTCGGCGCGCAGGTCCTCGTCGCGGAAGCACTTTGCAATCTGGAAATAGCGGTCAAAGCCGGCCACCATGAGCAGCTGCTTGAGCGTCTGGGGGCTCTGGGGCAGAGCGTAGAACTGACCAGGGTTCATGCGCGAGGGCACGATGAAGTCGCGAGCACCCTCGGGCGTGGAGCCGATGAGGATGGGCGTTTCCACCTCAAGGAAGCCTTTATCGTCAAGGTAGTTGCGGATGAGAATCGCCATGTCGTGGCGCAACTCCAGATTGCTGCGCACAGCATTGCGACGCAGGTCCAGATAGCGGTACTTCATGCGCAGGTCGTCGCCACCGTCGGTGTTGTCCTCGATGGTGAACGGCGGCGTGATGCTCTCGCTCAGGATATTCAGTTCATTGGCGATGATTTCGATCTCGCCGGTGGGCAGGTTGGCGTTTTTGCTGGAACGCTCGGCGACAGTGCCCTTGACCTGGATGACGTATTCACGTCCCAGATGATTGGCACGCTCGCACAAGTCGGCGTCCACTTCGTTGTTAAACACGATTTGAGTGATGCCATAGCGGTCACGCAGGTCCACAAAGGTCATGCCACCCATCTTGCGAGTGCGCTGCACCCATCCTGCCAGTGTGACGACCTCGCTGACGTTGGCCAGGCGAAGTTCGCCGTTAGTCTTAGTTCTGTACATTGTATTATTATGGTTAGGGTTGTTTTTCCTTAATAACGTTTGAAACATACAAAATTAGTACATTCTTGTCACATTTATATCTAGTACTGCCAAAAAAAAGCGAAATAACCTCATTTTCACTTGGCGGTAATAAAAAAAGATGTACCTTTGCACCACTCAAAACGCATCATGTGGCGGGGGCTTTGGGAGCAGGAGGTCCCTGGTTCGAATCCAGGTACCCCGACAAATAAAGCAAGAGGACAGACGAACCACAACGGTTCGTCTGTCCTCGTTATTTGAGGAATGTCACTTCGTGTTATTCAGTCCATGCGCCAGTGAGCAGATAGTTGATGAGTTCACTCAGGTCATCCATGTTCACGTCGCCGTCGGTCCAGCAATCGGCGCCTTCCATATTAATGCCAGTAGCGTCATTGGTGAGCAGATAGTTGATAAGATCGCTCAAGTCATCCATGTTTACGACTCCAGTGCCGTTTACATCACCTTGCATTGAGGTAGTAGGCTCGTCATATTCGCCGAGTTTGCGCTTGTTGGCCTGGTTGACAAACATGTCGGCGTAATTGCCGCTTGCACCATTGATGAGCGGACGGCTGATGAATGCAACGACATTCAGGTTATCGGCCTTCCAAGTAGAAGGAATTGTGAGCTCGAAGGTGTTAGAATATTTGTCTCCATCAACCTTGTTGATGTTCACACCGCGAGCCGAACCAAGCGCTTTGCGGAAGACGTTATTGTGCACATAGTCATTAATCCAGGTGCCTGAATTCAACTGCCTATAAACCAGGCCGTCCTCGGTAATGAATACCGACAATTTGCAATCAGCACCCATCATGGTATCAAAGTCGGAAGTGATATCGCCATCGACGGTGATGACAGCCTTGCGGGTGTCAGCGTCGAATGTACTGTTGATGTTGATGGTAGCATAGCTGGGTGTCTCGGCCAAGTAGTCAAAGAAACTTCCGATTTCTTCTGCAACCTGCTGATGATACTGTTCGTAAAAGCCGAGTCCAGTGACAATAGCATTGTCGGATTCCCAACCAGTTGCACGATCAAAGGAGCCCGAGGGATAGGAGTCGCCGCCTTGATAGGCCATGATGGTGTCACCCTGCACTGTGCTCATGGGGTCAGTGCCCGATGACATGTTGCCGTGAATGCCAATCCAGATAATGTCGTCGCGCATGGTGGTGAGAATACTCAACATGTTATTACCCAGCGGACAATAGGTGCAGTAGGTCGAGGTGAATTGCTCAACGATGTGCATCTGGCGTGCGAAGCCGTTCTCGAATACAGTGAAGTCTTTGCTGACCGATGCGGGACTTGCTACGGGCTCACCATTCAATGAGTTGACAGCAATTGTCAAGGTGTGCTTGCCCGAGGCTAAGCCTGCCGAGGGAATAGCACCCTCGATGGTCAAAGCATTCTTACCGAAGGCTTCAGTATTGGTGAGGGTAGTCATGAGTTGTCCGTCGATGAGCACGTCATAGGTGCAAGCACCGGCAGCGACTGTTGCGGTGGCAAAATTCTTGGTCTTGAACGTGAACTCAATATCATTGCCCAACTTGATGAATTTTTCAACAGTGAGACTGTTGACATTGACCATGTACTCGGGGAAGTTGTCACTCTCGACCACACACTGAATACTCAGGTTGCCGTAGCTATCCAAACCGAGGTCTTGCCAATTGAGACCGTTTTTCCATAAGGTGGGATAAATGTCACCAACCTTGACTGCCGATAGGGGGTATTGGCCGGCAGTCTGCTGATACTCAAAACCGATGAACAGACCTTGAGTGCTGTTAAGACTAATCGTGTAGGGTGATGACAGCGTGATCTCATTCCAGCCAGCGGCATTGGCGCTGCATGAGATTTGTTGCAAGGAACCCACCGCGCCAGTGGCACTCACTTTGGCAATCAAGACTTTGGAAATACTGGCAGCATTGGCCAGACCCACGCGGAATTTGACAATCTTACCGCCCTGGAACACGGCCACCTCTTCGGGAGTGATGACGGTGCCGACTTGACGCTTACCGGTGCTGTTGAGTCCAATACCTTCGGTCGAAGGAGCAACCTCGTCGGTGTCATAGTGTCCCATGATCATCTGGTTGGCTGCGAGGTCGGCACGAGATGCCGTCATGAGTTGATGTTGATTAAAGACCTTGAGCGCATAGGGCGCACATTGGAACATGCGATTGTTATCCAGCAGTTGGGCATAGACAGCCATGGGCAGGATAACAGCAAGTAACAGGAATAATAATTTCTTCATAACAATTGTTGTTTAGGTTGATAAGAGTATAAAGATAAAAATTGGTTATGTCGGCGAGATTGAATTAATAAATAATGTGCAAATATAATGAGAATGTGTGACAATCTGCAACGTTTTTTCTCAAAAAATGTTTTGGACTGTGTTTTTCGGTTGTGATGGGAATAAACAAGAAGAGGAACCCGACTTGTGACGGATTCCTCAACTGTTGGCGGTGTGTACGTGACTCGAACACGCGACCCCCTGCGTGACAGGCAGGTATTCTAACCAACTGAACTAACACACCATGTTGCATTTTTGGGGAAATGCGGTGCAAAGATACAGCAAATGTTTTTATTTGTGCAAACTTTTTATCGTTTTTTTTGATAAAAACAGCGAAATGTCATCGTTTGGCGTTATTTTTTCTCCTCGTTCTCGATGACATCGACGCGGACGAGCTCAATGCGTGCAGCAGATTGCCGTTCGACGGTGAAGCGGTAGGGCGGCAGTTCCAACACGTCTCCCACGTTGGGAATCGCCTCGTTCTCGGCCAGTAAGTATCCGGCCAGCGTCTGGTAGTCGTCACTCTCGGGGATATCAAGGTGGAAACGTTCGTTGATTTCCTCGATTTCCATTCGTCCCGAGAACTCATAGCTCGATTCGTTGATTTGCCGTGCCGTGAGACGGTTGCGGTCGTGTTCGTCCTCGATTTCGCCGAAGATTTCCTCAACAAGGTCCTCGAGGGTGACCATTCCGCTGGTGCCACCAAACTCGTCGATGACGATGGCCATCGAGCGTTTCTCGCCCATGAGCCGCTGCATCATTTTGCGTGCAAGGAGGCTCTCGGGAGCAAAGATAACAGGCTTGAGGCGTGTTTTCCAATCCACATCGGTGACAAACAATTCGCTCACCTGAATGAAGCCGATGACGTCGTCGATGTTCTCTTTATAGACGACAATTTTGGAGAGTCCCGACCGTGAGAACAATTTAACCAGGTCATCGCGTGTGGTGTCTTCGACATCCACAGCAACAATCTCGTTGCGGGGCACCATGCAGTCGCGCAGCCTTGTGTCGCCAAAGTCGAGCGCGTTCTCAAAGATTTTCACCTCGCGTTCAACCGTCTTGTTCTCGTCCTCATGTTTGTCGATGTTTTCTTGCAGATAGGCATCAAGCTCGTCGACGGTGATGAGTCTCACGCGTGTGGAACTCATCTTGATGCCGAACAGTTTCATCAACGATGCCGATATCCACTCGGTGAACAGCGAGATGGGATAGAGTAGGCAGTAGATCATGAAAAGCGGGATAGAGGCTGTGCGCAGCGACGCGTTGGGATTGATGCGGAACACCGACTTGGGGATGAACTCGCCGAAGAGCAGGATGATGAGCGTCGCGATGATTGTCTGGACCAGCAGGAGCAGGGCCTCGTTGGTGATCCATTGCTGCAGCGGGATGGTGAGCAGTCGCGCCATCGCCATAGAATAGACGATGTTGGCGATGTTGTTGCCGATGAGCAAGGTGGAGATAAACATCTCGCGGTTGCCGTAGAAGATGTTAAGCAGTCCGTTGATGATGCCGCCACGGGACATCTCGATCTCGGCACGCACCTTGTTGGATGAGACAAAAGCGATTTCCATGCCCGAGAAGAATGCCGAGCACAGCAGCGCGATGAGCGCGATAATCAGCGGTGAGATATATTCCGGATTTAGAGCCATTTAGTTGGTGGTTGGAGTGGTGGGTTTGCTGGGTTGCTGCATCGGGCGAGGGACGTTGCCGCTGCCGGGGTGGGGCATGCGTCGCTCGTCGATGGGGAAGATGGCCTCGACCTGACGGAGTTGATAGGTGGTGAGGCGTTCGTTGGACTCATAGCCGTATCCCTCGATGATGCGTCCCTGTTTCTCGATGTGAATGAAGGCATCACTGTAGAGCCTGTGGGCATGCTGGTCCCACATGAGCTCATCGGTGAGCACGACATCGCCAGTGACATTGGTGATGTGCACATTGCCGGTGAGCGTCCACAGGTTTTGGATCTTATCAAAGTAGGCCGAATCGCACTTGATGGTGGATATCGGGTTGAATTTCTCGTTGAGTTCCTCACAGATCACCCCTTTAGGGAAGGTCCAATGGGGCTGCTTGGATTCCTCGAACATGTTCCACAGCGGCGCCGTGATGCGGTACTTGGTCTGTCCTGAGTCGCTGATGATGGTCTGCACGTCGGTCGTTGTCATGGTGGGCACCGCCTCGGGGTCGGTGGAATGGCTCACCACTGTAGTGGTGTCATCTTTGCACCCGTAGAGTGCCAGGATGACGACCAGGGTCAATGTTATGTGCAGCAACCGTCTCACAGTTCAAGTTATCGGATGCGGTTCTTCCAGAACCACAGCTCGTTGAAGTTCACGCCCAGCGTGATATTGAGATAGTTCTCGGTGATGAGTTTTGTGGGACTGGTCTCGCGATGCCTCCACTCAAGACCCAGGTTGACCGTCGTCTTGCCGTTGGGGGCAGGCAGGCCGACGCCGATGCTGGCGCCATAGTCACGCACATTGTTGCCGTTGTAGTTGAGGTAGTCGTGGTTGTAGAAGACACCTGCGCGGAATGACATGGCACCCACATAGGAGCCGCGCTTGTTGGGTGTGTACTGCATGCCGGCAGCAATCTTCCACCGGTCATCAAAGTGCATTGACTGTGACTCAAATCCGTTGATGGGCAGGTATTTGGCATTGCTCCACTTCTGATAGGTATAGTCGGCCTCGACCGTGAGTTTGCGGTTGAAGTTGTAGCTCAGACCCACACCGATGGATGCCGGTTGTTCATATTTGCCGCTCATAGACGTGTAGCCGATGGTGTCCACCTTGTTGTCCTGGCTGTCGAAACTCGTTCCCCAGGCATCACCGTGGTAGGATTTCTTGGGCTGGAAGGTGGCACCCAGCGTGAGCAGGTCGCGCCCTTTGGCAATGGGCAGGCTGTACTGGAGACCCACTTGAGCGTTCCAGTCGCGCATCTTCATGTAGCGTGTGAAATAGCTGGAAGATGATGATGCAATGAGTGTCGTGTTGGTGGTTGTGCCGAACAAGTAGGCGAAGTTGAAGCCCACACTCAGGTTTTTGACCGGCTCATAGCCCAGACCGACATACAGCTGGTTGAAGCCGCCATTGCCGCTGCGGGAGTCGCTACCGTTATCGAGTTTGGAGCCGTAGGCGTATCCCACTGATGAATAGGGCAACAGGCCGAACGAAGCACCCAACTTGTGGGCTACCCTGAAGTGGCCAGTGAGGTAATCCAGTCCGCCGCCGAAGTTGTAACCCTTGTTGCCGTTCTCTTTGCTCCACAGGTTGGTCAGATCGACACCCACATCCCACAGGAAGGTTAAAGAATCGACATTGGCATAGGAAGCCGGGTTCATCACGTTGACGATGCGTCCGCCTTTCATGGCATATCCCACGCCACCCATTGAGCGTTGAATGCTTGACACGTTGTCGTTCAGCATGCCGTAGCCCATTTTGGAGTAGGGTGTAGTCACGATTTGTGCCATAGTCACGCCACAACACAATGCTGCAGCAAGTGTAAAGAGCGTTATTTTCTTAAATAGTTCCATTTTCTTGATTGTATAAATAGATGCGGTTGAGTCCTTCAGCCGCCAGATGTTCTTGATATTCTACTCCCAAGGACTCAAGATGCGGTAGCAACAGTTGCGCGTCGCCACCAGTCAAGAAAACCTTGAGGTCGGGGTGCTCGATTTGTAAAAGAGCGATATAGCTTTTAATCTCGCCAATGAGCCCGAGCATCACGCCGCTGCGGATGGCTGTCTCGGTGTCATAGCCGATAATGGGCAGGTTTCCCTCGTGGCTCACCAGGGGCAGCCTCCCCGTGTGCTCGTGAAGCGCTTGAAAACGCAACGCCATTCCCGGCGCGATGTTTCCGCCCTCAAAGTGGCCGTTGGCGGTCACCAGGTCATAGGTGATTGCCGTTCCTGCGTCAATCACCAGCACATCGGCTTGATCTTTCAGATGGGTCCATGCTCCCACTGCTGTAGCGATGCGGTCGCGGCCCAAGGTGTGAGGCGTGGCATATCCCAACGTGATGGGCAACGGGGTCTCGTAAGTGAGGCACATCAAGTGCTGGCAGCGTGCTCTGACGTACCGTTCAATGGGTTCGGTGTCCTTTTCGCTTGCCGTGCTGCACACGATGGCCCCGCTGGGCTGGAAGGTGCTCAGGAATCGTTCCAGCACCATTATGTCTTCCCGCCTGAAGCGGTTAGACGCCATGGGCCTGGAGCCGTCAAAGTAGGCCACCTTCACCGTTGTGTTGCCGTTGTCTATTGTGATAATGCCTTTCATCAAAAGCGCAAAATTAGTAAAAGCTTGGCAATTACCAAGAATAATTGTGCCGTGAAAGGTTATTTTTCGGTTTTCTCCTGCTCACGGTCAATCATCCATGAAGCATACATCTGCACGACCACACCGGCAAGAAGGAAGCCGATGGCGTTCTTTCCACCGTCGGGCATGAACATCATCCAGGCGCTGACGCAATACAGCAGAGCGCTGAACATGAGGATGCGGTGAAGTCTCCTGATGCGCAACACGGGCCCAGTGTATGCACCGATGACTCGTCCGGCCAGCACGATAAAGGCGCCAGCGGCGAAAGCCCAACGCATCCACGGGTGGAAGATGTTGAGCAGTGGCATCAGGGCCATGACAGCCATCGCGAGGAGTCCGGTAATGACCAACACGTTGGCCAGTCCAGTCCGTTTGTCTTGATTTGTCTTGTCCTGTTTCATGGGATGTCGGTGATATAAACTTCCTCGTTGGTGCGCTTCATGCCGTATTTTTCACGGACAAGGCGCTCCAACGTCTCGTTATCGGTGTTAAGTTCGTTTGTCTTAGCCTCGTACATGGTTGCCGAGTCCTCGTAGTTCTTGATTTGTGTCTTGAGTTCGTTGATCTGTGATTTGTATTTACTGGTGCGGATGAAATTGTTCTCTCCGAAGAAGATCAGCGAGATGATGAAGATGATGAAAAGCACCAACGGAATGTTGAGCCATCGGGGTATCCATTTGGGACGATGTAAATTGAAAAGGGCCATATTTGTTTGAGTTATTGAGTTGTTAGTTATTGTCTTTTAAGAGATTGGGGCGCAGACGGCGCGTGCGTTCCAACGACATCTGCATCTTCCATTCGGCAATCTTGGCCTGGTGGCCGCTGAGCAGAATTTCGGGGACATGCCAGCCGTTGAACACCTCGGGACGGGTGTACACAGGAGCCTCGATCAGTCCATCCTGGAACGAATCGCTCAAGGCGCTTTGCTCGTCGCCGATGGCACCAGGCAGGAGCCTCACGACAGCATCGGCAATGACTGCAGCCGGGAGTTCACCACCCGTGAGGACATAGTCGCCGATGGTGATTTCACGCGTGATGAGGTGCTCGCGAATGCGGTAGTCCACACCCTTGTAGTGGCCGCACAGTATCATGATGTTTTCCTTGAGCGACAATGCGTTGGCCATGGGTTGGGTGAGTTGTTCACCATCGGGCGAGGTGAAGATGATCTCGTCATATTGTCGTTGGCTCTTCAACTCCTCCATGCAGCGCCACACGGGCTCAATTTGCATGACCATGCCTGCCTCGCCGCCAAAGGGGTAGTCATCCACCTTGCGGTGCTTGCGCAGGCTCCAGTCGCGCAGGTTGTGGACATGGATTTCGACGAGTCCTTTGTCTTGGGCACGCTGCAGGATGGAGGTGTGCAGTGGTGACTCAAGGGCGTCGGGCATCACTGTGAGTATGTCTATTCTCATCATTTGCTATGAATTGAGTATGGTTTCTATAATGCGGTTAATGTCGGCGATGTTCACCTCGCCATCGGCATTGTAGTCGGCAAGGATGGGTGGGCACCCGTGACTGTGACCTGTCAGCACAATGGTGATGAGGGCGTTCACATCGGCAATATTGACCTCGCTGTCGGCATTCACGTCGCCGATAGCCAGAGCGGTCTCGTAGATTTCCAGGCTTGCACTGAAGGTGAGCGGGCGTTCAATGCGCATGAGGTGAATCTCACCGAAGCCATCGATGGCGCGTGCTGTGATGGGTAGCGTGGAGGTGGTGGCTGCGGCCTGAAACAGATGGGTGCTGCGGCTCGAGGCATAGGTGGATGAATAGTAGCCCGTCGCATTCCAGCGAGGAACGTCGCATGTGATGGTGTGGAACGGGTCCTCGGTGCACACGCGGTGACACTCCAGCACGCTGTCACCTTCACAGATGCTGACGCGCCAGTCGGTGTCATAGGCGAACACGTTGACCAGCACGGTGTTCTCGTCAATGTCGCTGTAATCAACCCGTGAGGGGTCGGCGTTGATGATGGCGTGCATGGCATTGCTGTTGCGGTAAAAGGAGCGCACGGTGTTCATGTCATAGATGCGCATCTGTTCAGTTCCTTTGTCGGCAGTGTTGAACGACCATTTCAGTTTTTTCCCGTCAGCATCCCATCGCGAGTATCCTGCAGGGCTGCCGTCGTGGCACACGTTGTGGCCGCTGAGGCTGGCACTTTGCCACAATGTGCCGCTGGCTGCAGCGAGGTTGTGCTCGACGATGTTCGGGTAGGAGTAGGGACGTGCCGAGTAGTTGGCGTGAGTGTGCCCGCTCACGATGTGCACTGTGCTGTAGTTGTTGAGAATAGAGCACAGGGTGTGGGTGTTGTCCAGCCTAGCATAGTATCCGAAGTTGTTGCTCATTCCCCATGCGGGAATGTGCAGACACAACACGATGGGGGTGTTGTTGTCGACCAATGCCAGGTCCTTGCGCAACCACGATATCTGTTCATTGCTCACCACACCGCGATAGTTGCGGCTGCCGACCACGCCGTCAGGGTAGTTCTCGCCAGGTTCAGCTTCGTTCAGGTACTTGATGTCATCAAGCACCACATAATGAATCTTGCCCAGGTTGAAACTGTAGTAGTTGGGGCACACGATGTCTCGCCATGCCGCTGCTGCCTCGAAGTCGGTGTTGGCACTTGCGGGCACGCTGGGGTCATGGTCATGGTTGCCGATAACAGGCCACAGCGGCACGGGGTAGCTCCAAGACTTCATGTCGGTGACGAAGTTATCCAAGTCATAGTCGTTCTGGGTCCAGAACACATCCCAAGTGAGGTCGCCCAATATCATGGAATAGACGGGGACGTCACCGGCTTGCTCGGCCTCATTTTTCAGGCGAGCGAGCAGTCCGTTCTTGAACAGTGCACGGTCGCTGTTGCGTCGTGCCAGATGAGTGTCAGCGCCAAAGATCATGATGTGCCTGTCGTTGTCCACTCGCCTCAACACGAAGTCATGAACCTCGGCCACGTCAGCCTCGGGCGAGTCAAGCTTTGCCCAAAACTGAGGCATGAAACCATCTTGGAGCAGGGGTTCATAGCCACCAGGAAGGGTGTAGAAAACGTATCCGTTCTTTTTTTCACTGGTCAAGGCATAGCGCCCGTCGGTATCGGTGAGCACCACCTCAAAACCATCGCTCACTGCGACTCCCGCAACCCCTTTTCCGTCACAGGTCACTCTGCCGCTCACATTGTGTGCAGCAGAGTGCAGCGTTGCGCCCAGAGCGAATACCACCGCCAACAATATGCTTGTCAGGGCCTTCACTGTTTAGTGTGCTCGTCTGTTTGTTTGTCCCAGGGATAGGTGCGTTTGGGGTTGCGTGGGAACCATCCCTTGCGCACGCGCTCCTGTTGTTGATTCATCTCCCGGATGCCCCAAAAGCAGGAAAAAGCGCCCACTCCCATTAACGAGGAGAGCAGGATGTTACCCGTCAACAACGACGCAATGCACAGCAGCACGCCAGCCACAAGGAAAACCCACTTGAAACGCAGCCCGTAGTGGTACTCGCCCTTGATGACCAGCGGGTGACAGATGCCGATGATGAGAAATGAGCACAGACCCAAAACCAGGCCCTGCAGATGATATGTTGCAAGAAAGTCCATCATTTGTTCTTGAAAATTGCCGCATGCCGTGTACCCATGACAGGGCTCACGGAAATAGTCCCGCAAAGTTACACCATTTGCTTGATATCACAGTGCGAAATATCCTTAAAATGTGTTTAAGTCTCGGTGGTGTTGAATGGCTCGTCGTCCTGTGGGACTTGCTCGATGAGGTCGCGGTAGAGTTTCAATGAATCGCTTGGCATTTTGTCACTGCCCAGGATGCGTGGCATGAGGTCCAGCGTCAACTCGTAAGGCTTGTTTTTCAGCATGTGTTTGGTGCCGAAGGTATCCATGTCGGGGTTGATGGCATAGAGTAAATTGAGCACGATGCTCAAGATGAAAGCATACTTGAACATGAACAGCAGGGAACCGCCCAAGCGGTCGATAAAACTCAAATCGGCAGCCTTGAGAGCGCCCTTGAAAAGACGCATTAAGAGCCTGATGACCACCATGACCAGCAGAAAAGCAAACGCCAGCGACACGGTCTTGACGGTGACCGTTGACAAGGGCCAGTCGGCAGCGCTGGGAACGACCGAAAGGAAGATGCCCTGTATCAAGTCACCGCATTTGTAACACAACACAATGGCGACAATCCATGAAACGAGCGACGATAACTGTCCGATGAAGCCCTTGCGGTAGCCCAGCACGATACCCCCGAGTATAATCAGAATCAATATAGTGTCAACTATTGTCATTGTCTTGTTTTTATTAGGTTAGACTGCAAAATTACAAAAAAATCCGATGAATTCATTATCTTTGCGTCATCGTTGATTTAATCGTGATAAAAAAGATGGACTTGCGACTCCATGCACCTGATATTGCCAGCGCAAAGATTGCGTTGCCCACATCCAAAAGCATCACAAACCGTGCGTTGCTCATTGCCGCCTTGTGTGACGGTGAGCCCCAAGTGATGCATCCAGCCCTGTGCGATGACACTGCTGTGATGATTGATGCCTTGGGGCGTGACGGCGGTGTCATTGACGTGGGAGCTGCTGGTACAGCAATGCGCTTCCTCACCGCCTATTTTGCCACCCGTGAGGGAATTACTGTGGCGCTCGACGGCACTGAACGCATGCGCCACCGCCCAATCGGTGCGCTGGTCGATGCCCTGCGCCGATTGGGCGCTTGCATTGACTACATGGGCGATGAGGGTTATCCACCCCTGCGCATCACAGGCAAGACTTTGCGTGGCGGTGATGTGGTCATGGACGGCAGCGTGAGCTCACAATTCATTTCGGCGGTAATGATGATTTTGCCCACTATCGGGGGCGGGGCCATCACCCTCACGGGGGATATTGTCTCGGCTCCCTATATCCACTTGACTGCCAGTGTCATGCGACAGATGGGAGCACAGGTGGAAATCACAGATTATCACATCAACGCGGGTGACGGATATGCCGGTGACGGTTGCCTGGTGGAGGCCGATTGGAGTGCAGCCGCTCCGTGGTATGCAATTGCTGCACTGTTGCCTCAGTCACAGCTGCAACTCATGGGGTTGGTGCCCGACAGCATTCAGGGTGATTCCCGACTGGTGGAATTGGGGCGTGCCTTGGGTATCGAATCACGCTTTGATTCGATGGGCGTGGCGCTTGACACAAGTCATTTCATCGGCTGTTGTTGTTCCAGTTATGTGGACATGACGGCCACACCCGATTTGGCACTGTCATGGGCCGTGCTGTTGTGCCTGCTGGAACGCTCATTTCGCATGACGGGCGTGCGTACCCTACACCTCAAGGAGAGTGACCGTGTAGAAGCATTGCGCACCGAATTGCTGAAATTAGGCTATGTCTTGAAAATCGAGAGCGAGGATGCCGTCTCATGGTATGGTGAGCGTGTCGCAGTGAGTGAACAACCGCCTGTCATTGATCCGCATGATGATCATCGTTTGGCAATGGCCTTTGCTCCAGCGGCAGTGCGTTTCCCCGGTTTGGTAATAAGAAACGCCCAGGTGGTGAGCAAGTCTTATCCGTCCTATTGGCGACATTTGGCCCAGGCAGGATTCAGCGTGAGTGAATTGGCACAATAAATGCAAAAGGCTGTAAGAAAATGAAGATAAGGCTCATTTATATAATAATGTTATTGACTACGCTGTTTGCATTTGACACTCAGGCGCGCATGACGCTCGACCGCATCGCCATCATCAGTGACGTGCATCTCCTCAGCCCTGAGCTGATCACTCCCGGCAGTGCCATTGACCGCGCCGATGCCGCCGATAGCAAGATGATGGCGATGAGCGACGAGATCATGGCTTCTATCACCGACAGCCTCATTGCTCTGAAGCCCTCGGTCGTGTTGTTCACAGGTGACCTCACCTATAACGGTGAGCGCCTGAGCCACGAGCGCATGGCATGGCATCTGGCCCGCCTGCAACAGCATGGAATCCAGCCGCTGGTCATCCCTGGCAACCATGACTGCAACAACCCCTATGCAAGAAGATATGACGGTGACAACACAATGCCTACTGCTACGGTCTCTCGAGAGGAGTTTGCGCAAATCTATCGTGGTTGCGGCTATGGTGGACAGTCTATGCGCGACCCCGCATCATTGAGTTATTGCTGTGAGCCGATAAAGGGTATCGTCATCATTGGCATCGACAGCAACATGGACGAGTTGAACACGCTGGTCAGCCGTGGCGACAGTGTTGACACTTATCACAATGGAGGTCGCATCAAGCCCGAAACCTTGCAATGGGTTGTTGATCAAGCTAGCCGTGCACAGCAACAAGGCAAACAGGTCATCGCAATGATGCACCACCATCTGGTGCCGCATTTTGACCGCGAGGACCGTTTGCTGGCCAACTACATCGTTAAGAATCATGACACCATAGCCCGTCAACTGTTGCATGCCGGCATTCACACGGTTTTCACTGGTCATCTGCATGTGACCGATGCCGCCACGCTGCATGACGGTGAGAGCGGGGACAGCATTGTCGAGGTCGCTACAGGTTCGGCTATCTGTTACCCCTTTGCCCTGCGCACAGCGACCATTCACCGCAAGCGTAATACCCTTGACATCGATACCCGTTGGCTCACTTCGACCTCGGCTTGTCCTGACCTGCGCGAACAGGGACGGCAACGCATCATCAACGCCACTCCAGGCATGGCGAGTATGCTCTCGGACAAAGTGTGGACCCGCTTGGGTGGCCGCATGGGACAGCTCAAGGCCATGCTCGAGATGGACGGTAGCAAGACAAATCTGCCCGAAACTCCTCAACAGGCGACACAACTCGTGTTGCGCCACTTGAGTGAGGTGCTATCGCGCGCCCTGCTCGCCGTGGTTGAAGGCAACGAGCAGAATGCCGACACCGAGGCCCTCATCGAACAAGGAAAACAAGGTATTCGTGCCATGATCGAGGAAGTAGCGCCCGAACAGGCCGATAACTTGTGGGAATTCTTCCTCAACGAGGTTTATCCCAAACTGGATCCCGTGGTGCGCAGCGTGCTTGAGGACCGCAACGAAGTGGGTTCGGCGACCGAATCCCGTGTCAGCGACCTCAGACTCACCATTCACCTGTGATTTTTTACAGATAAAAACATGTTCCTGGATGTTTTCATTCAGGAAAAATCACTATATTTGTGGTCATCTAAATATCAATACTTTAAAAGATGACTGCAATGATGAAAAAACTATACTTGATGACCCTGCTGTTGTCATTGGCCCTGTCGGCAGCAGCCCAGCGCACCCCCACCATGGGGTGGAGTTCCTGGAACACCTTTGCACTGGACATCAATGAGCAACTTATCCGTCAGCAGGCCGATGCCATGCATCGGAGCGGACTGCAGGACGCGGGCTACCGCTATATCAACATCGACGACGGTTACTGGCAAGGACGTGGCGATGACGGGCACCTGCGCCTGAATATGGAACGGTTCCCCAACGGGATGCGTGCCCTGGTGGACTATATCCACTCGCTGGGCTTGAAGGCTGGTATCTATAGTGACGCGGGTGACAATACTTGCGGATCGGGAAACCGGAATGCATGGGGCGTAGGAGTCGGACTTTACGGCCATGAGGAGCAAGACTGTCAGCTCTACTTCCGTGACTGGGATTTTGATTTTATCAAGGTGGATTACTGCGGTGGCCGCCATCTGGATCTTGACGAGCGTGAGCAGTACACCAGGATTTCCAATGCCATCCGCAACTGTGGCAAGCAGGATATCGTCTTCAACATCTGTCGCTGGGCCTATCCCGGTAACTGGGCCGCCGATGTGGCCGACTCGTGGCGGACGACAGGCGACATTTATGACGCTTGGAAATCGGTAAAAGAGATTCTTGCCGAGAACCTGTACTTGAGTGCCTATTGTCATGACGGTCACTACAACGACATGGACATGCTGGAGGTGGGACGATCAATGTCTCAGACCGAGGACGAGACGCATTTTGGAATGTGGTGTATCATGTCATCGCCGCTGCTCATCGGTTGTGACATGGCCACGATCAAACCCAGGGCATTGGCTCTGCTCACCAACCGTGACCTGATTGCCCTCAATCAAGATCCGTTGCACCTGCAGGCCTATCTGGCTGCCAAGCAAGGCGAGTGCTTTATCATGGTCAAGGACATCAAGCAGCTTTACGGAAAAGAGCGCACTTTTGCAGTTTACAATCCCAGCGACAAGAAACAGACTGTGAAGTTGGACTTCAACACCATTGACTTGGGCGGCAAAGTGGAACTTTATGACTGCTTTGCACAGGCCAGCGCAGGCAGTGCCTTGGGTTCGGTCACTGTCACGGTCCCTGCACATGGCACCAAGATTTACCGTGCAAAGGCCGAACAACGTCTGGAGCGCAAGGTGTATGAGGCTGAGACCGCCTACCTGAGCAAATACCAGGAATTGCACTGGTACAACGATGTGTACACTGGCAGTTACATTCCCAAGGAGGGCGCATCGGGCGGTTATGTGACCTGCTATCTGGGTTATCGTCCGGGCAATGACTTGATTTGGAAGAACGTGCGTGTGGACAGTTCAGGCCGACGCACCATGACCCTGCATTTTTATGCCGGCAACTGGCGCGAAATCAATGTCGAGGTCAACGGCAAGCAAGTGGGCACTTACTCCATCGATGGCAAGGACTGGAGCAAACCGCTGACTGTGAATGTGGATGTCAACCTTAATGAGGGAAACAACGTCATCCGCCTGTGGAACGACGGTGTCTGGCTCCCTGACATCGACAAAATGGAACTTGATTAATACCCCCTTGAACTATGAATACCGAAATTCAACAAGGCATAAAGATTGCCGTTATCAGTGACTTGCATGTGATGGCACCGCAGCTGCTCGTTAAGGGCGGTAGCGCATTCGAAGAGTATCTGCAGCGAGACCGCAAGATGCTCGTCGAGAGTCTCAGCATCCTTGACACCCTAATCAGCGACATATTGAGTCAGAAACCCCATTTGACCATTGTGACAGGTGATCTCACCAAGGATGGTGAACGCTTGAGTCATGAACTGGTGGCGACACAGCTGCAACGCCTAGTGGACGCGGGAATACAAGTGCTGGTAGTGCCAGGTAACCACGACATCAACAATCCTGATGCAAGGGTGTATGACGGTGACTCTCAAACCCCTGCCGACACCATCACCCGCAATGAGTTTGCCACCATATACCGTAACATGGGTTATGATGCGTTGTCACGTCGCGATGCCGACACCTTGAGCTACTGCCGTGATATTGGCGATGACCTCACCATTCTCGCCATCGACGCTTGTATGGATCGCCTCAATACCTTTGTGTCGCGTGGCGATGCCAAGGACCACTGCAAGACCAGTGGTCGGCTTGAACCATCAACGCAGCAATGGCTGGTGGATAAGGCCGAACGTGCCACCTCATCGGGTCGGCGCGTCATCGCCATGATGCATCATCATCTGGTGCCCCATTTCCACATGGAGGACACACTGGCAGCCCCCTATATGGTTGATGACGCCGCCCAATTGTGTCGTCGTCTCATCCAGGCCGGGGTTCATGTCATCTTTACTGGCCATCTGCACATCAGCGACATCGGTCAAATCAACCATCATCAAGGTAAGATGGTGGAAATCGCCACCGCAGCGGCCGTTGGTTACCCCTGCCAATGGCGCATGGTGACCTGCGCTCCGCGTGTGGGCAAATTGCAGCTGCGCACGATTGAGTTGCATAGTTTGCCTGGCGATCCTGATTTTGGAGAGCGTGCTCGTGAAACCTTTGTCAACTGCATACCATCGATGACACATGGCGTGCTCTCGCGCTATTGGACCAATATCGTTCAAGCCATAAACAATTACCGTGACGAGCATCCTTTTGTCATGAGGTATGTCAATTTGCCTGAGACACCCGATGCCGTTGCCAACCTGTTGCTCAAGTATCTTCAAGAGCCGGTCACTCGTGTATATATCGCCTTTGCCGAGGGTAACGAGGGCGGCTTTGATAACCGTGGTGTCATCGAGGAACTCATCACCGGTGTGAATCATGTGGTGAATGAGACTGTCACGGGTATTTTGCGGCCGTTTGTCAAGGCCGCAATGCGGTTTCGCATCTACAACACTGCGCGACTGGTGTTGCGCAGCATTCTCGAAGATCGCAATGAGATAGGTACCAAGCACGAGACGATTATCAACGACCATACCGCTATCATTGATTTTTGAGTGCGCGACTAAAACACTTTACTTGATGCTGGGCCTAGGCCAAAGTTACTAAAAACAACTATTTCAATTGCCTCATCCTGGAGTGCGCTAGAGTGTCAAAAGTCGGCATTCAGCGAATAAATGATAGAAAAAAGTAAAAATTTCTACTGAAATACATAGTTTTGTTATCAAATTGCTCAAATTATTTCCATTTTGTTTGGTCTAGTTACTTTTCCTGTTTATTTTTGCAACTACGTTAAAATTAGCATCTTATCAAAAATCGTGATATTATGAGTGCCCCCGTTATTGAACTGACTTCTAGAGAAAAGGAAGTACTCGAATTGCTATCTACAGGGTATAACAGCAAGGAAATAGGTGAAAAAATTTTCATCTCCTCTAACACCGTTGAATATCATCGCAAGCAGTTGCTGCGTAAGACCAACTCGCGCAATGTGGCAGAGTTGATAGGTAAGGCTTACCGAACTGGTTTATTAAAGATTAACGACTGACATCACGGTCACCCTGAGATTAACGAATAAAGGCTATGCCAAACGGCATGGCCTTTATTCGTGTCTTTAAAGGAAATGCCACGCCCGTGGTCACAACAGAGTGACGGAGGCGTGACAAGTTCTTTCTCACGTGTTCAGCCACGTGAATTTAAGGCTGATTTCTCACTTTTTCTCCTTGAGCAGGTCGCGGATGTCGGTGAGCAGCTCTTCCTGGGTGGGACCAGCAGGAGCCTCGGGCTCTTCCTTCTTGGGCATGAGCTTGTTCATGGCCTTAATCATCAAGAAGATGCACAGTGCAATGATCAGGAAGTCGATCACGTTTTGCAGGAACATACCGTACTTGAGCGTGGCACCGGCGGCCTCGGTGGCAACACCTGCATTGGCGGCTACCGTGTTGGCAGCATCGGCAACGGCATCAACGGCACCCTCGGCCCCGACTGCCGAAGCAGCATCGCCGACCATCTCGGAAACGGGAGGCAAGTGATACTCCAGGCTAGAGAGGTCAATGCCACCTGTCAGCAAGCCGATAGCAGGCATGAGCACGTCATCAACCAGCGAAGTAACAATCTTGCCGAAGGCACCACCGATGATCACACCGACAGCCATGTCCATTACATTGCCCTTCATGGCAAACTCCTTAAATTCTTTGATAAAACCCATAATTGTTCAGTTTTTAAAATATAACATGTGAATATATTAAACATTCTTAATTGTGCGATAAAAGCCGCAAATTGTTGCTAGAAGTCAACGCGGTATTGATATTTTTGTTAACTTTGCAGCCGCATAGCGGCTGGTGTTGAGCCAATCGCAATGCAAAGATAGTAAAAAATTATAATAATAGTTATATACCCACATTATTTATTAAAAAATCATTCAAAAATGGAGAAGATTAAAATCGGTATTAATGGATTCGGACGTATTGGCCGTTTTGTGTTCCGTTCAGCTTTTGAAGCCGAGAACGTTAACGACATCGAGGTTGTAGGTATCAACGACCTGCTGGATGTTGATTACATGGCCTACATGCTCAAGTATGACACCATGCACGGTCGCTTCGATGGCACCGTGGACTATGACCTGGACAAGAAGGAACTCATCGTCAATGGTCAGCACATCCACATTTATGCCGAGAAGGAAGCACAGAACATCCCCTGGGGTGAGATTGGTGCCGAGTATATCGTTGAATCGACCGGTTTCTATTTGACCATGGACCGTGCCGAGCAGCACTTGAAGGCTGGTGCTAAGTACGTGGTACTGTCAGCTCCCAGCAAGAAGGGCGACGACGGCCGTCAGGCTGATATGTTCGTTTGCGGTGTGAACACCGACAAGTATGCTGGCCAGACCATCGTCAGCAACGCCAGCTGCACCACCAACTGCTTGGCTCCCATCGCCAAGGTGCTGAACGACAGCTTCGGTATTGAGAGCGGTCTGATGACCACCGTTCACTCGGTAACCGCTACCCAGCGCACCGTTGACGGTCCCAGTGCAAAGGATTGGCGCGGCGGTCGTGCCGCTTGCGGCAACATCATCCCCAGCTCGACTGGCGCTGCCAAGGCCGTGGGTAAAGTTATCCCCGAGCTCGACGGCAAGCTGACTGGTATCTCGATGCGCGTTCCGACTCTCGACGTGTCGGTTGTTGACCTGACCGTGAACTTGAAGAACCCTGCTACCAAGGAGGACATCTGCGCTGCCATGAAGAAGGCTAGTGAGGGTGAGCTCAAGGGTATTCTAGGTTACACCGAGGATAAGGTCGTTTCGAGCGACTTCCTGGGTTGCCCGCTGACCTCGATCTTTGACGCTGACGCAGGTGTTTACCTGACCGACAAGTTTGTCAAGGTGGTTTCGTGGTATGACAACGAGATTGGTTACAGCCACAAGATGCTCGACCTCATCAAGGTGATGAAGAAGCACAACGGTTAATCCGCGCGATTACAAACTGCATGAATCCCTGCAATGAATCCATTGCAGGGATTTTTCATAAAAAACAATAAAAAATTTGGAATTTTGCCATCCCGTGACTTAACTTTGTAACCATCAATTTTTATTAACCATCTAAAACAATTCATGACAATGAAGAAATGGAAATGCAATGTGTGTGGTTACATCCATGAGGGTGACACACCGCCCGAAGAGTGCCCGCTGTGTGGCGTTGGTCCCGAGGACTTTGAGGAAGTGACTGAGTAATCACCTCGTCCCTCGATAATCATTTAAGACAACATCTGTTTAACTTAAAACTTACAACTTAATAACTAGAGATTATGGCTAAAAAATGGATCTGCACTGTGTGCGGTTATGTGCATGAGGGTGACACTCCTCCCGAGAAATGTCCGCAGTGTAAACAACCCGCCGAGAAGTTCAAGGAACTCAAGGAAGACGAAGAGGTAACTTATGCCGCCGAGCATGTCATTGGCGTAGCAAAGGGCGTTGACCCCGAGATCCTCGCAGGACTCAAGGCGCACTTCGAGGGCGAATGCTCAGAGGTGGGCATGTATCTGGCAATGTCGCGTCAGGCCGACCGCGAAGGTTATCCTGAGGTTGCCGAGGCTTTCAAGCGTTATGCCTTTGAAGAGGCTGAGCATGCTGCCAAGTTCGCTGAACTGCTGGGCGAGGTAGTTTGGGACACCAAGACCAACCTGGAAAAACGCATGGCTGCCGAGGCTGGTGCGTGCGAGGACAAGTTCCGCATTGCCAAGCTTGCCAAGGCTCAGAACCTTGATGCTATTCACGACACGGTTCACGAGATGGCACGTGACGAGGCTCGTCATGGCCAAGGTTTCACCGGCCTGTATAACCGCTTCTTCAAGAAATAATCGATTGACGGATTATAAGAATGAGAATGCCTGGGCTATTGTGCTCAGGCATTTTCATGTTTTGAGGAGAGTTAGCGTGACTTGAGAATCGCTGCTAGCCGTTTGGCGGTGCGACGGGTGGCCGCGGCGGTCTCGATGTCGGTGGAGTCAAACTGTAGCTGCGCTTGGCTGTAGCAGGGCATGCGTTCCTCGAGCTCCCTCTTGACAAACGGCAAGATGGCCTCGTCGGGAAGAATGCTGACCTTGGGACGCTTGCATTTTTCCTCAGGCAAGAGCAGACGTACGGTGATGCGCTCGGGGCTGGTGGTGAGCCAGACGGTTGTACCTGCCTGGTTCATGAGTTCCATGTTTTGTCCATGGCATGGAGTACCGCCGCCACACCCCACAATCACGTCGGTCATTGCGGTCAATTCTATTAGGGCAGCTTCTTCAATCTCTCGAAAACGATTCTCGCCCAGTTCCTTGAAGATCTGGGTGATGGTCATGCCGTTCTCATGCTCAATCAGTTGGTCAAGGTCGATATAGGTCAAGTCCATTTCACGGGCAAGAGCCTCGCCCAGCGTGGTCTTGCCGCAGCCCATGTAGCCGATGAGAAAAACAGGCTTCATGTCAAGGTGGATTACAGCCAACCTGCTTCGCGATACCAGGCGATGGCTTCGCGGATGCCGTCACGCAGCGAGTATTGCGGGTTGAACGCGAAATCACGTTGCGCGTCACTTGTGTCACACAGCCAGTTGCGCTGCTTCAATATCTTGTACTTGTCACGATTGAGCGTGCTGGCCTTGAGCGTCACTTTGCCAATCCACTCGGCTATGGCGCACACTTGCTTGACAACCCACAAGGGGCAGGTGATGGGAATGACGAACTTCTTGCCGAGTTCCTCGCATACAATCTTTCGGAATTCCTGTTGGGTGTAGGCTTGGTTCTCGCTGATGAAATAGGCCTTGCGCAGCGGACCTTTTTCCAAAGCGTCCATCACGCCTGTCACCAGGTCCTTGACATAGATGAAGGTGAGCATCTGTTTCTTGAAACCGACACTGAAGTCAAAGCCATGCTTGATGCTCTTGATCATCAGATAGTAATCGCGCTCGCGAGGGCCATAGACACCCGTGCACCTGAAGATGGTATACGGGAAGTTTTCCACACTCTGCAGATAGGTCTCGGCCTTGAGTTTTGAAACACCATAAAAGGTGTTGGGCAGGGGGACATCTGTCGGTGCGAACGGCCTGTAGTTGGTCTCGTCACCAGGTCCCATGACGCTCAGGCTGCTCATCATCAGGAACACATCGGGTGTCATGCAGGTGTTCTGCAATGCGTCGACCAATGCCTTGAGGTAGCCGTAGTTCACTCGCTCAAAGTCCAAGTATTGTGTGCTCTTGGTGACACCCAGGTTGTGGACGATGTAGTCCCAGCGTCCCCATTCGCTCATGTGGTCGCGCAACGTTTCCTCCAGGCGGTCCTGGTCGTTGTAGTCCAGTTCGATGAAGTGGATGCGCTCGTCTTTCAGGTACTCTCGGTTAGTGCTGGAACGGACGGCAGCCCAAGTGTCAAAGCCCCGTTTCAGGGCTTCCTCAACGAGGTATCCACCAATAAAACCGCCTGCACCGGTAATGAGGATGCTTTTCATTTGTTATCGTCTTGTGTTTTCTGCTCTTTTTCTGCTATTGCCGACTTGGTGGCCTTGGTGTGGTGTTCGACATTATGTTCGACGGCCTCGATGACATGCTGTGCTATGTATTCGGGCTTGATGTTCTTCAAGCAGGGGAAATCTCCATACTTGCAGGGTTTGTCACCTGTGATTGAGCAAGGTCTGCATTCCATGTCAAGTTGGATGTCATCCTCGACAACCTGATTGTACCCCAGGTAGCCACATGCAGGGGAGGTGGGTCCCCAGATGGTCATGGCTTGGGTGTCTACCAGTGATGCCAAGTGCATATTGGCCGACTCCATGGTGAGTATTAGTTCGCACTTGCCCAGCAATGCATACTCATCAATGAAACTGTGCTTGATTTCGGCCATCGAGACGACGTTCTTGTATTTGCGTGCGATGGACCGTAAAGCGATTTTCTCTGCCTTACCGCCACCCAAGAGGAAGATGAAATAATTATCTCGTTTGGAGAGTTCGGCAATCACCTGTTCCATGAGGTCCAGCGGATAAGCCTTTTGACGATGTGAGGAGAACGGCGAAATGGCTATCCACCGCTGTCCGGGTTTTTTCTCGGGAACGATGGGGCTCTCGGGCCAGTCGCGGCCTTCGTACAGTCGCTTGAAGTTGTCGGGGGCATCGAAGCCTAGCTTGCGGAACACGTTGCGGTAGCGTTCATGGATGGGAGTGACGGGCTCGGTTGTCTGGTGCCTCACAAGTGCGCGGCGCTTGGGCTTCTCGCGGTCAAGGCGTGCCACCGGTGCGCCTTTCATGCGCATATAACCATCAATGATCCAAGTGCCTGAGACGTTATGCAGGTCGGCTACAGCGTCAATGTCATATAGTTTGTGAAGCTGTTTGGAGAGTTTGAGGAGTCCAAACAGGCCGCTGTGGTTCTCGTTGACATCAAAATCCACGACCTTGAGGTTGGCGGGGCGATCATGGAACATCGAGGCGGGCCACTTCTTGGTGAGCATGATGAAGCGCGTGTCGGGGTTGGCTTTGCACAAGGGGTACAACACGGGAATCGTCATCGCCACGTTGCCAAGCACCGACAGGCGCATGACAAGCACGTTGCGAAAATGTTTCTTTTTCTCAGCCATATAACGCAAGCTTTTTTATCAATCGTTTGGCAAAGATACGGATTCTTGTTGAAATATGCAACAATTTGTCAATAGAAATCATCACATATTCAGATTGGTGGGTGCTCGTGGAATAAAAATAATGAAGATGAGGGGGCCTGTTGTTTGAAAAGGCCCCCTCATCTTGTATTTTCTATCAGATGTGTGCGGTTTTACCTCAATTAGTGAGTAAGTAGTTGATCAAATTGGTGAGATCATCCATTGTGAACAAGGATTCATTTTTTAACAAAAGGATATTGATCAGATTGGTGACGTCATCCATTTTGAATGAGGAATCAAATCTGGCAAGTCGTCCTGCAAATTTCAGTTGACCTTGTTCCGTAACTATGGTCTTTGCTACATTGTTGTCGATGTAGTTGAATTGCAGGTTGTACGTGCCTTCGGCAAGTGATTCAGGCCAAATGATCGAACTGTTGATGTTGCTATGTTGTGAAAACTCGTTTTTTACTACATTGATTGTGTCACTGGTAGCGACAACGTTGCCATCACTGTCGGTGAGGGAGAAAAACAGGTCTACCGAATCATAGGTAGTGGAGATGTTGACACCGGTGGCACGCACCCTGAACAATCCTCCCAACAGGAAAAAGTTGTCATTGGTATTGATGCTTTGGGCATCGATATTGCAATAAAATGGAGGACGCATGTCCAAGAACATGTATTGTAATTTGCTATAGTTGCGGGGAGTGCCATCAAGGTAGTTTGGGGTGATGGCAGTGGAGAGGAACCAACCGTCACTAACGCCAAACCAACCCAAATTAATGTGGAAATATCCTTCGCTGTCATAACCGTCAAAAATGATGGCATGACCCACGTCAGAAGCTGCATTTCTAGCGCCATACATGACGGGTCGCTTAGCGTCTAATTCCGCTTTAATCATGTTATCCCACGCTTCATCGGTATAACCATCGTTGCGACTGACGGAAATCGCGTCAGGATTATATCCGAGGGTCTTCATGCCTGCTAACTTTAAGTTGCCATCTGTGCCACTGCCGTAGGGGGAGTAGTCAATGTGGGCTGCCTGGCCGACGTAACGGCACAGTTTAGCTACTTCCTGGGCTTGCTCTTCGGTATAAACATCTTGCACAACGTCATGCCGCGCCATGTCCCAATGGCAGTAACTGGTCAGCATTTTACTGTAATCGAAAGTGGTGATTGGCAGTTCCTCCAAAGTAGCGCCAACTGAAGAACAGTAGTATCCGGCAATGGGGCCACACGTAATCGGATATTGCCAGTAATGGCAAATCTGAGCCATTTGGACACCGGAACAGCCCACTTTGCCGTATTTCCCGTCTGGCGTAATTGGGCATTGAAGGTAATATGGCTTAAGTTGGCCCCAGTGAACCTGAACGAGCGGTTCAACGATAATGTTTCGGTTACTGCTATAAGTGCGCTTCGGAACCTTCAGTTTTGGCTGGGCTTGAAGATACTCGATTTCCTCCTTGTAGATGTCCAATAGGACTTTAAGGTTATCGGGCATGTTATTAAAATTAAGCATTCCTTCATCGCTGTATCCCAGCACTTCACTTGCGCGGTCATCACCTGCAACGATAATGAAACCGCCGCCCGTTACATTAAATGCATAATATGTTTTGGCATTGCGGTCAACCGAGGAGGTCTCAGCGTGAACCAGTTTGATGTCGGCCATTGAAGGTGAATTGATTGCTCCAGGACTGGCCACATGCCGCTTGAGAAAACTGTTTGCGGTTGAGCGTGCCGTGTTAACGTCAATACTAGCGGCGCTCAAGTTCAATCCCATCAAGGCAATTAAGGCAACCACTGACGCGTATTTTCTGAAATTAAAAAGCATAATTTGGAAATATTTGAATGTCAGTAATATATTTTCGGGTGCAAAAGTAGTGTTTTTTTGTTTTTGAAGCAAGAATGATTCGTCTAAACTATGCTTTATCAGCTAGTTTGGTCAAGATGCTAACTGGCTTAACACAAGAAAATGTCAGTCAATTTGCAAAAAGAAGACGGGCATTCATTGGCTACACGCGCTCGCCTTTGAGGGTTGCGCTTGAGGCGCTGAGGACGCGGCACATCACTTTGTCGCCGGGTTTCTCACCATTGGCGGGAAAGACGATAACTTTGTTCTGCTGTGTGCGCCCGAACATGTCGTCGCGGCTGCGCTTGCTGTAACCCTCGACCAACACTTCAAAAGTCTTGCCCACATCGGCACGGTTGCTGCACAGCGACAATTCGTTCTGCAGGGCAATCATGCGGTTGAGGCGGTCAATTTTCACGTCTTCGGGGACGTTGTCGGGCAGGTTCTTGGCAGCGAAAGTGCCGGGCCGCTCGCTGTATTTGAACATGAATGCCGAGTCAAAGCCCACCTCGCGCATCAACGATAGGGTTTCTTGGAAATCCTCTTCGGTCTCGTCATGGAAACCAGTGAACATGTCGGTCGAGATGCCGCAGTCGGGCATGGCGGCGCGGATGCGAGCGATGCGGTCCAGGTACCACTCACGGGTGTATTTGCGGTTCATCAGTTTAAGTACCTTGTTGCTGCCACTCTGCACGGGCAGGTGAATGTGGTTGCAGATGTTGTTGTGGCTTGCCATCGTCTCGATGATGGCGTCGCTCAAGTCCTCGGGGTTGCTGGTGGTGAAGCGCACGCGCATTTCGGGTGCAGCCTCGGCGACCATTTTCAGCAACGCCGCCAGGTCAACGGTCTCTGCGCTGTCGGCTGACTTGTAGAGGTAGGAATTGACATTCTGACCCAGCAGTGTGACCTCTTTGAATCCGCGTGCCTGCAGGTCGGCCAGCTCGTTGAGGATGCTTTGCGGCTCACGGCTGCGTTCGCGTCCGCGGGTGTAGGGCACGATGCAGTAAGTGCAGAAGTTGTTGCAACCTCTCATGATGCTGATGAAGCCGCTCACCGCACTGCCGGCGACACGCGACGGGATAATGTCGCGGTAGGTTTCGGTGGTGGATAATGTGGTGTTGATGGCCTTTTCGCCACGTTCGGCCAAGCCGATGAGCGACGGCAGTTCCAGATAGGCGTCAGGACCAGCGACCAGATCCACACCATGCTCATTGATGAGAACCTCCTTCATGCGCTCGGCCATGCAACCGATGATGCCAATGATGAGGCGTCGTTGCCGTTTGAGTCGCAGCGCGTTCAACTGATTCAGGCGTGAAAAGATGCGTTGCTCGGCATTGTCGCGCACCGAGCACGTGTTGATGAAGATGGCGTCGGCATCGTTAATGTCTTCACAGGTCTCGTAGCCAGCCATCTTCATTACGGTGGCTACCACTTCGCTATCGGCCACGTTCATTTGGCAGCCGTAGGTCTCAAGCAGCAACTTCTTGGGCGCGTCGCCCTGTAGGTCATATTTCAGGTTCATTGCCATGTTCAATAGTCACATGATTCGTTAGCAGGCTGCAAAAGTACTAAAATTTCATGGAACCTCCAATTCGGGTGGTTTCACGATAACCGTTTCGGGTACTAAAATGATGCCGAGATTGTCACAATGAGGCAAATTTGCCAATGTGGGAAAAATAGTGTACTTTTGCCGACAAATGAAAGCGTGATAGTCATCAAATGGCAAACGACAATCGCAAATGGTATGTAGTTTGGAATGGCACCGAGCCTGGAGTCTGTGACTCTTGGGCTGAGTGTGAATTGCGGGTGAAGGGTTTTCCCGGCGCTCGTTATAAGGCGTTCAACACCCAACAAGAGGCTGTGGAGGCTTTCCGCAATGATCCTGGAGAGATGGACCTGCTAAGGGCTATCGCGCGTGGACCGCGTGAGATTGTCAACTATGAGGCTATCCCTGGCATTGTGATTGACAGCATTGCTGTTGACGGCGCATGTTCGGGCAACCCGGGTATCATGGAGTATCGTGGTGTAGACGTTCCCACAGGAGTTGAACTGTTTCACCAGGGGCCGTTCCCCGACGCGACCAACAACATTGGCGAGTTTTTGGCCATTGTTCATGCTTTGGCATTGTTCGCCAACCAGGGCAATGATCACACTGCTATCTACAGCGACAGCGTGACAGCCCTCGCTTGGGTCAGAGCACGCCAGTGCCGGTCCAAGTTGTCTCGCACCGATGCCAATGTGCGCCTGTTTGAAATCATACAGCGAGCCGAACAGTGGCTCATCTCTCACACGTGGGTTAACCCGATTCTCAAGTGGAACACCGCTGAATGGGGAGAGATACCGGCAGATTTCGGCCGCAAATGACAGTAAAAATATGGCAACGAAAAATCTGATGAAATATCGTGACGAAAGGGACAAGAGCTACGGCGTTGCCGGGATGGCACTTGGCCTGTCGGTCTTTGATGCCGATGACTTGTTCACGGCGGTCACTATTGATGGTGACGGACCTGGTTGCATCAAGTTCACCCCGGAATTCTTTTTCGCGGGAAATCCTCGCTTATCGCCACGAGGGTCATGGCAATATATCTTGAGCCACTACCGCATCACGGTGGGATTGGCCGTTGCCAATGCCCTGTGCCGACGCATGGTCCTGGACAATGCCCGTGTTGACAATCTGCTGCGTGACGAGTTGTTCAACGCGGCATGGGAGGACGGGCGTGATTTCTGCCAACTGGAGCGCGACGAGGTGGAACCCATCTTTGACGAGGCTTTCGAGAACATGTTGCGCATCTTTGCCGATACTCGCGTCCGCAAGGCGATGGATGCTTTTGCCGACGCCCTGCAGCAGCGCCGCACACTCTCGCATATTGATGTGGCCGAGATCCTGCAACAGGCCCGACTTGTTTAGCCTCTTATATATATTAATGTGTAAAGTAAACTTAATCAAGGATATCAAGAAGAATCATATTCACGACTAATTCAATCAAGGAAACAAAATGCAAACAGTAATTTTCCATTCAACCATATACGGTCCGATTCATAGCCGTCGTCTGGGGATGTCGCTCGGTATTAATCTCATGCCTAACGACGGCAAGATTTGTTCATTCGACTGTCTCTATTGCGAGGCTGGCTTCAATGCGCAAGGCCCAGGCAAGGATGGTGTGCCCTCAAGGGACACTGTGAAGAAGCAGCTCAAGCGCAAGTTTGAGGAGATGAAGGCCGCAGGGCAGACGTTGGATGTCATCACCTTCTCGGGTAATGGTGAGCCGACGCTTCACCCCGAATTCAAAAAAGTGGTGGAGGATGTCATGAGGTTGCGCACCCAGTATTTCCCCGAAGCCAAGGTGTCGGTGCTCAGTAACTCGACCATGGCGGGCAAGCCCGACGTGTTCGCAGCCTTGCAAAAGGTTGACAACAACATTTTGAAACTGGACAGCGCTTTGCCTCACACGTTCCGCATCATTAACCGTCCGGTTTCGCCCAACTGCCTCCCTGAAGGGGTCATTGCCGATCTCAAGCGGTTCAACGGGCAGTGCATTGTGCAGACCATTATGATTCGCGGCGAGTTCGACGGACAGCGCTTTGACAACACGACCGATGCTGAGTTGGACGCTCTGCTGGATGCTTATCGCCAGATTCAACCGCGCGAGGTGATGCTCTACAGCATCGACAGGAAAACGCCTGCCGAGAACCTGGAGAAAGTATCCAAAGAGGAGCTGGAACGCATCGCAAATCGATTCCGCAAAGAGGGCATCAAGGTACAGGTTAACGCCTGACCCTCCACAGGTGTCTAAAACGGCATTTTTCGGCCCATTTTGACTCTCATTTTCGCTGAGGTCAAAATGAGCCGAAATTTTCTTTTTACCGAATTTGGTGACAATCAAACAGTTAGAAAAATCGCTAAAAAATTTTTCAAAAAAAGTTGCGAAAATATTTGGTCAGTTTCGGGAGTGGTTGTAATTTTGCATCGCTTTTGCGGCTCACAAGATTGTCAAATTGCGTGAGCGTATTTTTTGACGCCTTTTCG
>CACZVR010000001.1 GCA_902784675.1 uncultured Bacteroidales bacterium | reverse complement strand
ATGTTGGCACCCACGCCATAGTCGCGCTCGTCGGGTTTGAAACCCAGATGCACGTTGGCATCAACGGTGTCCATTCCGCCTTCTTGCAGTTTGTAGGCCTTGATTTTGTTCATCAGTCCGATGCCACGGCCTTCCTGATTCATATAGACCAGCACGCCCTTGCCCTCTTTCTCAATCATCTGCATGGCCAAGTGCAATTGCTCGCCGCACTCGCAGCGCATCGAGCCGAAGATGTCGCCCGTGGCACATGACGAGTGGACGCGCACCAGGATGGGCTCACCTTGTTTCCACTCACCCTTAATGAGTGCGATGTGCTCGCGCCCGTTGTTGATCTGGCGGAAGGGGATGAGTTTGAAGTGGCCATACTGCGTGGGCAGATCCACCTCGTCGCCCACCTCGACCACTTTCTCGGTGCGCAGCCTGTAGGCTATCAGGTCCTTGATGGTGATGATGGGCATATTGAATTTCTCGGCAACCTTCATGAGTTGGGGCAGACGAGCCATCGTGCCGTCGGGGTTGATGATTTCGATGAGCGCGGCGGCAGGGTAGAGGCCGGCAATGCGCATCAGGTCAATCGAAGCCTCGGTGTGGCCGGCACGCTTGAGCACGCCCTTGTCCACGGCACGCAGCGGATTGATGTGACCTGGACGGCCGAAGTCCTGGGGCTTGCTGTGCGGGTTGGCCAGGGCGCGAATGGTCATGGCGCGGTCGTGCATCGACACGCCTGTCGTGCAGCCGTCCAACAAGTCAACAGTCACGGTGAACGGTGTTCCCAGCATCGAGGTGTTGTCATCGACTTGCATATTGAGTTCCAACTCGTGGCAACGCTCGGTGGTGATGGGGGCACACAGGACGCCTCGTCCCTCACGCAGCATGAAATTGACTTTTTCTTCGGTGATTTTTTCGGCGGCGATGATGAAATCGCCCTCATTTTCACGGTCCTCGTCATCGACAACGATGACAAATTCACCGCGTTTCAGTTGCTCGACGGCCTCGTCGATGGTGTTCAGTTTGATTTCCTCCATTATGGTGATTATTCTATTTTTCTACTTTTATTTACTTCACGGTGTATTCCATTTCGCGGTCATACTCTCCGTTGAAAATGGCTACCAGTTGGTCGCAGGTGCGGATGGTGAGACTCACGTCTCGTTTCAGGTTCTTCTGGTGGCGCAACCCCACGAGCCACAGGGGCAATGCGATGGGGAATAGTGCAGCAATCAGAGTTCCCACCTTTGCGTTCTGGTTGGGGCCATAGGTGAGCAGCTGGCGTATGACAGGATAGTCCATTGCCTTGTTCAACACCATTTGGTCACGTGAGTTGGACAGGTAGTCCACCACATCGTCCACCTGCTCGGCAAGCGCCTTGATCGAGGTCTTGTCATATCCCTTGCGCCAATAGTCAAGATAGGACAGTCTGCCCTGGTAGCGGTCAAGGAACTGCTGGCAAACAGCCTTGAGGTCATGGATTTTTTCGGTTGCTACTGTTTCGTCAACAGCGTTGATGATGACCTCCTTGGCCGTGAGTTTGCGCGTCTGGTGCAAGCCAGTGAAGCGCCTGAGGAAGTTGAGCCATGCATCGGGGTTGAATACCGCCGAGTCGTTCACGGCTTTATGGGTCAAGAAGATGCCCAGTGGCAACAGCACCGCCGAACTCAGCCAGATGCCTTGCCACACCTCCCAACGTCCGTCACGCGCCAGTTTATAGCCCGAGTTGTCGATGATGTAATAGACAATGAACAGCAGTACCGACACGACGATGGGCATGCCCAAGCCGCCCTTGCGGATGATGGCTCCTAACGGTGCTCCGATGAAGAAGAAGATGAGGCATGCCAGCGACAAGGTGAATTTTTTCATCAGCTCAATCTGGTGGCGGCGGATGACAAAGTTATCGTCATTGATGCTGTAACCCTGGAATTGCAGGTCTTGCATCGCTGCTGTGGTGCGCATCAGCGCCTGGTTGACAATTTGCTGCTGTTGTGATTTGGATTGCTCCTTGATGAGCTTGTTGATGTCAAGGGGTTTGTCTAGTTTCACTTCCTTGACGGGTTCGATCGTGCGTTCGCCATCCTTGTACACGGTGCGCTCCAGGGGCACGCCACACACGGGTTGGGTGCGCATCTTGGAGACAACTAGCGTTGCGGCCGAGTCCACCTTGAGGCGTACCGAATCAATCGTCTGCCGCAACTCGGTGATGTTCTTGCCCACATACTGCGACCTCATCGTCTCGTCATCCATGCGGGTGAAATTGGCGTCATAGGGTATGAGGAGTTCCTTGTCGTGGAAAGTCTCACGGCGATAGAGCTCGTTGCTCATGCCGCTCACACCACCGCCACCTTTCATTTCCTCATACCAAGCTCCCTTGTAGAGTGTCAGCACCAGGTGCCGCTTGTCCTCGGTCATGCTCAATCGGCCCGAGTCGGCAGCGACAATGCGCGGGAACATCGAGCCTTGTGAAACGTCATAGATGAGCACGCCATAGAGCATGTCACGTTCCTTGTCATTGTGCTTGACATAGATGTTATAACCTGGGATTTGGCTGTAAACGGCGCTCTCGGGGATGTCGAGGGTGGGGGATGTCTGTCGCATGGAGAACAGCAGCGTCCACATTTTCACCTGCGACTTGGGCAGGACGTTGTTCTGGAAAAAGAAGGCGCCGATGGCGACAAAGGCAATCAGGATGGCCAGCGGCTTCATGATGGTAGTGAGCGAGATGCCTGACGATTTGAGGGCCGTCAGCTCTACATGCTCACCCAGATCGCCAAAGGTCATCAGTGCTGCCAGCAGGATGCTCAACGGCAGTGCCAGCGGTACCATCGAAAGGGCGGCATAGAAGAAGAGTTCTCCAATCACGTCAATGCTCAGTCCCTTGCCCACCAATTCGTCAACATATTTCCACAGGAATTGCATGATGACAATGAACAGGCAAATGCAGAAGGTCATCAAAAACCTCGGCAAGAACCTGGACAGCATGAACGTGTATAGTCTCTTAATCTTCACAATTACCTGTATAGCGGCTGCAAAAATACAAAAAAAACGGCAAACCGCTGCGAACTACCGTTTTTTTCCGAACAGGCTTGTTGTTCCTTGAATTTCTATTGTCTAATAAATGTGGGCAGCGGTCTGTTTGAAAGAATGCTGCCCACAGGTTATCAGTCAGTTATCGAAATATTACTTGTTCAGCAGAGCCTCGGCCATGTTGAGGGCGGCACGGCGGCCGTCGCCCATGGCAAGGATAACGGTGGCACCGCCACGCACGATGTCACCACCGGCATAGAGGTCGCCCACCGACGACTGCATGGTCTCTTCGTTGACCACGATGGTGTTGCGTTTGCTGATGTCCAGCCCGGGAATTGAGCGGGGCACGAGCTGGTTGGGCGAGACACCCACAGCCACGATCACCAGGTCAACGGGAATTTCCTCGATAGCACCCTCGATGGGCACAGGGCTGCGACGTCCCGAAGCATCGGGTTCGCCCAGTTCCATCTTCTGCACACGCATGGCCACCACGCGGCCCTTGTCGTCACCGATGTACTCGATGGGGTTGTGCAGGGTCTTGAACTCAACGCCCTCTTCTTTGGCGTGGCCCACTTCCTCGCGACGGGCAGGCATCTCCTCCTCGCTGCGGCGATAGATGAGGATGACGCGCTCAGTGCCCATGCGCAATGCGGTGCGGGTCGAGTCCATAGCAGTGTTACCGCCACCGATGACAGCGATGGTCTTGCCGCGTAACACGGGAGTGTCACCGCCACGGCCGGCTTCCATCAGGTTGATGCGGGTGAGGTACTCATTGCTCGACATGATGCCGTTGAGGTTCTCACCGGGAATGTTCATGAAGCGTGGGAAACCGGCACCAGAGCCGACGAAAACGCCCTTGAAACCCATCTCATGCAGGTCCTCATAGCTGATGGTCTTGCCCACCAAGCAGTCCTTCACGAACTCCACGCCCATCTTCTTGAGACCCTCGATCTCATAGTCCACGATGTGATTGGGCAGACGGAACTCGGGGATACCATATTTCAACACTCCACCAATCTCGTGCAAAGCCTCAAAGACGGTCACGCTGAAGCCTTTCTTGGCCATGTCACCGGCAAACGACAGTCCTGAGGGACCGCTGCCGATTACTGCCACCTTGATACCGTTAGCGGGAGCCAGTTCAGGAGTTTCTTGGGGCAGGTTGTCGCGCTGCCAGTCGGCGGCAAAGCGTTCCAGATAGCCGATAGCCACTGCGGGGTGACCCATCTTGGTGTGGATGCAGCGCGATTCGCACTGCTTCTCCTGCGGGCAAACGCGGCCACACACGGCGGGCAATGAGCTGGTTTCCTTGAGCGTAGCAGCGGCCTGGCCGAACTCACCACGCTCGATGTTCTTGATGAACTTGGGGATATTGATGTTCACGGGGCAACCGGTCACACACTGCGGGTTGGCGCAGTCCAGGCAACGGCTAGCCTCAACCACGGCCTGCTCGGCACTGATGCCCTGGTTCACCTCCTCGTTGCAAGTGATGCGGTACTTAGGGTCGAGCTGCGGCATCTCCACGCGAGGGATAGCGGTGCGCTCTTTTGGAGTCTTGGAGTTGCGCAAGTCGATGCGCCATTGTTCGTTGCGAGAATCCATATTATTCTGTTCCATTTCGGTAAATGTCAATTTAAATCGTTAATAGAATTACTGCGCACCTTTCAAGCGCATCATCAACTCGTCAAAATCAATCTCATGGGCATTGAACTCGGGACCCTCGACGCACACAAAGCGCGTCTTGCCGCCCACGGTCACGCGGCAAGCGCCGCACATGCCGGTACCGTCAACCATGATGGCGTTGAGCGAAGCCTCGGTTGGCACCTCATACTTCTTGGTCAACAGGGCACAGAATTTCATCATGATGGCGGGACCGATGGTCACGCAGTAGTCCACATGCTCACGCTTGAGCACCTCTTCCATGCCGACGGTGACAACACCCTGGTTGCCATAGCTGCCGTCATCGGTCATGATGATGACCTCGTCACTCGATGCGCGCACCTCATCCTCCAGGATGATGAGGTCCTTGGTGCGACCTGCCAGCACGCTGATCACGCGATTGCCGGCTTCTTTCATGGCACGGATAATGGGTAGCAGGGGAGCGGTACCCACACCACCGCCAGCACACAGCACGGTGCCATATTTCTCGATGTGAGTGGCTTGTCCCAGGGGACCCACCACGTCATGCAGGAATTCACCGGGTTCCAGCGCACAAATCTTGCGCGTGCTGTCGCCCACACTTTGAATTACCAGTGTGATAGTGCCAGCCTTGGGATCGCTGTCGGCGATGGTCAAGGGGATGCGTTCTCCTTTTTCGCCAGCACGGACAATCACAAAGTGACCCGCACGGCGAGCCTTGGCGATGAGGGGAGCCTCAACGACAAGCTTCGTCACGTTAGCAGAAAACTGCTCTTTACTAACGACTTTGTTCATTTGTTTTTAGTTGTGAATTAGTTATTAAGTTGTGAATTGTGTTCTTTGAATCTTTAATGTCCTTAAGGTTTTAGGGTCCTTAAAGTTGAGACATGAACTCTTTGCCAAACTGGCGGCACTGCTCCAAAGCGTCCTGCTCGGGAACCCATGGTGTACGCATGCCTTCGTTAACGGTCTCAATGCCGGCTGCCTTCAGGTGTTCGGTGATGAGCTTGGCGGCCTCACCGCTCCAGCCGTAGCTGCCAAAGGCGGCACCTTTCTTTTTCTTGAGCTTCATGCCCTTGAGCATCTCCAAGATGCCGGCGATGGCATAGCTGTAGCCGTTATTGATGGTGGGCGAGCCCACGAGCACGGCACGCGAGTGGAACACCTCGGTGAGGATGTCGTTCTTGTCGTTCTGGGCGGCATTGTAGAGCTTGACGGTCGTTGTGGGTGACTGCTCGCGAATGCCATCGGCAATGGCCTGTGCCATCAGGCGGGTGCTCTGCCACATCGTGTCATAGACGATGGTCACCTGGTCTTCCTGATAGGCATCGCTCCACTGCAGGTATTTCTCGATTATTAAGCCGGGGTTATTGCGCCAGATGATGCCGTGGCTGGGACAAATCATCTTCACGGGCAGGTTCATGCCCAGGATTTCCTTCACCTTGCGGTTTGCCAACGGGCTGAAGGGCGCCAGGATGTTGGCATAGTACTTCTCGGCCTCTTGCAGCACCTCGTCCATGCTCACCAGGTCGTCATAGAGCGACTCGGTGGCATAGTGCTGACCGAAACCGTCGTTGCTGAACAGAATCTCCTCACCGCTAAGGTAACAGAACATCGTGTCGGGCCAGTGCAGCATCGTTGCCTCGATAAAGGTCAGCGTGGTGTCACCCAGCTCCAACTTGTCACCGGTCTTGACGTTGACGAAGTTCCAGTCCTGGTGGTAATGACCACGGATGATGGCCTCACCCTTGGCGGTGCAATAGATGGGCGTGTCGGGAATCTCGCGCATCAGATCAACGAGAGCGCCGCTGTGGTCGATCTCGTTGTGGCACATCACGATATAGTCGATCTTGTTGAGGTCAATCTCTTTCTTGAGATTTGCCACGAACTCACGGCTGTAGGGCAGCCATGACGTGTCGATGAGCACATTCTTCTTGTCACGGATCAGGTAGGAGTTATAGCTCGAGCCACGATGAGTGGACAACTCGTCGCCATGAAAACGCTTCAGTTCCCAGTCCACTTTTCCAACCCAAGTCACTCGGTCAGTCAATTTCTTACCCATGTCTTTCAGTTATATCAATAGTACGGTTAATAGTTACATTATTTATATTCAAACTGCAAAATTACTGCAATAAAGCGAATTGCCAAATTTATTTCTGCATTTACTGATTCGGTGAAGCCGATTTTTCTCATTTTTCTAGTTTTTCTACTTTGATTTACATGCATGCATGTGAGCTTCGCTCTCCTTCAGACATGTTGTCGATTCATCTATCACGATGTGGTCAACTCAAAATTTGCACCACCAAAGACTCTCATTAAAATAATTATGATATATTTGCAGTCACTATAATCACTGAATAAACAATAGATATCAATGAAATCATTAAGAACTATGTCATCCAAACCGCTTTGCGGAATAATGATTCTTGCTGTGGTAGCAGTCATTGCTCTTTCATTTTCATGCAACAGTGCCGTAAACTATAAAAGCAGCAAAGTACAAAAAGATGCTGTGTCTCAAATTGGTTTTTATGAAACATACTCTTGGGTTGAAGTTGCCAAAGCATTTATAAACCTGAATAATGAGGTTAAAAAGCAAAACCTCAAGGCTGATGAATTTACGCTTGAGCAGTTACTAAATACAAGAAGTCATACGGAAGACTGGAGCAGACCGGAATATAACAACCCAACACCTGTAATCGGTCATACTCTTGTTGAAGATACAGCAAGAGTAAACGGCATAATAGCTCAGTATGGAGCTAATTTCCTGCCTCAAGACTTGAAACTTGCGTGGTCTATCAAGCCCTTCCGTGATTTTCAAGGGCCCGATTGCTATGAGCTTATTGCGCTCAAAGTTCTTGATGGCAAGCCCTATATGACAGGAGAATTCATAATCAGTGCGAAGAAAGAGACCACGTTTGATGGTCAGTATTGTATGTCATTCAGATTTGACGATAAAGGTACACAACAGTTTTCCCGATTAACAGCACAAAACATCAATCGCCACATAGCAACTGTGATAAAAGGACAGGTGTATTCTTGTCCTATGGTGATGTGTCAAGTTGAAAATGGAAATGTTCAAGTTGTAGGCAATTTCACTGCAGAAGAAATTGACGACCTTGTCGGTTTCATATATGGGAAGTAACAATTAATCACTGGATCGATAACACAGTCTTTGCCTGTGGAAATTTATGCCGTGATTTCGCCGCCGGTGTAGAGTTGGTAGTATTTCCCCTTGAGGGCGAGCAACTCGTCGTGGGT
Organism: uncultured Bacteroidales bacterium; assembly: GCA_902784675.1. Taxonomy (GTDB): domain Bacteria; phylum Bacteroidota; class Bacteroidia; order Bacteroidales; family Muribaculaceae; genus Sodaliphilus. The sequence goes on along the minus strand of CACZVR010000001.1, from coordinate 209,810 downwards.
GCCACGTTCGATGATGCGTCCTCGTTCGAGCACGATGATGCAATCGCTGTTGCGCACGGTGGACAGGCGATGGGCAATGACAAAGGTGGTGCGTCCCTGCATCAGCGAGTCCATGCCACGTTGCACGAGTTTTTCGGTGCGTGTGTCGATGCTGCTTGTAGCCTCGTCAAGGATGAGCACGGGCGGGTCGGCAACTGCGGCGCGGGCAATGGCCAGCAACTGGCGTTCACCCTGGCTCAAGTTGCCGCCGTCGGCATTGAGCACTGTCTGATAGCCATTACTCAAACGGCGGATGAAACCATCGGCATTGACGAGTTTGGCAGCCTCGATGCAATCCTGATCGCTGGCGTCGAGACGCCCGTAGCGGATGTTGTCCATGACGGTGCCCGTGAACAGGTGCGTCTCTTGCAGCACCATGCCCAGGCTATGGCGCAGGTCGCGCAAGCGGATGTCGTTCACGCTGATGCCGTCATACAGAATCTTGCCGTCCTGGATGTTGTAGAAGCGGTTGATGAGGTTGGTGATGGTGGTTTTTCCTGCACCGGTACCGCCCACAAAGGCAATTTTCTGGTCGGGCATGGCATCGATGTCGATGTCAAAGAGTACCTGTTTCTCCTCATTGTAGCCGAAGTCCACATTATTAAACTTGACTCCGCCGTTGACCTGGCGATATTTGTAGGTGCCGTCGGTCTGCGGAATCTTCCATGCCCAGATGCCGGTACGGGGCTTGCAAGGCACGAGCTGCCCGCTGCCGTCATGGCCAGCATTGACCAACGTGATGCTGCCGCTGTCGGCCTCAATCGACTCGTCATTGAGTTTGAAGATACGGTCGGCACCTACCGAGGCATTGAGCACACTGTTGATTTCCTGGCTGATGCTGGCGATGGGACGAGCAAAACTCTTGTTGAGTGTGAGGAAGGCGACCAGGGTGCCGAGGGTCATGCCGGTGTTGCCGCTCAAGATGAGCGCGGCGCCCAGCACGCCCATGAGCACATAGCTCAAGTGACCCAGGTTGCCGTTGACGGGCATGACGATGTTGCTGATGCGATTGGCATCATAGGTGTTGCTGCGCAGCTGCTCGTTGATGACCTCGAATTGCTCAATGGCCTTTTCCTCGTGGCAAAAGACCTTGACCACCTTTTGGCCCGTCATCATCTCCTCGATGAAGCCGTTGACTTCGGCCAACTTTTGCTGCTGCACGCGGAAGTGCTTGCGCGAACGCTTGCCCAGATAGGTCGTTGACCATGCCATCACAAGCGCCATGACAATCGACAAGATGGTCATGGGCACACTCATCACAATCATGCTGGCAAAGGTGATGCCCAGCGTGATCAGCGAGTTGAAAGCCTGTGGCAGGCTGTTGCTGATCATCTGGCGCAGGGTATCCACATCATTGGTGTAGGTGGACATGACATTGCCATGGGAATGGGTGTCAAAGTACTTGATGGGCAAGGCTTCCATGTGCTCAAAGGTGCTGATGCGCAACCTGAGCATGGTGCCCTGGGTGACGTTGATCATCAGGCGACTGTGCAGATAGGAGCACAGGGCGCCGAAAGCGAGCACGATGCCAAGCTGTAGCAGCGTCTGTCCCAGCGGCCCGTAATCGGGATGCGCCTGGCCCACCATGGGCGTGATGTAGTCATCAATCAGGGTGCGGGTGAATAGGGTAGAGGCGAGTGTGGTGCACGATGTCACGACAATGCAAACAGCAACGGCGACAAACGAGAATTTGTAGTGCTTCATCACAATCTTGAACAGACGCAACAGGGTGCTGCGCTTGTTCACGCCGGTAGTATCCACCACCACATTGCGTCCAGGTCCTCCTGGTCCTCCGGGCATTCTCATGATTGGGCCTCCTTTCTGTTGTTTTGGGGTTTGTCAAAGTCGCCGCCGGCTTCTTCCTGAATGGCGCAGATCTCTTGATAGATGTTGCAGCTGTCAAGCAAGTTGTTGTGTGAGTCAAATCCGACGACCTTACCGTTGTCGAGCACCAGAATGCGGTCACAATCCTTGATGCTGCTGATGCGCTGAGCAATAATGAGTTTGGTCATGTCGGGCAGACTGTCGCGCAATGCGGCACGGATGTGGGCATCGGTGGTGTTGTCACAAGCGCTGGTACTGTCATCCAGCACCATCACCTTGGGCTTCTTGAGCAGAGCTCGTGCGATGCACAAGCGCTGTTTTTGGCCGCCCGACACGTTGGTTCCGCCTTGCTCGATGCGGGTGTCATAGCCGTCGGGCATCTCCATGATGAACTCGTCGGCACAGGCCACCCGGCATGCTTCTCGGCATTGTTCCAGGGTGGCGTTCTCATCGCCCCAACGCAGGTTTTCAAGAATCGTACCCGTGAACAGGACGTTCTTCTGTAACACCACAGCGACATTGTCGCGCAGGGTATCTAAATCATAGGTGCGCACGTCCTTGCCGCCAATCATCACATTGCCTTTAGAAACGTCATACAGGCGACTCAACAGGTTGATTAGCGAGGACTTGCCGCTACCGGTTCCGCCTATCACGCCGATGGACTCGCCGCTAGTGATGTGCAGGTCGATATTGCTCAAGGCATACTCGCCACTGCCACCCTTGTAGGCAAAATAGACCTTATTGAAATCGATGCTGCCATTGGGAATCACTGTATCGGCATCCTCGGGATTCTCGATGTCGGGCTCCTCGTTGATGACCTGCGCCACACGTTGGCCGCTGGCGAGGCTTTGGGTGATGGTCACGAAAATCATGCTCAGCATCATCAGCGACATGAGAATGCTCATCACATAGGTGAACAACGAGGTCAGCTGGCCTGTCGTGAGTTTGCCGCCCACCACAAACTGGGCTCCGAACCATGAGATGGCGATGATGCAGCCATAGACCACCATGTTCATTACAGGACGGTTGAGCGCCATGAGACTTTCGGCCTTGACGTTGAGGTCATAAAGACGCTTGGCAGCAGCCCAGAACTTGGCATTCTCGTGGTCCTCGCGCACAAACGCCTTGACCACACGGATGCCAGTGACATTCTCCTGGACAACACTATTCAGCACGTCATACTGCTTGAACACCAGAGCAAACATTTTGGACACCTTGCTGATGATCACGGTGAGAATTACGCCTAACACCACGCTGGCAATGATGAAAATAAGACTCAAATCAGGGCTGATCACAAAACACATCACAATGCTGGAGAGCAGATTGAACGGGGCACGCACCGAGGTGCGGATAATCTGCTGGTAGGCATTCTGCAAGTTAGTCACATCGGTGGTCATGCGCGTCACCAGGCCCGAGGTGCTGTACTTGTCGATGTCGCTGAAGGCAAAACGCTGGATGTTCTTATACATCGCGTCTCGCAAGTTGCAAGCGAATCCCGACGAGGCGTAGGAAGCATATTTACCTGCCATGATAGCAGCCATCATACTCAAGAACGCCATGACAACCATGATCAGGCCATATTTATAAACGCTGGGCATGTGTCCTGCTGTGATGCCATTGTCAATCAACTTGGCAGTCACAAACGGAATGAGCACGTCCAGCACAACCTCAAGCATGATAAAGACTGGCGCCAGCAGGGATGCCGTCTTGTACTGCTTGACTTGTTTGAGCAAAGTTTTTAGCATAAATTTCGGTTAAGTTTTTATCTAACGAACAAAATTATAAATAATTTATTAATTTAATAAGGTGTTTTGGCAAAAGTTATCATCAATGTGTCTGAATTTGTAATAATAGAGTAGGGGATGCCTTAGTTATAATTAATTATAAAGAAATAGTATAAAATATGGATTTTAATTGCTTGTAAATCAGTAAAACGCATTTCAAGGATTATTGAAATTCCAATAAAATTTGACCAAATAAGCACACGCACTTGAGAAAAAGTAGTTAAACTAGAAAATTTATTTATAGAATAAGTTTATATTATAGTTATTAATATATTGAAATATAATAGTTTACGATTGAAAATTACATATCAGTAATTTATAATAAAGTCATTTTGTCAGTTGCATGACAACAAACCATGCATTATGCCTGAATTTGACTCAAAATCACTTAAATTTTCAATTCAAACAATATTTAGCAATTACCTTGTTGTCAGCATATTTTACAAATAATGCTAATCGTCTTGAATAGGCATTGCGGGTTATAGGCCTGTCTTTTATTGAAAACACCATGCAAGTGAGTTTAAGACGAGCCCTGATTGGCGCAAGTGTCACCATGTGACAAGTGAAGAGCAACTTCTTTTACTTCATTCGTATGTGGATTTGCTGTGTTCCCATCCGTGATTGATTTTTTCTGATCTCTTTCCATGTGATTGCTGCATTCTGGGCAGATCATTTTATTCATCGCGGTTTCACGAATTTTTCTGCTGGCTTAACTCGATGAGAATTAAAAATTTCTCTTCGTTTTGATTCCTGCAGGAGTTTTTTACTTGTTTTAGACTTGAAATCGTTGTTATTGGATTGCTTTTTTTGTCTTGATATTTGTTTTGATTCACATATTCCTTAAAATACCCCACATTAAATAAATATTAATATTATGTAAAATAAGACATCGCGAATAAATAAGTTTGTCTCCCCTGCGCACACAATAAAAAATAGAAAAGAGGAAAAAAGAGAATTCACTTCTTTTTGCGTTTTGATGACGATTTAGCTTTGTAAATCGCCTTACGAAGACGTTCGGCAATTTCATGTTCCTCATCTGCCAGGTCATCCAATCCGAGTTTCTCATAGATGGTCTCCAAGCGTTCATGGGGCTCAGGTCGTTTCTTGTCGGCTTTTGATGCTTTCTTGTAAGTTTTAATCGCTTCGGGTATATCCTTCAGGAGTTCCATGAGCTCGCCCATCGTCATGAGAGCAAGATAATTGTTCTTGTCATGCTCGATGGCTTGGTTCAGCAGTTCCTCGCAACTCTCAAGCTGATCAATCGCCATGAACAAGCGTGCTTTGCCCACCATAGCCTCGATGCAATCAGGTGCAATGCGCAGGGCTTTATTGTAGTTGGCTAATGCCGAGCGGATAGCGATGTCATCAAGGCGTTTGCCATAGGCCGCACTACCCTCTCGCACTACCCCACTCTCGTCCATGGCAAGTGCCTGGTTGCCCATCGAGGTGTATTCAAGCGCTAATTCTCGAAGCAATTTCTGCTGACTGTCGATCACTTCCTCCAAGCGCTCAATGGTGCGCAGTTGCTTCTTGAATCGGTTTAATTTTCTGGATATCAGTCGTTTGACAGCCTCATTTTGGAGGTTGTCCTTGATTTTCATGGCCTCAGCAAAACAGCGGACACACTCTTCAAACTCATGGTTGTCAAAAGCGTGTATTGCCCTGCGGTACAGGATGTTGGCTCGCTCTTGTTCCATGGCCTCGTTGATAATTTGACGATTGTTGAACTGCCGACTGAAGTCCACCACGGCCATGCTGACGATGATGTCGCGCTCGCTCAAGGGTTTGAGCAAGGTGATGCCTTCGAGCGAGGTGCATCGTGACAATGCCACATAGGTCTGCCCACCTGTGAATGCGCCACCCACAAAATCCAGTACCACATGGTTGAACGTCAGGCCCTGACTCTTGTGCACCGTGAGTGCCCATGCGGGTTTGAGGGGAATCTGCATGAATGTGCCCAGCACCTTCTCCTCTACCTTTTTCTCCTTTTCATTATAAGTGTACTGCATGTTTTCCCACACCTCGGGCAACACAGCCACCTCCTCGCCATTCTCGAGGATGACATGGACGCGTGCATCTTCCAGTCGTGTCACCTTGCCGATGGTGCCGTTGTACCAACGTCCCTCCTTGTCATTGCGGATAAAGATGACCTGCGCACCCACTTTGAGCACAAGATTGAGGGCCGTTGGCAAGCTGTTCTCGAGGAAATCGCCCTCTATAGCACCCTCGTAGGCGCACTCCGGGGTCTTCAGTGCCTGCATGTGCTCATCGTTAATTGAATCCACCGTGTCGCGGCGGGTGGCGAGAGTGACAGCAAGGTTTTTGTCGTTCACCTCCTGATAGTCGGGATTGTAGCGGCGGTTGAGCATTGCAATATCGGCTGCTGTGGCGCGGTTGATGCGCACGCGGTCCAGCATCGAGATGAAGTGGCTGTCGGTCTGGCGGTAAATCTTTCGCAACTCAATGGCCACAAGGTTTATCAGTTCAAACGCCCGTGCATTGAAAAAGAAGAAATTCTTGTAATAGCGGCGCAGGATGTCACGCATGTCGTGGGTCACCACCGGCTCGAGCTGAAAGATGTCGCCCACCAGCAGCAGTTGCTTGCCGCCGAAAGGCTCTCGCATGTTGCCTGAATAGACCCGCAACACCCTGTCCACAAAGTCGATGATGTCGGCCCTGACCATTGAGATCTCGTCGATGATGATGAGCTCCAGCTCCTTGATGAGCGTCACCTTTTCCTTGGTGTAGCGCAGCATCTTGCGCAGCCTGTTGATGTTACCGATATCGGGGTCATCGGGCAGCAACGGCTTGAAGGGAATCTTGAAAAACGAGTGCAGAGTCTGGCCACCCACATTCACCGCAGCGATGCCCGTGGGAGCCAGCACGACAAATTTCTTCTTGGTGTTGGCGCAGATGTACTTGAGGAACGTGCTTTTGCCGGTACCCGCCTTGCCGGTGAGAAACACCGAACGATGGGTATTTTGAATCACACCCCAAGCATCCTGGAATTCAGGGTTATCAAGGTCAATATGCTGCAGCTCGTCGTTATTCACCGTCGTTACTGCAATAAATGAGATTAGTCGAGTTTGAGGACTGCGAGGAAGGCTTTCTGCGGCACTTGTACGGTACCGATCTGCTTCATGCGCTTCTTGCCCGCCTTCTGTTTCTCGAGGAGTTTGCGTTTGCGGCTCACGTCACCACCATAGCACTTGGCTGTCACATCCTTGCGCACCTGCTTCACGGTCTCGCGTGCGATGATTTTAGCGCCGATTGCGGCCTGGATGGCGATGTCATACTGCTGGCGCGGAATCAGTTCTTTGAGCTTCTCGCACATGCGGCGACCCAGAGTCACGGCATTGTCAACATGGGTCAGCGTGCTCAAGGCATCCACGGGCTGGCCGTTGAGCAGGATGTCCAGCTTGATGAGCTTAGACTCGCGGTAGCCGTTGATATAGTAGTCGAACGAGGCATAGCCCTTGCTGATGCTCTTCAACTTGTCATAGAAGTCAATCACAATCTCGCCCAAGGGGATATCAAAGGTCAATTCCAAACGGTTACCTGAGATATACTCCTGCTTGACGAGTTCGCCACGCTTGGACAAGCACAGGGTGATGATGGGGCCCATAAACTCGCTTTGAGTGATAATCGAAGCGCGGATGTAAGGTTCCTCTATCTTTTCGATGATGGCGATGTCGGGCAAGCCTGCGGGGTTGTGCACCTCGGTGAGGTTGCCTTTTTTGTCATATACCTTATAGGAAACGTTGGGCACGGTAGTGATGACCTCCATGTTGAACTCACGGCTCAAGCGCTCCTGCACAATCTCCATGTGCAACAGGCCCAGGAAGCCGCAACGGAAACCAAAGCCCAATGCCACCGACGACTCGGGTGTGAACGTCAAGGCGGCATCGTTGAGCTGGAGTTTCTCCAGCGAGGCGCGCAGGTTCTCGAAGTCCTCGGGGTCGATGGGATAGACACCGGCAAACACCATCGGTTTCACCTCTTGGAAACCCTCGATGGCTTTTTCGCAGGGCTGCTGCACATGCGTGATGGTGTCACCCACCCTCACCTCGGTCGAGTTCTTTATGCCCGAGATGATATAGCCCACGTTGCCTGTCGAGAGGCGGTCGCAGGGCTGCTGCCGCAGTTTGAGCACGCCCAACTCGTCCACGTTATACTCCTTCTGGGTGTTGACGAATTTTACAAAATCACCCTTAGCTATCGAACCATTCAAAATCTTGAAATACACGATGATGCCGCGGAAAGAATTGAACACCGAGTCAAAAATCAACGCCTGCAAGGGTGCATCGGGATCGCCCTCGGGAGCGGGAACGCGGTCCACAATGGCATCGAGGATAGCGGGTACACCTTCACCGGTGCGTGCGCTGCAACGGATGATATCACTTGGGTCACAACCCAGCAGCTCCACAATCTCGTCTTCCACTTCGTCGGGATGGGCACTGTCCATGTCAATCTTGTTGATGACAGGAATGATTTCCAAGCCGTTATCAATTGCCATGTAGAGGTTGGAGATGGTTTGCGCCTGCACGCCCTGGGTGGCATCCACCACGAGCAGAGCACCTTCACAAGCCGCGATCGAGCGTGATACCTCGTAGGAGAAATCCACGTGTCCCGGAGTGTCAATCAGGTTGAGGGTGTATTTCGTGCCATCCTTCACATAGTCCATTTGGATAGCGTGGCTCTTGATGGTAATGCCGCGCTCGCGTTCCAGGTCCATGTCATCCAGCACCTGGGACTGCATATCCTTTCCGGCCACCGTGTTGGTGAACTCGAGCAGTCGGTCGGCAAGCGTACTTTTACCGTGGTCAATGTGAGCTACAATGCAGAAATTGCGTATCGTCTTCATTCGAGATGTATTGTTTATCAGTTTGGGAGTGCAAAGTTAGCGAATTATTTCCACATTTTGGGGCTACACTTTGTTACAAAAATAAAAATGTCTATTTTTGTGGAAAAATTGCCGTTAACCGAAATGAAAAAGATAATTGCACTGATGTTCGTGTTGGCCCTGTTTTTATGGACAGGAGCCACTACTATCGAACAGTTGAGAACTCCTGATTTGTCGGGCTTGAACGTGAGCGAGCAGGAAAAGGCTGCTTTGCAGTTCTTGTATGCCTATATGCCATTGGCCGATGTGACCGATTACCCGGTCGAGTTCCACTTAGAGAACGTGCGTGCCACTTTCGAGGCTCGGGAGCAGATGCCCTGGGGCAAAAAGGTGCCCGATTTGTTGTTCAACCATTTCGTGCTGCCCCTGCGAGTCAATAATGAGGCGCTTGACATGTCGCGTCCGTTCTTTTTCAAGGAACTGAAGGACCGTGTGGCAGGCATGAGCATGGAAGAGGCGATTCTTGAGGTCAACCATTGGTGCCATGAGCATGTGACCTATCAGCCCAGCGATGCCCGCACCCTCTCTCCCCTAGCCTGCATGAACACGGCTATCGGGCGTTGTGGCGAGGAATCGACGTTCACGGTTGCAGCCCTGCGTTCTATCGGCATTCCAGCACGGCAGGTCTATACGCCCCGCTGGGCACACACCGACGATAACCATGCCTGGGTCGAGGCTTGGGCTGACGGCAAATGGCACTTCATGGGCGCTTGTGAACCCGAGGCGGTGCTTGATTTGGGCTGGTTCAATGCTCCTGCCTCACGGGCTTTGCTGATGCACACAAGGGCCTTCGGCGACTACAACGGTCCCGAGGAAGTAATGTCACGCACCCGCAATTTCACCGAGATCAACCTCATCGGCAACTACGCAGCCACGGCATCAGTTCAAGTGAGTGTCCTTGATCGTGAAGGGAATCCTGCCAAAGGGGCTAAGGTGGAATTCCGCATCTACAATTACGCTGAGTTCTACCCTGCTGCCACCAAATATACCGACAATAACGGAATAACATCCTTGACTGCCGGTAAGGGTGATATGCTCGTTTGGGTCAGCAAAGACGGCTGGTATGGCTACCGCAAGGTGTCATTCGGCAAGGACGTGGAGGTGGATGTCCTGCTTGACAAGAACATCAACATGAAAGATGCTATGACTTATGAGACCTTTGACATAGTGCCCCCTGTTGAGAATGCAGTGATGCCAAAGGTGAGTTCAGAAATGGCGGCTGCCAACAAAGCACGCTTTGCACGCGAAGACAGCATCCGCAAGGCTTATGAGGCTACTTTCCTCTCGGTTGACAAAGCCCGGGAATTGTGCCCGCCTGCTGCCGACTTCCTAGTCAAGGCACGAGGGAACTGGAAAACTGTTCTTGATTTTATCAACAACCACAGCTACAATATGGATCGTGTGCTTGGCATCTTGAAAGGATTGAATGACAAGGATATGCGAGACGTGAAAATGGCTATCCTTGAGGATGCGTTCAATTCCCGCAGCAACCAGCTAGCTCAACGCGTCGAGTATGAAATGATTACCTCGCCGTTCAAGGTCGCCCTGCAAGATGCCTTTGATGCAGTAACCGCTTCGCAATTCCGCGATGATCCGTCAAAACTGGTTGCCTGGGTGCGCGACAACATTTCTCTCCACCCCGAGGAGAATGCCCTGCACATTGCCCAGACCCCGATGGGCGTGTGGCGCTCAAGGGTTGCCGATGGCCGTGGCCGTGACATCTTCTTTGTGGATTTGGCCCGTTCGCTCAATATTGACTCACGCATGGATCCCGTCACCGGTAAAGTGCAATATCGCACTGGTGGTGGCGACTGGCAAGACGTGAACTTCGAGGCTGTGGAGCAGAAAAACGCTCAGACGGGTACGCTCAAACTGAGCTACACCCCCACCCCAGCCCTTGATGACCCGAAATACTACAACCACTTCTCCTTGTCTCGCATTCTTGATGATGGCACGACACAATTGTTAAGCTATGACGAGGGCGACTCTGGCCTGGAGGACGGTTCTTCGTGGAGCAACACGTTCAAAAACGGAACGACGCTTGATGTCGGAACCTACATGCTCACCAGCGGAACTCGAGCAGCCAGTGGCAAAGTGTTGGTAGCCAATCGCATTTTCACCGTCAAGCCTGGCGAAACCACTACCATCGATCTCACCATGCGACAGAGTGATGATATTGTGGCGATTATCGGCAATTTCAATTCCGAGTCCAAATTCCAGCTGTTGGACAATGCGTTAAGACCTGTGGCAGGCGATGCCGTGAGCATTCTCTCCCAAACAGGCCGTGGCTACTTCATCGTGGGCATCTTGCGCGTAGGTCAGGAACCCACCAACCATGCCATGCGCGATATTGCTGCGATGAGCGATGCCATTGACAAATGGAGTCGCCCGATGCTACTGCTCTTTGAAAATGAGACCGAAGTCCAGAAGTACCGTCAAGAAAACTTCGGCAAACTCCCCAAGAACATTATTTACGGCATGGACGTTGACGGTGCTATCCGCCATCAGATTGCCCAGGAAATGAAACTCCAAAACAATGGGCAGTTGCCTCTCTTCATCCTTGCCGACACCTTTAATCGTGTGGTATTCAGTTCTCAAGGTTACACCATCGGTTTGGGTGAACAACTCACCAGGGTCATCAGTAATTTGGACAAGTGATGAAATGCCTGATTGACAGACTGCGGCAGAATCATGAGCTGGAGCCTGAAGGAATTCGTGCGCTGCTCACCATGCGCGATTCTCAAGACTTGGAATATCTCATTAGCCAAGCCCGTGAAGTCTCTCAACGCCAATTCGGTCGCGGCATTTATTTGCGTGGTCTCATCGAGTTGTCTAACGTGTGCCGCAACGATTGCCTCTACTGTGGAATACGTCGCAGCAACGGTCATGTGCCACGCTACACGCTCACCCGTGACCAGGTAATGGCTTGCTGTGAACAAGGCTATCAGCTTGGTTTCCGCACGTTTGTGATGCAAGGCGGTGAATGGGGAGAAGAACGGTCACAATGGATTGCTGATATCATTTCAGACATCAGGCAGACTTGGCCCGATTGTGCTATCACTTTATCTCTAGGAGAGCATCCGCGAGAGACTTACGAGCTGTGGCATCGGGCGGGAGCCGACCGTTACTTGTTGCGGCACGAGACCCACAACGAGAGGCTCTACAGCCTGCTGCACCCTGCCAGTATGACAATTGTTCACCGCTTGCAGTGCCTAGATTGGCTCAAGGAAACTGGTTATCAGGTGGGTGCCGGCATCATGGTGGGTGCTCCATTCCAGACCTTGAGCAGCATTGTCGAGGACATTCAATATCTCATCAGTTTCAAGCCTCACATGATCGGCATCGGCCCCTTCATTCCTCAACACGACACACCTTTTGGCCGTTTCCCGGCTGGCTCGGTTGATATGACAGCGCGGCTATATGCCATTTTGCGTTTAGCTTTGCCTCAGGCACTCATTCCCAGCACCACAGCCATGGCCACATTGTCACCCGATGGCCGATTGCGTGGCATTCTGGCGGGCGCCAACGTGGTTATGCCCAACCTCTCCCCTAAGGACAGCCGAGCCTTCTATGCCCTCTATGACAACAAGGCGGCACTTGGGGCAGAGTCAGCCCAAGGGATAAAGGCTCTTACCGATGAATTGGCAACCATCGGTTACCACATTGACTGGTCAAGAGGCGACCATCCTAGCCGTACAGTATAACAGTAGAATCAGGTAGAAAAAACGAGCAGACCCTCAATTCAATGAGAAGTCTGCTCATTTTTTGTGAGTATGTTCTGGAATGATTACAGCAGAGCGTCGATTTTGGCGGTCAGCGCGTCACGGGTGATGGTGCCCACATGCTTGTCTACCATCTGACCCTCCTTGTTAAAGAACAGCAGCGTGGGAATGTTGCGAATGCCGAATTCCACGCCCAGGTCGGTGTCGTCGTCAACATTGTATTTGCCGATGACAGCGCGGCCCTCGTAGGCTTCAGCCACTTCCTCAACAATGGGAGCGATGCTGCGGCAGGGACCGCACCACGGTGCCCAGAAGTCAATCACAACGGGTTTACCCGATTCCAAAAAACTCTTGTAGTTAGCGTCATTAATTACAGTAGCCATTGCTTGATAGTTTTGAATGAGTTAATGATTATAGTATTTATTTCACGAATAAGCCTTGTTGCAAATTCAATGCCAGTTACACTCGTGCATTGATTTTGAATTTAATTCTTGCCTCTTGCAGCGATTCCAGCAACCGTTTGTCCACGGCAATTGGGTCCTTGGAACGCAACATGACATAATTGCCGCTGATGTGATCACGCATGCGGAAGTAGAGGTCGCAACGGTTATCGCCATCGGCGCCGATATATTGTTTCAAGAAATCCACACTATTCAGCTCATTGTCTGTCAACGAGATGACAAGATTCTTCACCATCTTGCCCTTGAGGTTCTCGAGCAGGTCGATTGAATGCAGGTTGAAGCGCACCGGGTCGGTGTCGCGATAGCCTTTCTCATAGGCACCCCTCACCACGATGGCAAGACCAAGAACGCCAAACTTCTGGTAATCCACGAACTTGTTGCCAAAGAGCATGAATTCGAACGAACCCGAGTAATCTTCAATCTTGAGGATGCCGAACTGCCCTTTCTTGCCCATGCGAGTCTGGAAATCCACCACCAGTCCTCCCATGGTGATTTCTTTGTTTACTTCATTGGCTCTGTTCTTCACCTCGGCAAGCGGGGTGTCGCAGCCGTAGGTCACCTCCATGTAATAGGGGTCGAGGGGATGGGCCGACAGGTACATGCCCACGAGTTCACGTTCACGGTTCAGGCGTTCCAGTTCCGACCATGGCTCGGCTTGAGGAATGACAGGTGTGGCCACCTCCACCCCGCCCAGGGCACCGAACAGCGAATTCTGCATTTCCTGCAGGCTGGCTTGGTAACGCTGTCCGAATCTCATCAGTATCTCGCTGAACGATTCGTTGCGGGCATTCACCTCAAAGAAGTCCTCGCGCTTGATTTCCTTGAAATCGTCGAAAGCGCCTGCAAGAGCCATCGACTCCAGGGCCTTGCGGTTGCAGGCGCGCTGGTCAATGCGCTGCACAAAGTCAAAAATGTCCTTGAAGGGGCCATCCTTTTCACGCTGCTCGATGATTGAGTCCACGCAACCCACGCCCACACCCTTGATGCCTGCAAGTCCAAAGCGGATGCGTCCATCCTTGGTGGCGCTGAAGTTTTTGTAACTCTCGTTGATGTTGGGTCCCAGCACCTCGATGCCCATGGCACGGCACTCGTCCATGTATTTTGATAGTTTGTCCACATCGTTGAGGTTGCTGCTCAGCACGGCTGCCATGTATTCGCTGGGATAGTTCGCCTTGAGATAGGCTGTCTGGTAGGCAACCCAGCTGTAGCAGGTGGCGTGTGATTTGTTGAACGCGTAGGAAGCGAACTTTTTCCAGTCTTCCCAAATCTTGTTCAGCACTTTCTTGTCATGGCCGTTTTTCTCACCGCCTTCATAGAACAAAGCCTCAAGCTCGTTCATCTTATCGATTTGTTTCTTACCCATAGCCTTGCGCAGCGTGTCGCTTTGGCCACGAGTGAAGCCTGCCAACTGCCTTGACAACAACATGACTTGCTCCTGATAGACCGTGATTCCGTAGGTCTCCTTGAGGTATTGCTCCATGCAGGGAATATCATATTCGATGGGCTCATCGCCATGTTTGCGCCTGATGAACTGCGGGATGTAGTCCATGGGACCTGGACGGTAGAGGGCGTTCATGGCAATCAAGTCCTCGAAACAGGAAGGATGCAGCTCGATGAGATACTTCTGCATACCGGCCGACTCGAACTGGAAGGTTCCAGACGTCTGTCCTTTGCAGTAGAGCTCATAGGTCTTGGGGTCATCAATCGGTATTTTCTCAATATCGATGTCGATGCCGTGATTGAGCTTGATGTTGGCAAGAGCTTCGTTGATGATGGAAAGGTTTTTCAGTCCCAGGAAGTCCATCTTAATCAAGCCGGTGCTCTCGATGACACCTCCCTCATACTGGGTCACGATGATCTTCTCGCCATCGCTGTCGGTGGCGGTGCTCACGGGCACCCAGTCGGTGATGTCGTCACGGCCGATGATCACGCCGCAGGCATGCACGCCGGTGCTGCGCACGCTGCCCTCCAGTTTCTCGGCAAAACGGATGGTCTCGACCACCCTGGGATCCTCGTTCTCGAGTTCTTGACGGAACTCAGGGAAGCACTCCAGGCAATTCTTCACCGTGATCTTATATTTCTTGCCAGGCTCTTTTTCGGGCATCTCGTTGGGCGAGGACGGAATGAACTTTGCAAGACGGTTGCTCTCGGGCAACGGCAAGTCCTCGACACGGGCAACATCTTTAATGGCACTCTTGGCCGCCATGGTGCCATAGGTCACAATGTGAGCTACCTTCTCGGCACCATATTTCTCGGTCACATAGTTGAGCACAGCGGCACGCCCGTCATCGTCAAAGTCGGTGTCGATATCGGGCAATGAGATGCGGTCGGGATTCAAGAAGCGCTCGAACAGCAAATCATATTTCAACGGGTCAATTTTGGTGATGCCCAGGCAGTAGGCCACGGCCGAACCTGCAGCCGAACCACGACCGGGTCCCACTGAACAGCCCAGCTTGGGAGCCATCCTGATGTAGTCCTGAACGATGAGGAAGTAGCCAGGAAATCCCATGTTTTTGATGGTATCCAACTCAAAGTCAAGGCGCTCGCGCTGCTCGTCGGTGAGATTGGGCCAACGTTCCTTGGCACCCTCATAGACCAGGTAGCGCAGATACTCGTCCTCGTCCTTGAAACCTTCAGGAAGCGGGAAATCAGGCAGGATGGGACCGTGATCAATGCTGTAGATTTCAACTTTATCAAGAATCTCATTAGTGTTCTGCAAGGCCTCGGGAATGTCGGCAAACACCTCGTTCATCTCTTCCTGGGTCTTGAACCACTCCTGCTTGCTGTAGAGCATCAGATTCTCATCGGTGAGTTTCCTGCCTGTGGAGAGGCAGATGAGTCGCTCATGAGCATCGGCATCCTCCTCATTCACAAAGTGAGAATCGTTGGTGCAGATGAGCTTGATGTCCAACTCCTTGGCAAACTGAATGAGCGCATCATTCACCAGACACTGTTTCTCATAGGTGTCGTGATTGGCACGGGCGACAGTGGCTTTGTGTCGTTGCAGCTCCAGATAATAGTCTTCACCGAACACGTCCTTGAACCACTTTATGGTTTCGCGAGCTTGATTCATCTGCCCACCCATGATGAGTTGTGGCACTTCACCACCCAGGCATGCCGAACAGCAGATAATTCCTTCGTGATATTTCTCCAGCTCGCTGTGGTCGGTGCGAGGATGGGAGTAGAATCCCTCGGTCCAAGCGTGCGACACGATCTTGATGAGGTTCTTGTAACCCTGCAGGTTCTTGGCCAGCAGAATCAGGTGATATCCGATGTCGCGCTTGTCAAGGTGCTCGTGACGGTCCTGCTTGGCGACATATACCTCACAGCCGAAGATGGGCTTGAATTTCTCGTCATCACCACGTTTCTTGTTCAACTTGGAGACATAATCGTGAAATTCCTTGATGCCATACATGTTGCCGTGATCGGTTATTGCCATGCCACGCATCCCGTCGCTTATTGCCTTGTCAACAAGCGACTTGACAGGCGCCATGCCGTCAAGGATGGAATATTGTGAATGCACATGCAAGTGTACAAAAGGTATCATTTTATCAGGTCTTTTTTTGAGTTACAGATAGGGATTGTAAAATTACACCAAATATCCCATTCACGAAAAAAAAGTTATTAACAAGAAAGGAAAGATTCCCTAAAACAGGGTATCAGAAGTTGAAGTGGAGTTGGATGCGGACGCCCTGGCGGTCGGTGCCGGCGTGGTCGCGGTAGTTGATGCGCCACACATAGTCAACACGCAGCACTGTTAGGATGTTGTCAAGGCCCACCCCAGCTTCCATATAAGGCTTGTCTCCCATGGGCTGACACAGGGCATCAGCCGGGAATTGGAAGATGTCATTGCTCTTTGCGGGGTTGTTCTTGTCGCTCAGGCTGCCCCACAAGCCACGCAGGGTGAGGACCTCGCGCAACCGCAGTTTCTTGATCAAGGGCAAGCGGTTCATCAGTATGCCATTACCCCAGTAGGTAAGGTCCCATGACAGGGCCTGGTCGTTGATGAACTCCATGGGCTTCATCAGAGTGAAACTCTCGGGCTGGATGGTGTAAGAAAGGTTGACGTTGGGCATCAGCAGGTCGGGATAAGCGACTTGGCTCCACACCTTCTCTCCCCTGACGATTACGTCGGCATAACCAAAAGCCGAGAACCAGAAACGCTTCTGCAATCCCAGTTCGGTCTTGTTCACCTCGTGCAGGCTGCCCATGAATCCTTTGGGCATATAGGTGTGATTGAGCGTGATGATGGGAGCATCCATGTTGATGGGGATGCGATGAGAACGCGTCTGATAGAATGTCTCACCGGGAGCGAACCGCAGTTGTGCCGTGAAACCGGCTTGTGTGTAACGATGTCGTGATGAGCCATCGGCATAGACGAAAGGAACATACTGTGTGCCCTCGTGGATGTTGTGCTCAAAGCCCAGAGTAATGGAGAAATGGTTATACCACTCGTGGCGGTACTCCAGACGTGACGTGCGCAAGTATTGAATCCTTGTATCCTTGTGTCGCTTGAACGATAGGAACATATTGTCGGCATTGGTATATAAATAATGTTGGGCCAGCCTGTCCACATCATAGCGGTGGGACAGTTGTAAACTGTGGATGGGGAATTCCTTATCCTGCTTTTTCTTGGGCGTGAAGGAATACTCCAGCGACCCCATGTATTTGAGTTTCTTGTCTTTGAATCCATAGGCGACATACCCTCGGGCAAACCAGTGGCGGCTCAAGTTGACGTTGGTCACAGCACCCAGACGCAGGCGCATCCCCTCCATTGCATTGCCGCTGACCATGGTGTTGAGCGGACCGATGTCTATTCGGCTCACCCGTGCTGTGGGGAGATAGCCGTTGACCATGACCACGATGAACTGCTCGGCCCAATAGAATAGCTTGGAGCCACGCAAGCGTTTCATCAGGTTCTGCATCGTGGCGGTAGTCGTGCGCACCTGCGCCGGCCGGTACTCATGCCAGAACTCGTCGGGCATAAATGCGGCGCTACCCTCCTCACGTCTCTCACCCGCAAAGTTGAACACTCCACCCTCGGGGCGCTCGAAGTTGTGATTGCGGTAGCTGCTCTCGCGGCGGGCAAACACCAAGGGCAGCCCAGGCAGTAGCTTCATGCTTACCTCGATGTGCTCGTTGGTTTTGAGACGAGACCCGTTGGGAGCCCGTTCAAAATCCTGCAAAACGCTCATGCGCTCCACATAGTTCAGGTTGATGTCGTGGGGCACCCCCATTGACACGCGTTTAATAAACATGGTGGTATCTTCGAGGGAGACATAGAGGCGCCCCAAGAAGCCGAATGTCTGAGGTGTGAAGGGCACAAAACTCAACACGGCACACCGCTCACCGTCGACCATGACCGTATCGTTGAGGTAGAATTTGTAGAAATCCACGGCGATGCGCGACAACGGGCTGACAAAGCGATTGGTGAGCAGCGTCACATCGTTCTGAAAAATGTCAATCTCGCCCATGAAGTCATCAAGCACCTTTTTGATGTTCTCCTGGTCAATGCGTTCGTCAATGCCAGCGCTGCGGGTGCCCAGGATGACCTGCTTGTGGCCTGCGTCGCTGTAATGATCGCGTGCGACGGTCTCCTTGATTGAGAAAGGCAGGATACGCTTGCCTGTGAGCAATGACGTGTCGGCATACTGTTCAATCCAACTCTGCTGCTCGGGATCCTTCATCAATTCGTCCAAATCGCCGAATCCCAGCATCATGCGTTCATACTGGGTGTAATCGTAATGGGGAAAGCGCCTCGGATCATTATCGTCGCGCCGTTCGCGCAGCCGCTTGATCATTTCGACTGCCGGGTTATTCTTTTTGCTGTATTTTTCTTTGCCCTTGCGCACGACCACCTCGCCCAGTTGCACCCCGGTGGGCACCATGTCAACGAGCACAACATTCCCCTGCCCCGGCTTGATGTCCATCTCACGGGGCGTGTAGCCCATGGCAGTGACGCGCAACTTGGTGAAGTGAGATCGTGAATTGATGATGAAACCGCCACGCTCATCAGCAAGGGTTCCTTCGCTGGTGCCCACTAGCGAGACCGAAGCAAGGGCGATGCCCTCACGGGTGAGCGAATCGCGCACCAATCCGGTGATTTGGGTCACGGCAGCCTGTTGTCCTGCAGCTGATAACGCCACCCACAGGAACGTCATCAAACAAAGAATATGTTTTTCCGGCCATTTCATCGCGCTGCAAAGTTAGTGCAAGCCGAACACAATGGCAAGCAAAAAAAATAATAATTGCTTTGTATTAACGTTTGCCTTTTTATATCTTTGCGGGGAAATATGAGCGATAAGAGATTGCTTGGAAAGTGTAGCGTGCTTGCAGTGCTTGCTGTGAGCCTGTTGTTGTTTGCTTGTTCCCGAGACAAGGAAATGAGCAATCAGGCGATTGTACAGAATGAACTCTTCACGCTCACAGGTGACAGTATTATCGAGGACACGATTATTGCTTGGATACCTGAATCGATGGACCGCATCGCCTCTAACCTGCCACTTGCCCGCTTGGATTCGCTGTATGGCAACATCGATTCGTTGGAAGTTCGGTTTGTGCAGGGAAAGCCCTGGCGAAAGCGTAAAACCCGCCCCACGATGATGCCCGAATTCATCTGCGGACAGCCGTTGATAGACATGCTGTATGAGATGTCGGCCGAGGGTGTTGCTGATGGCATAGACAAGAATGGCAATTTTGTCGCCACTCACAACTATAGTCGTTTATACTGTGCCATTTACCTGTCATTGGCATGCCTCAAACCCCATCAGGCCATGTCTACCCTCAAGACGATGGTGGACCGTGACAGCATCATCATGCAACGCGAGGGGCAATGGCCCGTGGTGAACGATCACATCGGCTGGTCAACAGCAGCATGGGAAGTCTATAAGGTCACGGGCGACCGCCAATGGCTCGCCTATTGTTATCACGTTATCAAGAAGACACTGAATATCAACAGCAAGGTGCTGTTGGACCAAAGTACCGGCCTTGTACACGGTGCTGGCTATACGTCAGCCCGACCTCTGGGGCCGCGGCGCATGACGTGGATGGGCTATAATGACCTGTTTGCTTGCATGTCACTGGGCAACAATATCTTGACGGGGAACGCTTATGCGATTCTTGGTGAAATGGCCGAAGAACTTGGTTTTGAGAACGATTATCAGAAGGATGCCCAGCGCATTAAGGATGCCATCAACCAGCACCTGTGGAACGAGGATCAGGGTTTTTACTCTTCGTTCCTGTATGGCGTGGCTGTGCCGCGTCAAGCACCGTTGACCGATAACACCTCACAGGCGATGTGCGCCTTGTGGGGCATCGCCGACGATGACCGTGCCGAGAATCTGATTGCCAACACGCCAGTCTCGGACTTCGGTGTCAATGTCACCTACCCAGCTTCCACGCCCATTGAGCCCTATTTTGTCAATTCCTCATGGGCTACCACCCAAGCCATGTGGAATCTTGCAGCGGCTTACACTCGCAACGAGAATGCCCTGCGACGCGGCCTCGGGGCGCTCTACCGTGCCCAGGCGCTCTATCAATCTCGCGGCATCCACATTCACGGCATCAATATTGATGAATTGGGCACCAGTGCATCTGATATTGCGATGATTATCCGCGTGCTGTTAGGAATGAATTTCACGCCCGAGGGCATTGAATTCTCGCCGACGGTCCCCACAGGCATGCCGGGTACCAAGTCGTTGAAAGGACTTAACTACCGTCGGGCCGTGTTGGATATCACGGTTAAAGGTCAAGGCAATGAAATCAAGTCGATATCTGATAACGGAAAACTGTTGGAGAGTTCATTTATCCCTTGTGATGTTGAGGGCAATCACCATATTGTCATCTCAATGGAAGAAGGAACGCGCTCATCCAATAAAGTAACAATTCACCGCAATGAGGTCATCTTGCCCCCCATCCCCACTGTGGTGTGGACCCGTGACAGCGGCCACATCGTGGACTTTGTTCCTGGTTTGGCTTACCGTTTGTCAACCAATGGCTCATTAAGCGCCATCAATGATTCGGTATTTGCGCTCCCCGAAGTAGACGGTTTCACCGAGTATTCCGTCGAAATCGCAGGGAAATATATTCACGGGTATATGTCCAAACCCCACCTGGATTTTCATCTCACCCCACAGACCGCATTCTTGCCCGACAGCGTGGGTGGCCACACATCAATAAATGTGACAGTGGCCCAAGGCGGTGACTATCTCCTGGATGTGGGCTACCACCCTACAGGCACGCTCGATGTGCGCGAGGTGGAGGTCAACGGTCACAGGATGGGAACATTGGTGATGACCAGTTATGGAGAACTCAACATCAACGGGCTGGCCTACAGCAACATGGTGAATGTGAAGCTGCTCAAGGGCGAGAATACCATCACGTTCACTCAAATCAGACTACCCAAGGCTTTCACGCCGTGTCAGCTCTTCCATGCGAGGATCATTAAGCGGTAGCGCTAATATAACAGATTATTACCTTTAACCATATCTATAAACAACAATGAAGACAAAATTCTTTCTACTGGCGGCTATCGCCACAGTCGCGATGACCAGCCAAGCCGATGAGGGGCGCTTGCTGCGCTTCCCCGGCACTAACGGTAGCGAAGTGGCATTCAGCTATGCTGGTGACATCTACACTGTGCCCATTACCGGTGGCACGGCGCGCAAATTAACCTCCCACAAGGGTTATGAAGCCTTTGCTCGTTTCAGCCCCGATGGACGCACCATCGCTTTCACTGGTCAGTATGACGGCAACACCGAGGTGTATGTCATGCCTGCTCAGGGCGGAGAGCCCAAGCGCATCACGTTCACGGCCAGCAACCCCCGTGATGATTGGGGCGACCGCATGGGTCCCAACAACATCACCATGACCTGGACTCCTGATGGCAAGGGTGTGATTTACCGCAACCGCATCAGTGACAGTTTTGACGGTAAACTGTGGTGTGCTCCCATTGACGGAGGCATGTCTCGGCAACTGCCGTTGCCCGAAGGCGGTTTCTGCTCTTACAATGCCGACGGCACCAAGATGGCCTATAACCGTGTCTTCCGCGAGTTCCGCACTTGGAAATATTATAAGGGCGGTATGGCCGACGACATCTGGATTTATGATACGCAGGCCAAGACCGTGACCAACATCACGAACAATATTGCCCAGGACATTGACCCGATGTGGATTGGAGACGAAATCTACTTCATGAGTGACCGCGACAACCGCATGAACATCTTTGTCTATAACACCCGCACGGCAACGACGCAAAAGGTGACCGACTTCACCGAATATGATGTGAAGTTTGCCAACTGTGGCGGTGGCAAGATCGTCTTTGAAAACGGCGGTTACCTCTATGTGCTTGACCCCGCTACCAAACACAGTGAGAAAATCACAGTCTATCTTAACAGCGAGAACAACTTCGCACGCGAGGAGCAGCGCAAGGTGAAGGACGATCTGCGCGGTGGCAGCTTGGCCCCTGACGGCAGCCGCATCGCTATCAGCGCCCGTGGCGAAGTGTTCGATGTTCCCGCCAAGCATGGCGTGACCCGTAATATCACCCACACTCCTGGCGTTCACGAGCGTGACGCGGCTTGGAGCCCCGACGGCAAGAACATCGCCTACATCAGCGACCAGACCGGCGAGACCGAGATTTGGATGCGCCCAGTGGACAGCGATAAGGCCATCCAGTTGACCAAGGATAACGATACCTATATCCGCGACCTGGTGTGGAGCCCCGACGGCAGCAAGATTGTCTATACCGACCGCAAGAACCGAATGGTGCTTGTCAATGTCAAGACCCAGACCAAGCAAACGCTGCTGCAGGACGAGATGGGCGAAATTCCCACGCCCAGTTTCTCACCCGATGGCAAATGGCTCACCTATTCCCGCATGGGAACCAATGAGTACAGCGTGGTTTATCTCTATAACATTGCCGAGGGCAAGGAATATCCTGTGACCGACCGCTGGTATGAGAGTAACGCACCAGAATTCAGCAGCGACGGCAAGTATCTCATCTTTGCCTCGGCTCGCGATTTCAATCCCGTCTACAGCAGCATCGAGTGGAACTTTGCCTACCGCGATATGGAAGGCATCTATCTGGTGATGCTCTCCAAGGACACCCCCTCGCCATTCCTCCCCAAAGATGACAAAGTGAACGCTGGCGGCGACAACCCCAAGGATGCTCCGAAGGATGAGCCCAAGAGTAAGAAGGGCGGTAAGGGCAAAGCCCAGGCTGATGAGAACGCTGTTCGCATCGATATTGACGGCATAGCCGACCGCATCGTCAAGGTGCCCGTAGGCACTGGCAGTTACGGCAATTTCGTTTGCGACGGAAGCCACTTGTGGTACAGTGGCCGTGGCAGTGTGCGTGTCTTTGATTTCGAAGAGCAAAAGGACGAGGTGGTTGCCGACAGGGCCTATATGATGCCTTCGGCCGACCAGAAGACTGCACTCTTCCTCAAAGGAGAAGAGCTCTATATCGCTCCCCTCACCCCTCGCAAGGCCGACCTCAGCGAGGCAGTCAATCTTGATGACATGATTGCCACAGTGAACTATGAGCAGGAGTGGAATCAGATTTTCAACGAGGCTTGGCGCGCCTATCGCGATGGCTTCTATCTCGAGAACATGCATGGCGTGGACTGGCAAGCAATGCACGACAAGTATGCCGCCCTGCTGCCTTATGTCAAGAACCGTCTTGATTTGACCTATGTCATTGGCGGCATGATTGGTGAGCTGGCTGTGGGTCACGCCTATGTTGACGGTGGCGACCACATTCAGGCCGACGAGCACCACATCGGTATGCTCGGCGCCGAATTGGAACAGGTTACTAATGGTTATAAAATCACCAAGATTTTAAAAGGCGCTCCAGATCGCGAATCATTGCGTTCCCCGTTACTCGAGCCGGGCATGAACATCAAGGTGGGTGATGTCATCACTGCCGTTGACGGTGTGTCAGCCCAGGGTGTGACCAACTTCTATGCCTTGTTGCGCGACAAGGCCGACGTAATGACAGAATTGACCATTAACGGTGACCGCAAGGTTGTCGTGAAACCCATCCAGGACGAATACCCGCTCTACCACTATGAGTGGGTGCAGCACAATATCGACTATGTGAGCGAGAAGACCGGTGGTCGCGTGGGCTATGTCTACATTCCCGACATGGGACCTGAGGGCTTGCGTGAGTTCTCGCGTTACTTTTTTGCTCAAACCGACAAAGAGGCTCTCATCATCGATGACCGTGGCAACGGTGGTGGCAATATCTCCCCGATGGTGATTGAGCGACTGCTTCGTCAGCCTTATCGCTTGACCATGTACCGTGGCAGCAACCACAACGGCACAACGCCCGAGCGCACCCTCGTCGGTCCCAAGGTGCTGCTGGTGAACAAGTACAGCGCCAGTGATGGTGATTTGTTCCCCTGGAGTTTCAAGGAGAACAAGATTGGTCCCGTCATCGGTACTCGCTCGTGGGGTGGTATCGTGGGCATCAGCGGCTCGCTGCCCTACATGGACGGCACCGACATCCGCGTGCCCTTCTTCACCAACTACGACACCCGTGGCAACTGGATTGTCGAGAATCACGGTGTGGATCCCGACATCATCGTTGACAATGATCCCGTCATGGAGTTCAACGGCATCGACCAGCAGCTGGACAAGGCCATTGAGGTCATTCTTGAGCAGCTCAAGGACCGCAAGCCCATGCCCAAGACTCCCGCACCGCGCACCCTCAAAGACCTGGGTGTGAATTAAGCTCGCTGATTAGCGATTAGAGATTAGAGATTAGTGCGGCATCCGCATACCTGTGACCGATGGGTGTGCGGATGCTGCTGTTGATGGGTCTCCACGACCTGATTCGTCGGTGTTTTCCACCTTTTCCACCCCGTTCACCTGTGCGTGTGTTTTCCACTGCGGGATGGAAAATTGGTGGAAAGACGCGTATATAGTGGAATGGGTGGAAAGAGTGGAAAAAATAGTAAAATAACCAACTATTTTCGGTGAATAATCGTGTAAAAATTGGTATTTTGCAAATTATTTTGAGAAAAAATTTGGATTTCGAGGTATAGAGGTTGTAACTTTGCAGCGGCAAGTCTCCAGTCATTGGCCCAAGCTGATGATAAGCGGCTCGCCAGGTATTCGTTTTTTTAACCATTAAATTCTTTTATGTACCATGAGTAGTAACACAACTGAAATCCTTGACGAGATTCGTCGTCAAGCAGAACTCTCTCCCGAAGAGATACTCAACGAAGAGTACAACGAGTTCATGAAGCCTTACTTCATCGAACGCAACGTTGAGTATCCCGAACCAGACTACCTCATCGAGATTGGTGGTGTGCCCACGATGCCCAAGGGCAATCTGGTGGCCGTGAGCGCCAAGTGGAAGAACGGCAAGACCTTCTTCTGCGACATCTTGACTGCCATCTTCATGGGTAGCGACCATTTCGTGAATTGCCGCAGCCTGAAGGAGACCGGGCGGGCACTGTTCTTTGACACCGAGCAGTCGGACAGCGACACCCAGCGTGTCCAAAAGACCATCGATGCGATGTCGCCCCTGAGCCGTCACGACGACTACAGGGTGGCATGCTTGCTGCCGGCAGGCATTGGCAGTGACTCGGAACCCTCCCGTTATGATGTCATCAGCTATGCCGTCTCGCACGAGCGTCCTGACTTGGTCGTCATCGACGGCATTGCCGACCTGATCTACAATTACAACGACGTGATCGAGAGCCAGGACATTGTCAACAAGCTGGCGGCGATGGCCAACGAGCACAAATGCTGCATCGTCGTGGTCATGCATCAGAACAAGAGCAGCATGGACAAGAACATGAAGGGCCACCTGGGCACCTTGCTTTATCAGAAGTGCAGCGACGTGTTCAACGTCGAGAAGCACGATACCGTGTTTGAGGTGAAGCACAGCTTCAGCCGCCACCGCAACTGCGGTGATATCTGCTTCAAGCTCGATGACAATGCCGTGCCCATGGACGCTGCGATTGACCGCCAGCTGCAATTGGAACTGAAGGTACAGGAGGACAAGGCCAAGTTGCATGAAAAGATGGCAATATGCTATGAGGGTTTCTCCATGCCTCTGCGAACCAGCGATGTGCTCAACCTGATACAGACTAAGCTAGGAGTTGGAAAAACCAGAGCCTATGAATTGTTAAACAGCGCCAAGGAACAAGGGGTGCTGTCGAGCAGCGATGGCAAACACTATTCCCTCCAAACGCTTTAGTCACACCTCATTCAGCCGTTTTCCACTTTTCCACCTTTTTCACTTTTAATATATATTTGTGAAAACAGTGGAAAAGTGAAAAATGGTATGTTATCGTAAGATTCATTTAAATGATACAACCAACAAAGTACTCCAGTTGCGGGCGATAGTGACGAGATGGATGACTATCGCCCAGATGGGGCATCTTCTTCCATTTTCCACTTTTTCCACCCCGTTCACATGTGCGTGTGTTTCCGCTGCGGGGTGGAAATTTGTGGAAAGTCACGTATATAGTGGAAAGGGTGGAAAAGGTGAAAAGAGTGAAAAAACGAAAACAATGGCCGTAGAACTCTAAAAATATGTTTTTCGTTGCTTGCCGTGAAGGAAAAATGCTGTATCTTCGCAGTTTGTAACAAAAAAGTATGAGAGAAACAAGACGAAATATCGCTGTTTTGGGCAGCACGGGCTCAATCGGGCGTCAGACACTCGATATCATTGCCGAGTACCCCGACCTGTTCCAGGCTTGGCTCCTGGTGGCACGCAGCAGTGCTGACTTGCTGATTGCTCAGGCCCGTCTCATGCGACCGCACATGGTTATCATCGCCGATGAACAGTACTATGAGTATGTGCGTGACGCTTTAGAAGGTACCGAAATCGTCGTGGCTACCGGTAGCGCTGCTATCGCTCAAGCGGTGACCATGCCCGAGATTGACACAGTGGTGACAGCGATGGTGGGCTATAGTGGCCTGGAATCGACAATCGCCGCTATTGGCGCCGGCAAACGCATCGCTCTGGCAAACAAAGAGACCCTAGTCGTCGCCGGCGAACTCATCGAGAGCCTGCTGCGCAATTCCGACAGTGTGCTCTACCCCGTTGACAGCGAGCATGGCGCCTTCTACCAATGCCTGGTGGGTGAACGTCACGAGGATGTTGACAAACTGCTGCTGACAGCTTCGGGCGGACCATTCCGCACCATGCCCAAAGAGGAACTGTCGCGTGTCACGGCTGCCGATGCCCTCAAGCATCCCAACTGGTCGATGGGCGCTAAAATCACTATCGACTCGGCGACGATGATGAACAAGGGGTTTGAGATGATCGAGGCGCGGTGGCTGTTCGGCGTGGAGCCTGGAGATATTGAGATTCTGGTGCATCCGCAGAGCATCGTCCACTCGATGGTCGCCTTCAAGGACGGTTCGGTCAAGGCGCAACTGGGTTTGCCCGACATGCACCTTCCCATCCGCTACGCCCTGGGCTTGCCCGACCGCCGCCTGGCGAGTGACTGCCGCAAGATGTCCATTGAGGATTTTGCGACACTGACGTTTGAGCGTCCCGACTTCGACAAATTCCCCTTGTTGAATACCGCTTATGCTGCAGCCCGCGCCGGTGGCACCGCTCCTTGTGTGATGAATGCTGCTAACGAAATCGCCGTAGCGGCATTCCTTCAAGACAAAATCCGTTTTACCGACATTTATACCATCATTGACAAGACAATGGAGCAGGCTCCTCACATCGGGCGTCCGCATTATGAAGACCTTGTGGCCAGCAACAAAGCAGCACGCGATTATGCCTCTCGCATTGTCGAAGAACTTATTAAGTAAAAGAGACTAACTAAATAATGAGCACTACTTTTTGGATTAAAGCCCTTGAACTTATTCTTTCTCTGGGCATTCTGGTGATGATACATGAATTTGGTCACTACTTCTTTGCCCGCATTTTCGGAGTATGGGTAGAAAAATTCTATCTTTTCTTCAATCCCTGGCTCACCATCGCCAAGTGGAAACCCGGCAAGTACCTGAAATGGTTCTCGCATGGCAATGAAATGGCAGTTGCTGGTGATAATGACCCCAACGAAAACAAGAAGTCGTGGCGTGCCACCGAGTATGGCATCGGTTGGTTGCCGTTGGGTGGCTATTGTGCCATCAGCGGCATGGTTGACGAATCGATGAACACCGAGGCGCTGAAAGAGCCCGCCAAGCCCTACGAGTTCCGCAGCAAGCCTGCATGGCAGCGCCTGCTCATCATGCTGGGCGGCGTGATGTTCAACTTCCTGCTGGCCGTTGTCATCTATGCCGGCATCGCCTACAGCGTGGGTGAGAAATACGTGAAATTCGCCGACGCAACTCAAGGTATGATGTATTGCGACAGCGCCCATGAGATTGGCTTCCAAGATGGTGATATCCCCTTGAAAGCCGATGGCAAGATTCTTGACCATCCCAATGCCGAGAGTTTGCAAGACATGGTCACTGCCCACAAGGTGACGGTGCAGCGCAACGGTAAGGATACCGTAATCAACATACCCGAGAACTTCATCTTCAAGGTGAACAAGGATGCCGAGAAGGGACAACCGTTCATGGTTTACTGCATTCCCGTGGTGGTGAATCAGGTGCAACCCCGCATGGGCGCCGAGAAGGCTGGCCTGCAGAAGGGCGACCGGATGATTGCTGTGAATGATGTGCCCACGCCCGAAGTCATCGGTTTCTCGGAAGAGCTGCAGAAGTATAAGGGCAAGACGGTGACCATCAAGTTCCAGCGTGGCGACCAGGTGCTCACCGCAACCAATGTGCCTATTGATGACAAGGGCATGATTGGAATCGCTAAGGAATTGGATCCCGCCGAAATATTCAAGCCCACGATTATCCGTTACAACCTGTTGCAATCTGTGCCCCGTGGCATTGAGATGGGTTGGACCAAGATGGTGAACTATGTGAAGCAGCTCAAGCTCGTCTTCACGCCCGAGGGAGCCCAAAGCCTGGGAGGTTTCGGCACTATCGGCAGCATCTTCCCTGATACTTGGGACTGGCTTTCCTTCTGGAACATCACCGCATTCATCTCGGTTATTCTTGCCGTGATGAACGTGTTGCCCATCCCCGCCTTGGACGGTGGCCATGTGTTGTTCCTGTTGTATGAGATCATCACTCGCCGCAAACCCAGCCTGCAATTCATGGAGCGGGCTCAGTATGTGGGTATGGTGCTGTTGATAGCATTGCTTTTGTTTGCAAACGGTAACGACATCTATCGGTTCTTCTTTAAATAGGCTTTAGGTGTCATCATCCACTAAACAACTAAAAACTAAGGACTAGGGACTAAAAACTAAAAAATGACCTATAAAACTGTAACGCTCAAGCGTGGCAAGGAGGATTCCTTGCGCCGGTTCCATCCCTGGGTGTTCTCGGGTGCCATTGCCGCGGCCGACGACACTATCGAGGAAGGCGACCTGGTGTCGGTGTATACTCATGACGGAACACTCATCGGCAACGGTCATTCCCAAATCGGGAGTATTGCCGTGAGGATGCTCACCTTTGATGACACGGCCGTTGACGAGGCTTTTTATGAGAAGCGCTTGATGGATGCCTGGCGCATGCGTCAAGCCTTGGGGCTCCAGCGCGAGGACAACAATGCCTTCCGCCTTGTACACGGCGAGGGCGACTTCCTTCCTGGACTTGTGGTGGACATCTATGGCCCCACTGCTGTGATGCAAGCCCACTCACCCGGCATGCACTTCGCACGCGACATCATCGCTCGCTCACTCACGCAGTTGCCAGGGGTGCACAATGTCTATTACAAGAGCGAGACTACCCTGCCCTACAAGGCTCATCTGGACCCTGTCAACGATTATATCATCGGCAAGATGGAAACCGATGAAGCCTTGGAAAACGGACTACGATTCCATGTCGATTGGCTCAAGGGCCAAAAGACAGGATTCTTTGTGGACCAGCGCGAGAACCGCAGCTTGTTGGAACACTACAGCAAGGGCAAACGGGTGTTGAACATGTTCTGCTACACGGGCGGTTTCTCGGTCTATGCCCTGCGTGGCGGTGCCACACTGGTGCATTCGGTGGACAGCTCGGCCAAGGCGGTTCGTCTGACCGATGAGAATGTGGCGCTTAACTTCCCTCCCGAGGATGGCCGTCACAAGTCTTTTGCCGTGGATGCGTTCAAGTTCCTGGACAACATGGGGGCGAATGCCTATGACCTCATCATTTTGGATCCCCCTGCATTTGCCAAACACAAGAGTGCCCTGCGTAATGCCCTGGTGGGTTACCGTCGCCTCAATGCCAAAGCGTTGGAAAAGATGGCTCCCGGCAGCATTCTGTTCACTTTTTCCTGCTCACAGGCTGTGAACAAGGAGCAGTTCCGTCTGGCCGTGTTCAGCGCAGCGGCACAAACGCGTCGCAAGGTGCGCATCCTGCACCAGCTCACACAGCCGGCCGACCATCCCATCAACATCTATCACCCCGAGGGTGAATATCTCAAGGGGTTGGTCCTGTACGTCGAGTGAGATCAATATAGAGAATCCAAATGGTTTGAATAACGGACATCAAAAAATCAACAATCATAATTTAATATCAAAACAACAATGAAAAAGTTTTTAATCATTTGTGCAGCTGTGGCTGTTGCCATGACCGCATGCAACAAGAAACCCGCTGATGATAAGGCATTGAACAAGGACGAAGCCGCAATCGAAAAGGTAGAAAAGGACGTTAAGAAGGTCGATGACTCGAAAATGAAGAGCGTTGCGAAGTTGGAAAAAGTCGGCCCCACCGAGGACGGCAAAGACCACAACGTGGCCCAGTTCAAGACCAAGGAATATGACGTGACGGTCGATCAACTTGCCAATGGCACCATGCGTGTAGCACTCAAGGGCGCTAGTGGAGACCAGAGCTATGAGTCCAATAACTGCCGCAAGCAGGGTGATAGCTACCTGATGCAAACCCCCGATGGCAAAAACATCCTCCTGAACGCCAAGGAAGGCAAGATTGTCATCATGGACAAGAAGAAAATCATCTATTCGGGAATTGCCCAGCAGTAAATCTCCTCATCTGTTAATCAGAAAGAACATAATCATCAACAACGACAATGAAGAAATTGATTCTTGCCGTCTTCACGGCGGCTTTAGCAACTACCGCTATGGCACAAACCAGTGACTTCAACTACTCGGTGGACCGTTTCGCCGACATCGAGGTGCTTCGCTATCAGGTGCCCGGTTTCGAGGACCTTTCACTCCAGCAGAAGGAGTTGGTTTATTACCTCACCGAGGCTGCCCTCAATGGCCGCGACATCCTCTTTGACCAGAACTGCAAGTACAACCTCATGGTGCGACAAACGCTGGAGGACATTTATCGCAACTACAAGGGTGATAAGAACGACAAGGACTATCAGGCCTTTGTCAAGTACTTGAAACAGGTGTGGTTTGGCAACGGTATCCATCACCACTACTCGATGGACAAGTTCATTCCTGAGTTTTCCAAGAACTTCTTTGACAAGCAGTTTGCTGCTCTGCCTGGTGCCGACAAGCGTGACGGAGAGAAGAAAGTGCTCGACCGCGTGATCTTTGACCCCACCTTCATGGCCAAGCGCGTGAACCAGGCCGATGGCGAGGACCTGATTCTGACCTCGGCCTGCAACATGTATGAGGGCGTGACCCAGCAGGAAGTCGAGGATTTCTACAACAACCTGAAAGACACCACCGACCTTACTCCCATTTCATGGGGCCTTAACTGCAAGGTGGTGAAACGCAATGGCAAGATTGTAGAGGAGCCTTACAAGGTGGGCGGACTCTACAGCAAGGCCATCGAGAAGATCGTCTATTGGCTCCAGAAGGCTGCCACCGTGGCCGAGAACGAGGGTCAGCGTGCCTATATCAACGAGTTGATCAAGTTCTATCAGACCGGTTCGTTGAAGACCTTTGACGACTACAGCATCATGTGGGCCGAGGAGACCCAGAGCGATGTGGACTTCATCAACGGCTTTATCGAGAGCTATGGCGACCCCCTGGGCATGACTGGCTCGTGGGAAGGTATGGTCAACTTCAAGGACAAGGCCGCTTCGCGCCGTTCCAAGCTCATCAGCGACAACGCTCAATACTTCGAGAGCAACTCGCCTGTTGATAACCGCTTCAAGAAGAAAAATGTGAAGGGCGTGAGCGCCAAGGTCATCACCGCTGCCATCCTGGCTGGTGACAGCTACCCCTCAACCCCCATCGGCATCAACCTGCCCAACAGCAACTGGATTCGTGCTGCCCACGGCTCCAAGTCGGTGTCTATCGACAACATTACCGATGCCTATAACAAGGTGGCTGCCGGTACCGGTTTCAATGAGGAGTTTGCCTACAGCAACGTTGAGGTGGAACTGATGAAGAAGTATCTCGACATGGCTGACGCTTTGCATACCGACCTGCACGAGTGCCTCGGTCACGCTTCGGGCCAACTGCTGCCCGGTGTTGACCCTGATGCCCTCAAGGCCTATGGCTCATCGCTCGAGGAAGGCCGTGCCGACCTGTTCGCCCTGTATTACCTGGCCGATCCCAAGCTCGTTGAACTGGGCATCTTCCCCAACAACGATGTCTATAAGGCCGAGTACTACAAGTACATCATGAATGGTCTGATGACCCAGCTGACCCGCATCGTGCCGGGTAAGGACATCGAGGAGGCCCACATGCGCAACCGCAAGTTCATCAGCGAGTGGTGCTACCAGCAGGGCAAGAAGGACAACGTCATCGAGTATGTGAAGCGCGACGGCAAGACCTATGTCCGCGTCAACGACTATGAGAAGCTGCGTGACCTGTTCGCCCAGCTGCTGGCCGAGGTGCAGCGCATCAAGAGCGAAGGTGACTATGAGGCCGGACGCCAGCTCGTCGAGACCTACGGCGTGAAGGTTGATCCCGAGATTCACAAGGAAGTGCTCGCCCGCTACGAGGGTCTGAACATCGCTCCTTACAAGGGCTTTGTCAATCCCATCTACACGCCCGTGTATGACAAGAACGGCAAGCTGATTGACGTGAAGGTAACCTATACCGAGGGCTACATCGACCAGATGCTGCGCTACGGTCAGGACTATTCTCCCCTCACGCACTAATCTGCCGAGAAGGAGGAAATTATTGATTCAACGAGAGGGTTGGGCTATGCTCAGCCCTCTTTGTTTTGCATGGCGTGCATGCGCGGACGAAACGGACGAAAAAAACGAAATGAAATCATGCACAAAAAGAACATTATTAGTATATTTGCAGAAACTAACCATTTCGTCATTATGAAAATACAACAAATCATTTTTTGCCTACTGACGGCATCGATGCTTGCCTCGGCGGCAATGGCACAGGGCAATCGTGCCGACTATCGCGTTGTGCCCCTGCCCGACAGGATTGACGGTATCATGAGCGCTGATTTCAAGTTGACAGAACAGTGCTTGGTGAATTATCCCACCGGGAACCGCGATATGGAGCGTAATGCAACCATGCTGAGCGAGTACATCGAGGATTTGTCCGGTTTGCACTTGAGCACTCGTCCCACATTAAATGAAAAGGACCGTGCGGGCAACATCACGCTACACTTTGACCCGAAAATGGAGAGTGATGAGGGTTATCGCATCACTGTGACGGCAAGAAGTGTCGAAATTTGTGGCAAGACTGCCGCGGGCGTCTTCCATGGCATTCAGACCTTGCGCAAATCAATTCCTGTGGGTCAGGCAACAGCAATCAACTTGCCCGCGGCTCAGGTGGTTTCAAATCCGCGTTTCTCCTATCGCGGGATGCACTTGGACTGTGTGCGTCACTTCTTCCCTGTCTCGACGGTAAAGCGCTATATTGACCTGTTGGCTTTGCATGGCATGAACCGTCTGCACTGGCACCTGACCGATGACCAGGGTTGGCGTGTGGAAATCAAGAAATATCCCCGCTTGACCGAGGTGGGAGGCTGGCGCAACGGCACTACCCTGGGTCACAATTCTCCGGTTAACGACGGTATCCGTTATGGCGGATTCTACACGCAAGAGGAAATTCGTGACATCGTCCGCTATGCTGCCGATCGCTATATCACCATTATCCCTGAAATTGACATGCCCGGCCACATGGTGGCAGCCATGACCGCCTATCCCGAGTTGGGATGCACAGGAGGTCCTTATGAAGTGTGGACCCTGTGGGGCGTGACCGATGATATCCTGTGCGTGGGTAAAGACCATACGCTCCAGTTTGTCAAGGATGTCCTCGACGAGGTGATACAACTCTTCCCCAGTGAGTATATCCACATCGGCGGTGACGAATCGCCTCGTGTGCGCTGGCAGGAATGCCCGCTGTGCCAGCAACGCATCCGTGACCTGGGTCTCAAGGCTAATGACAAGCAGAGTGCCGAGGCGCTCTTGCAAGGCTGGTTCACGACGCAAGTGCAGCAATACCTCACCGAACACGGGCGACGCATCATCGGCTGGGATGAACTGTTGGGCTGCGACGTAAACACTTCGGCGACCATCATGTCGTGGAGAGGAGCAGAACCTGGTGCCGAAGGTGCCAATCTGGGGCATGACGTGATCATGACACCTGTTGGACCCTTATACTTTGACTACTACCAGACCAGCAAGACTTGGAATGAACCGATGGCCTTTGGCGGTTGCAATACGCTCAAAAAGGTCTATGACTTTGAGCCTGTCGCCGCCGACCTTCCTGCCGACAAGCGTAGCCACATTATCGGCGTGCAAGCCAATGTGTGGACCGAATACATCACTTGCGAGCCACAAATCCAGTATCAGGTGCTGCCCCGCATGGCCGCTCTCGCCGAAGTGCAATGGTTGCCATCAGAGCAGAAGGATTACCAAGATTTCAAAGCACGCCTGCCGCGTTTAGCTGAAATCTATAAGCATTACGGCTGGACCTATCGTGCTAAAAGCCTCGTGCATGAAGAAGATGAGGACCAGCCTAATCAATGATATAAACTGTCCTCGGTAGAGTAAAAACACAAAATCCCGTCACATCGTTTGCGGCGGGATTTTGTTTGTCTTAATAAGTCGGGGATTGCTAACCTCCCACTTGCATGAAGAACGGCAACAGGCTCTCCAGATAGATAATGGCGATGCCGGCGATATAACCGATAAGGGCAAGCCAAGTGATGTTCTTGAGATACCAGAAGAACTGGATTTTCTCGATACCCATAGCCACAACACCGGCAGCCGAGCCGATAATCAGCAGTGAACCACCCACACCGGCGCAGAAGGTGAGCAAGTGCCAGAAAAGGCCATCCTCAACAAATGTGAGTAGATAGGGGTCAACGGTTCCCGCGGGTGCCATGTTCTCAAACATCTTGATGCAAGCCGATACCAGAGGCACGTTATCAACGATGGACGACAGGGCGCCAATGATAGAGGTCATGAGCACAGGCTCATGCAGATTCTTGTTCATGCCCTGGGCAAGTTCGGACAAAATGCCCACTTGCGAAAGTGCCGACACTGCCATGAGGATGCCCAAGAAGAAAAGAATGGTGGGCATATCAATGGTGTGCAAGGCCGATGAAACGCGTCCACCCATCTTGGAGTCAATCTTGAAATGTTTAACCCAGAATTCGGTGACACCCCAAATCACACCCAGCGACACCAGGATGCCCATGAAAGGAGGCAGCCCGGTAACGGTTTTGAAAATGGGAACGAACAACAGACCAGCGACACCGATGATAAGCATCGCCTTGCTCAAGTGAGGATGGCGTTCGTGCAAATCGGGATTCCTGTCAGCAAGGCGGGTGATGACTTGCAGTCGGCCCTCCTTGAGGAAATACTGTGCGATAAACACTGGAATCACCATCGCCACAATGCTGGGCAGAAGCAGATTGATGATCAGGCCGACC
Source organism: uncultured Bacteroidales bacterium (assembly GCA_902784675.1). GTDB lineage: Bacteria > Bacteroidota > Bacteroidia > Bacteroidales > Muribaculaceae > Sodaliphilus. Next base: position 174,286 of record CACZVR010000001.1, on the reverse strand, counting down.
GAAGATACTTTCTCGTCCATCCACAACATGATGGTGGTGACGTCACCAATGGGCGAGAACGCACCACCGGCATTGGCCGCGATAACGATCATGCCAGCGAACAACCAACGATCTTTCTGGTCGCTGAGGAGGCGACGCAACATCATCACCATGATGATGGTTGTCGTCATGTTGTCGAGCACGGCCGACATGACAAACGAGAGCGAACAGATAATCCACAGCAAGTGCCTCTTGCTCTTGGCATTGATGTGCTCGGTGATGAACGAGAAGCCCCCATAGCGGTCAATGATCTCAACAATGGTCATGGCACCGATAAGGAACACCACAATCTCGCAAGCGTCACCCAATTGCATGACGATTGCCTCGTGCATGTCAGGATCGTGGCCCATGAGAGCGTAGATAGTCCACAATATACCACATGTGAGCAAAGCAAAAGTGGCTTTGTTCATGTGAAGAGGATGCTCAAGTGTGATCAGTACATAACCGAGCACAAATATGATGATCATTGCAGGAATCATCGCGATATCGAAGTAAGGTGTCCGTTTTTAAGCCGCAAAAACTGCGACTCGGTTGATTGATTGCGAAATAATCTTTTGGTTTACCTGAGGCGGTCTGAATCACGCAGGGCTTTCTTGTCGCGTGACATGGCCTTGTGGGCTAGCATCAGGAAAATGATGGAAAACAACGGGAACAGCAGAGCCCAATGAGGCATCATGTTGTTGATTCCCACACGGCCCTGAATGATGAAGGCCACAACGGCAATGGCGATGAGCATAGCGAGACCGATGATGATGGTCGTGAAGCAGAAAGTCATCTGTCGCTGCAGGTTCTTGAACAGGAAGATGTCAATCAAAGCGAACACAGCAATGAGGATAGTGAGCGTGAGCATCAAGGGGTCAATGTGAGTAACACCCACTTTGCCAGCCTCGAGAGCGCCATAAACAAAATCTTTGTCTCCAAAAGTGAAGGTCAATGCGGGGAAAAATGCGAATATTGCCATCAAGATAACGGCAATCAGCAAGTAAACAGATTGAATGCGTTGGATAACCATAATGTTATACGTTTTTCTTGTGATTAATAATTTGCGGCAAAATTAAGGAAATATTTCTATAATCAATATAAAACTTAATAGAAAATTCGGTTGAGAGGATAAAAAAAGCTATATTTGCACCATATTTGCTATAAGAAAAGCAAACACAATCAAGACACCCGATGACATTACAAGAAATTGACAAAATACACAAACTGGCTACCGATTGCATCAACAGTGCTGAAGTGAGCGACGCTTTTGGCCATATAACCAAGCTGGTAACTGAATTGGGACGAGGCGACCTGAACGATGAAATCGAAAGGCTGCGCATGTCCTATTCCTTCATGCTCAAGTATCTGGAGCAAGGCGTGATGGACCCGCAGCGTGACGAGATTCTGACAGGTATCCGCCAATCGCTCTACACGCTCAATGACCAGTGCTATATCGGTCTGCTGGAAGCCACGAGTCCCGAGGTATTCTATGTGCGCCGCCGGGAACTCAACAATGTGACGTTATTGAGCATCATTGAGGAATACCGCGAGGCGTTGAAACTGCTGTCACTGGTCCAAACGTCACCCGAGCAAAGTGACAGTCATGCCATTTTGTCACACCTGCATAAAACCGAGGAGATAGAAACTCGCTTGTTCAATCGTGTGTGGTCTTCTTTCCCGCTGTCTCAAGAGGACGGAAAGAACTTGAGGCTTTGCATCAGCGGCGATATCCTGCCATTGCACACACGCTGCTTGCTGATTGCTGCATTGTTCTTGGGATTGATGAAATTCTATGATGAATGCAAAATGCTCATTCTGCTGGAGGCTTATCAACTGTCAGACGAGCCACAAGTGCAACTCAGGGCTTTGATTTGTGCCATGTTAGGCATGATTGCTCACCGCAAACGCACGGCACCCTCCAAAGCCATACAGACTCGTTTGGCGGCAATGATTGACTCTCCCGAGTTTGACCGCGATGTGTGGAATATCCAGGTGCAATTAGCTCGCAGCCGCAATACTGAGAATATCAAGCAACGAGTTCGCAATGATTTGATTCCCAATATTATGAACATGCGACCTGACATCATTGACAAACTCAAGGATAAGGAGTCGCAAATCATTGATCTGAGTGACATCGAAGCAAATCCTGATTGGCAGGAATGGCTTGACCAGAGCGGCATCACTCGTCGCATCGAGGAGTTCAATGCCATGCAACTCGAGGGTAGCGACGTGTTTATTGCCACATTTGCTCATCTCAAGACTTTCCCGTTTTTCAAGACCCTGAGCAACTGGTTCTTGCCCTTCTTTGCAGCCCATTCGGCTGTTGTCGAGAACCTGGGAGCCGGAAAAATCGGTTTGGCCGAGGTGATACAACACGCGCCCTACCTGTGTAACAGCGACAAGTATTCGTTCTGCCTTTCTCTTGGCGCTTTGCCCGAGTCTCAACGCTCGATCATGTCGGCTCAACTCGAAGAGCAGAATGCTGCACTCAACGAGGCTCGTCAGGCCGAAATGCCCGATGAGCGCAAGGCTCGCGTGGGCATCATCAACTCATTTATTCAGGACCTGTATAGGTTTTTCAAGCTGTTCACACGTCGACGTGAGTTTATTGCCGTGATGGATGACCCTGGCATCGACATGACTGACTGCTTGCCACTGGCCGATGTCACACGCGATGCAAAAGTACTGGAACTGCTTGGCGCGCTGTATTTCAAGAATGGTTTCAATGAGGACGCGATCAAGTGCTTCACGCGTCTCGAAAGCATGGATAACGCTACCGATGACCATATCTATCAAAAAATCGGTTTCGCGTACCAGAATGCCGGCAATGCAGCAATGGCGCTTAATTATTATAAACGTTATGAGTTGCTGCACGAGGATGATGTTTGGAACATCCGACACATGGCAGCCTGCTACCGTGATCTTGACAAGCCCGAGGAAGCACTTGACTATTACCGACGAGCCGAATCTTTGGCCCCGGACAACGTCTCGCTGGCGCTTACCATTGGCCATGTGTTGCTCCAGATGAACCGTACCCGTGATGCCTTGCAACAGTATTTCAAGGCCGACTTGATGGAAGGGGCAAGGCACCGCGCATGGCGTCCCATCGCATGGTGCTCGTTTGTGCTGGGTGACTATGATCGTGCGATTGACTATTATGACCGTATAGCCCATGATGACAAGCCCACAGCACAAGACCTGCTCAATCGCGGACATGTGCTCCTGTGTCAGGGCGAGACTCGAGAGGCCGTTGAAACCTATCGTGAGTCGTTGCGTCTCATGGACGGCGATATCACAAAATTTCGCGATGCGTTCAAGGGTGATGCGATGGAACTGCGGCTTCACGGCATCTCGGCGGTGGACCAGTCTCTTATTCCCGATGTTGTTTGTTCACAAAATCTTGATGAGCGATGATTGACCATAATACCGTACAGCAAATCATCGATGCTGCCGACATTGTGGATGTCGTGAGCGATTTTGTGGCGCTCAAACATCGTGGAGCAAACTGGATTGGGTTGTGTCCATTCCACAATGACCGCCGGCCATCATTTTATGTCTCTCGCGCCAAGGGCATTTGCAAGTGCTTTGCTTGTGGCGAGGGCGGTAGCGCGGTAAATTTCATCATGAAGCATGAGCAACTCAGCTACCCCGAGGCGCTGCGTTACTTGGCTAAAAAATACCACATTGAAATCCATGAGAAGGAGCTCACCGACGAGGAGAAACAGGCGCAGACCGAGCGCGAGGCGATGCTCATGCTCAACGAGTGGGCTTGCACCTATTTCGAGCGCCAACTGCATGAGACGCAGACCGGTCAAGACATCGGTCTGTCCTATTTCAAGCAGCGCGGTTTCAACGATGCTACCATCCGCACCTTCCGCTTGGGTTACTCTCAAGAGGGCCGTGACGATTTATATCGGGCCGCAGTCGCCCAGGGCTTCAATCCCCAGCTCTTGTTTGATGTTGGGTTATGTATTCCTGACGAGCATGGTGGCCATGATCGTTTCCGCGGACGCGTGATGTTTCCCATCATGAACCTTGCCGGAAAGGTTATTGCTTTTGGAGGCAGAACCTTGCGCAAGGAGAAGGATATCGCCAAGTATGTCAATTCTCCCGAGTCCACTATTTATTACAAGCGTGATGCCATCTATGGCCTCTATCAGGCCAAACGTGATATCAGCAAATTAGACAGTTGTTTCATTGTCGAAGGTTATGCCGATGTCATTTCTATGCATCAGGCTGGCTTTACCAATGTCATTGCCTCGTCAGGTACTGCGTTGACCACGGGGCACATCCATGCCATCCGCCGTTTCACCGAAAATGTTACCGAGATGTTTGACGGCGATGAGGCAGGCATCAAGGCCGCCATCCGCGGCGTGGACCTGTTGCTGCGCGAGGGTATGAAGCTTAAAGTCTTGCCCCTGCCGCCCGATGATGACCCTGACACCTTTGTGAGGGCTCACAGCCATACCGAAGTCGAGGATTATATCAAGCAGAACGAGCAAGACTTCATCAGTTTCAAATCGGGCGTTGTGCTCAAGGATGCGAAGAACGACCCCATCAAGCGCACCGCCGCAATCACCGATGTGGTCAAATCAATCGCACTCATCCCCGATGAGATTGCGCGCATGGTTTATGGCAAGGACTGCAGCACCTTGTTCGACATGGACGAGAAGGCCATACTGAGGCAAATCAAGCATTACCGCAATCAATATCTTGAGCAGCGGGACAAGGAGAGGAAGCAAGAGCGTGAGCGTCAACAACGTCAGCAACAACGTCAAGAAGGCGGTGGACCTAACGAGCAATTTGAAACTCCCCCACCCCCTAATCTCGACATTCCAGCTGTAGTATCTACGCCTAAAACATCTATTTCTGAATCATCAGCTGCTAATAGTGTTGAAGTTCAGGAACGGGAAGTCATCAAGCTCATCATCAATCACGGCATGTGTTACCTGTGTGAGACGCCCATCGACGAGCATGGCAACACACGTCATACCACTGTCTTGGAGTATGTGCGCAACGAGTTGGCACTGGATCAGATGTCATTCAGCAATCAGCTATATGCACGCACATTTGAACATGCGCTGGCTTGCCTGCAAGATTATTATGATGAGTTCGAGCAACTCAAACAACAAATTAATCAGCAGTTGCCTCAGGAAATAGAACAAGAAATGGCTGCTGACGATGATATTGACCCCGACGCCTTGGACTGCGCGGCACTCATCACTGCTCATGAGCGCAAGCTGAAGGAGGTGACAGCTCGTGTCACACTCCAGGGACAGCAACAGTTGCAGCAGTTTAGCGGCGACTATCTGCAACGCGTGCTGTGCTCCATTGACGACGATGAGGTGAGACAACTGGCTTGCGACATGGCGACCGAGAACTTGCCGCAACTCAGCAAGATCCACTCCCAGTTCGCTGTTATTGTTGATGATCGCGACCGCCTTTACACCCTGGTTCCCGAACGCATCTTCAACTGGAAGAACGCCCTTCTGTTACTTAAAATCAATGAACTGAAGGCACAGATTGCTAAAGCTGAACCCGCACAGCAACTCTCCCTCATTAAACAGCTACAGCAGCTCTATGACACCCGTCACGCACTGGCCGCTGTCATCGGAGACCGCGTCGTCAATCCCAAATGAAGCGCTATTTTTTAGCTGCATACTTGGTTGGTATAGACATTTTTTATACATTTGCGGTGTCATTTGCGGTGTGTGCTCATCGCAATGGCAAATGAACTAAACAAACCATTGATTATGAACATCAAGCATATTCTGGCATTAGCAGCCTTTGCCTTTGTTGTGCAGTTGTCGCTGGCACAGTCAAACCTTCCCACCACAGTTCTTGGCGGGCAATCGTTCTATTATTATGAGATTCAAGCTGGTGAAAGCATCTATGACATCGCCTCCAAACTTGGCGTAACCAAAGATGAAATCATCCGCAACAACCCGTCAGCTGCCGACGGTGTCGAGGCAGGCATGAAGCTCTATTTCCCTGCTCCCGCAGGAACTACTTCAGCCGTGTCTGCATCCCAAACACACACGGTGGAACAGGGTGAGACGCTCTATGGTCTGGCTAAACGCTATGGCGTTACCGTGGATGAACTCATTGCCGCCAACCCAGGAAGTGATGCAGGCATCAAGGTCGGACAGCGGTTAACAATACCCACGGCTGCTGTGACCGCAGGGGTCAACGCCAGCGAACAAGTGCGCCGTGCCTTCGCTGGCAGCGAGGTGACCATGCCATCAGGAGATATCACACCAGTCTATCACACGATGCTTGATGGAGAGAGCATCTACTCGCTTGCTAAACAATACAACAGCAGCATTGAGGGGCTGCTGATTTCAAACCCAGGACTGAAACCCGAAGAATATCAGGCTGGCACTACCGTGAAAGTGATGCCGGGTACTGCCCTACCCTTTAACTACATGCGTGAAGGACGCCGCAACGATCACTATGAGGTGAAACGCGGTGATTCCTATTCTTCGGTAGCCAAAGCACATGGCATCAGCGAGGAGGAGCTCAAGGCAGCGAACCCTGATATGAAACGCCTCAAAAAAGGCAAAATTATTGTATTGCCCAGACCCATCAACGAACAAGTGACGGGTGAGATAGCCACCATCCCAATGGAAGAGTTGCGCGCCTGGTATGAACCTCGTCTGAATGAACTGTATGACCAGCTCGTGGCATCGCAAGCAGGCAACGAGGTGAGCATTGCCATGGTGCTCCCATTCCAGTTGCACAAGAGTGCACCGCCCAAACAGGCCTATCTCTACACCGATTTCTACAAGGGTTTCTTGCTGGCCATGGACAGCGCCAAGAATGTCACCGACAAGCACATCAACTTGAAGGTGTATGACACCCAGCACAATCTCAATGTCACCGACAGCATCCTCAATTTGCCCGAGTTGCGCACCATGGACATGATCATCGCGCCCAGTGAGCCGCAGCAGCTGGCAAGAATCACCGCCTACGGTCAGCGCAACCGCATCGGCGTGATGAACTGCTTCACCACCAAGAATGAGGACTATCGAGATAATCCCTATGTCTATCAGGTAAACACTCCGACCGACGAAATGATGTATAGTGTGACACGATGGATCGACGAACGATTCAAGGGCTATAACATTATTTACTTGACAGCGTCGAGTCAGGAAGACAAAGAAATGTTTGAGCAAATGCGCAAGCACATCACCGCCAAGCGTTACAACACCCAATCGATCGCTGTGAACGGCGACTTGAATTACAATGACATTTCTAATCTGATGGATCCCGGATCCAAATATCTGTTCATTCCTTCGTCGGGCGATAAGACCTTGCTCAAGCGCTTTATCAAGGCGTTGAAGGAGGTAAAGAAAGAACGTTTTGACTGTGATCTTGCCCTTGTGGCCTACCCCGAGTATGTGCTCTACCTCAAGGACCACCAGACCGACTTACAGGACGTAGACACCTGGATGTTCACTCGTTTCTTCAACGCTAAGGGCTTTCGTACCCGCGACCTGGAAGCTGCCTACAAGAGCAACTTTGGTGGTGAACCGCTGCAAGCAATTCCGCACATGGCAATCTTTGGCTATGACATGGGCATGTATCTGCTCAAGTCGCTGTGTGTTGACGGCAGCATCGACGAGGAAACGCCCATGTATAAAGGCATCCAAAACAGCTTTGAGTGGCAGCGAACCAACAACTGGAGTGGCTATACCAACCAGGCAATAGAATTTGTTCATTTCTCAACCGACCACCAGATCACTGTCACTGTGAGATGAGGCAACTAGCTTTCTTTACCTTGGTGATGGTAGCGATGCTTGTTAATGCCCAAGCACCGCAAGAACACATCATGGCCGTGGGTGGAAAAGCAGGAATGACGCTCTCGCGTCTCAACTTCAGTCCAACTGTACCACAGACGATGTCGCCTGGCGTGACGGCTGGTGTGATGTTCCGTTACATAGCCGAAAAGAACTTCGGGCTTGTCGGTGAACTCAATGTCGTTCAACGCGGATGGAAAGAGGTTTTCGAGGAGTCGGACTATCAATACAGCCGCAAATTCACCTATCTTGAATTGCCCATATTGACGCACATCTACTTTGGGGGCAAAAGAATTAAAGGCTTTTTCAATCTGGGACCTGAACTGAATGTGATGCTTGCAGACGGCATATCCTCTAATTTTGATTACCGTGAGGCTCCCGATTTGGAGTATTTCAATTACAACACGCGGCGCATCGAGCAGTTGACAATGGACGTGAATAACCGACTGGATTACGGCATCTGCATCGGTGCGGGAATGGAACTCAACCTGAATGTTAAGCATTCACTGTTGCTTGAAGGCCGTTTTTATTATGGCCTCACAGATGTGTTCCCAAATCACAAAATCGACGTATTCTCGGCTTCGAATCCGATGTCGGTAATAGTTACCTTGGGTTATTTTTGCAACCTTACCCATTAATACTTCAAACTGTTTTTTCTGCGCTGATGGGCAATCATTGTGATTTTGCCCATTTTTCACACTGATGGCACAGTGTTTGCAAAATAATCATGACAGACACAAAACATTATTTACACAAGAAATAGAAACTAATAATAATGATACACAACCAGCACGACAACCAACAACAGTACTGGCGTCGGGACTTTGGCCTGCCCATCGCGGGTGCCGACTTCCCAGACGAGGACGAAGATGACAGCGATGAACTACCAGGTGGCGGTGATTATGGAGGCGAATCCATCCTACCGCGAGACACGACAGCGACGAAATGTCAGTCGGGGTGACAATTCTGCCACTCCGGTGATTGACAAATATGGAAAAGACATCACCCGTGAAGCTGCCGAGGGCCACTTGGACCCTGTGGTGGGCCGAGAGGTGGAAATTGAGCGCTTGGCACAGATTCTGAGCCGCCGCAAGAAAAACAACCCGGTGATGATCGGAGAGCCCGGTGTGGGTAAAAGTGCGATTATTGAAGGGCTTGCCAAACGCATTGTGGAACGAAAAGTGGCACGCACCCTGCTCGACAAGCGCATCGTCTCGCTCGACATGGCTGCTATCGTGGCCGGTACCAAGTACCGTGGACAGTTCGAGGAACGCCTCAAAGCGGTCATTGACGAGGTGAGCGCTAACAAGAACGTCATCATGTTCATCGATGAGATCCACAACATTGTGGGCGCCGGCAATGCCAGCGGCTCGATGGATGCAGCCAACTTGCTCAAGCCTGCACTGGCACGCGGCGAGTTCCAATGCATCGGAGCCACCACGCTTGACGAGTATCGCAAGAGCATTGAGAAGGATGGCGCTCTCGAACGCCGCTTTCAGAAAGTGCTGATTGAGCCTACCACGCCCGAGCAGACACTCGAAATCCTTCACAACATCAAGGAGATGTATGAAAAGCATCACGGTGTGAATTACACCGACGAGGCACTGAAGGCATGTGTCACATTGACCGAACGCTACATCAGTGACCGCTTCTTCCCAGACAAGGCTATTGATGCCATGGATGAGGCTGGTTCTCGTGTTCACATCACTAAAGTAGACACGCCCAAGGAAATCGAGGAATTGGAGCAGCGCATCGCCGAAGCCCAGGAGAATAAATTCAAAGCTGTGCAGGACCAGAACTTCGAGAGCGCCGCCAACTATCGCGACCAACAAGAAAAGCTGAAAGCCGAGTTACAAGAAGCCAAGGCGAAATGGGAAGCAGAGTTGGACAAGCGCCGTGTGACCGTTAATGAGGGGCATATTGCAGAAGTTGTCGCCATGATGACCGGTGTTCCCGTTCAGCGCATTGCCCAGAGTGAAGGTATCAGACTGTTGGGTATGACCGATGAATTGAAAAAGCAGGTCATCGGGCAGGACGAAGCCATTGACAAGATTGCACGCAGCATCCGCCGCAACCGCGCGGGTCTGCGTGACCCCAAGCGTCCCATCGGCTCATTCATGTTCCTGGGACCGACCGGCGTGGGCAAGACCTTGCTGGCAAAGAAACTTGCCGAGTTCCTATTCAACAGTGATGAAGCCCTCATCCGCGTGGACATGAGCGAATATATGGAGAAGTTCAATGTGTCCCGACTCGTGGGTGCGCCTCCGGGTTATGTGGGCTACGAGGAGGGCGGCCAGTTGACCGAGAAAGTGCGTCGTCACCCTTACAGTGTAGTGCTGCTCGACGAGATTGAAAAAGCCCATCCCGACGTGTTTAACATGCTGTTGCAGGTGCTTGATGAGGGATGTCTGACCGATGGTCTTGGCCGTAAAGTGGACTTCAAGAACACCATTATCATCATGACCAGCAACATCGGAACGAGGGAGTTGAAAGACTTTGGCGCAGGCGTCGGTTTCAACACTAGCGAACTGACCAAGGAGCGCAGTGACTCGGTTATCCGCAAAGCCCTTAACCGCCAGTTCTCGCCCGAATTCTTGAATCGTGTGGATGACATCGTCACCTTTGGGTCGCTCAACCATGACGCTATCCTCAAGATTGTGGACATCGAACTCGCTTCATTCTACAAGCGCGTGGAGGAGAACGGCATGAAACTTGAAATCACTGCAGCCGCCAAGAGTCTGGTCGCTGATCGTGGCTTTGACATACAATATGGTGCTCGTCCGTTGAAACGCGCCATTCAGAGCGAGATAGAAGATCCGCTGAGCGAAATGCTGTTGCGTGAAGAAGCCAAAGCCGGTGACACTATCGTCATTGATGCTGAAGACGGAAAGATTCAAGTGCATTTATCGTAAATACGAGGTGAATAAAGCTAGAGTGAGGTGTTGCATATGTGGCAACACCTCACTCTTATTTTTCACATGCGCATCAGAACGGGTACCCTATGGCCAAATGGAAAGCCAGGCCGTCCTTGAACTTTGGAATGTTGTAGTAACCTCTTTTTTCTGTGTCATAGGGGGCGTGAATGCCTATACCCAAATCGGCGCGCACTACAAGCATGGACATGTCGAAGCGCAGTCCCACTCCCGTGCCCAATGCCAACTCATCAAAAAAACGCTTCATCGACAGCTGACCTTTGGGACGGGTTTCATCATTCTCAAGCAGCCAGATGTTGCCGGCATCAAGAAAGACAGCCCCTTTGAAATATCCCAAAATGGGGAAACGATACTCGACGTTTGCCTCAAACTTGAACGTACCCGTCTGGTCGTAATAGGTGTACCGATTTCGGAAATCAGGGTGATAACCACCCGGGCCGATAGTGCGTACGGCAAAGGCGCGGACCGAGTTGGAACCTCCCACGTAGAATTGTTCCCTGTAGGGCAACGGAATCGTGTCACTGTTGCCATAGGCATGGGCCGCTCCCACCATTACGCGTGTTGCCAATTCTCCCTCAATACCCAAATTGCGGATCCACACCACCTGAGCTTGCGCTTTGACAAACTGTGAGAACGGCGTGCCGAACAGTTTTTTTGTGCCTTTACTCCCGCACAGCGCCCAAATACCAGAGAAAATATTGCCAGCCTCGGCAATGCTTGCCGTAAGAGTAATATGGTCCTTGTGGGTGATTTGACGGTCAAAGATGTAGGTATATTCAATCTTGGGAATAAAGACATCCTTGAAACTCTGAGCTAAAGCAGGATTAACGTTCATTGCCGAATCAAACTCTTCGGAACGTGACAACACTTTGTTGTAAGTGAGTTTGAACGGCGTGAGGACATGACTGGAGTAACGGTTACTGTGCCACTCCCACATTGTCGCCATGCTGAGCTGTGCAATCTTGAAAAAACCGGGGCGATTCAACAAATCTGCACTGAGCGAAAAGCGAGTCCAGGGTGTGTAACGACGCGAAGGATACAAGAACTTGGGTGCCAGCAAACGAGGAATATCGAGTTTACCTTCAATACCGAATTCATAGGAGTCCAAATCACTGCCTTTATACTTTCCGCCTCCCGTTTGCCACTCATATTCGCCGTACAAGTTTACCGAAAACTTCTCCCCTGCCCCGAAAGCGTTCTTGTGGGTGGCTCCGATTTCCAAACCTGGGCCAATAAAACTGTTGCTCTTGGATGTGCCCTGCATCTCAAGGGTCACTTCCCATGGCTTGTCAAGCTGACAATAGATGGCTAAGTCAAGAAGTCCGTCGCCCTCGGGAGAGACGCTGTCGATGGGTATTACCTGGATATCCACATTGCTGAAGATTCCCAAACTGGACAAGGCTGCTTGAGTGCGGTCGATGCTGTTTACGCGGAACACCCTACCCTTGCGTGCCCTGATACAAGACGGGATAACACGATCCTTGATATAAACCGGTTCATAGCGGATGAGAGTGCAGTTTTTGGTGACGACGGTATCGGGTTGGCCTTTACCACTGTCGTTGACAACGGTTGCTGTGATGTCATTAGTGAGGTAACGCACCTTTGCATTATTGGGAATGTCCCCCGAGGGGATCATGTGCATGTGAATGACGCCCTTATCCTGAACACTATCGGCCAGATATTGGATGTATTCCGGCCTGAAGAAATAGTATCCGCGATTGCGGACAAAATTGGTGATATCAATGCGTACGGCGCTCAACGAGTCAAGACAATAACGATTACCGGTGCGCAAATAACGGTTTGCCCTGGCCAACGAGTCCACGAGTTGCAAGACTGGTTCACTGCTGCCCGTATATTCCACGTTACCGATAGTATAGGGCACATGGATGTCCACATCGTAGGAAATCTTGGCCTTCTTGGGGTTGCTGGAGGGGTTTAAGGTATAGCTTGCCGACGAAGTGAAATAGCCGTTGTTGCGCAGAATCGTATTTATCATGTCCACACGCGCCTGGGGGTTGACACGTTTAATCAGTACTGGCTTGGCGGCAAAATGTTTGTAGAGCCATCCCTTAAAGCCTGTAGCGTTTTCATCAATGTGGTTATAGATCAGCAACCCGATGGGGAAAGGCGTGCGATAATAAGGAGAGTATAGCGGATTGTTGGGACGCACGTTAATGGCGGTGAAGATATCGGTTTTCACACCTTCATCCACCTTGACGCTGTCCTCATGATATTTAAGTCGCTTCACACCGGTATACAGTATATCGTTCTCACCCAATTTGGCAGTTGTTGAGCAAGAAGCCAGCAGCAAGGTTGCCAGGGCTGTTAAGAGAATACCGGCATATTTAGGGTTCACTCTCATCTTTTTTGCGGTTTACTGTTGGTTTATCAATCGCATCATTGGCAGAATCGTCCTGGCCGTCAAGCGGGACAATGAACGGCTCGACATTTTCGCCCATTGCGTCAATGGCATTCTCCTGCAGTTTGAGTTCGGCCTTGCGGGCTTTTTCCAACGAGTCACGAATCAGGTATTCGCGCGAATGCTTGAATTTGAACAGATCCTTGAGATTGTTGAGTTTGTGCTTAAGCACATAGGCCAGTCCTGTCTCGGTCACAGGCCCCTCAAGCACGTTCTCATAGCTGGCGTGACGGAACAATTTCAGGTATCTGTTGCCCTTGTTATTCAAGTAATACTCCAGTGAGATATCATTGAACAGACTGCTTGCAATGTCTTCTTGTTCCCTGGCATCGGTACTATATTCACCACCGACAACAATCTTGAAACGGTCATTGAACAATGACTTGGCCAAACGATAACTATAGCTTGTCTCGGTGCCACCACTGTGCTGGCCTTCATATTGGTTGATGCCAAACGAGAGGTCGATGCCGGGCAAAGCTTGTGCCGCCCATGTGTTGAGCTGTGACTGCAGGAACGAGAACAATGCCGAGGAAGCCGTTAGGTTATTGATGTTACCGGCGCTGTTGGTTCCGGAATAAGTGTTATACAGCAACAGATTGATGGCAGCCTGTGAACGCTGGTTGTCGCTCATCGTCTGCAACTCGTTCTGCACCGTCATATCGCTTTCGCACTTCAAGTCAAACTTCAGGTCAATATTGCTGAGTGTTCCGCCCACATTGGCATCGATGAGGAATTCAACCGGTCTGGTTCCCTCTTCCTCACTTGTGACACTCGTCTTGATGCGTTCGGTGCCCTTCAGGTTCAACTGGGGATTCAGCATGTCTCCCGTCCATGAGATCGTGCTGCCACTGGCGATGTTGAAGTTCTTCTGCGAGATCAGCGGCGGTGTGTAACGCACATTGCCGCTCTCGATAGTGTAAGTTCCAGACAGGTTGTTGCGTCCGGCAAAATCCATCCAGTATTTCAGTCGGCCGCTGCCATCGATGGTGGCGCGGTTCTGGCCGTCTTCGGACAAGAATGCGTTGATTTTTGCACCCTTCTCGACATTCAGGTTGACAATAATGCTATTGGCACTGCTGCCGCGTCCGGTCACCAAAATCGTCTTCCCGGGCTCGGCCTGATTAAAATTGGTGAACGTCACCATATTCTCATCCACGGTCGACGAGAGTTGTGAGATATCATTTTTCATCACATAGGTGATGTTGGACCCTTGCAACAGTGTGGCATCGGCTCTCACAGTCATGATGTTGCCGCTTGACTTGACAGTAGCGTCGATGTCGGCAAATCCCTTGCCGAAGATCTGGGTCACGTCGTCCTGCTTGCTGTCCATGAATTGCACCTCACGGCCTGTGGCATGCAGGTCAATCACCATGTTGTCAAGGTCACGCAAATCAATCTCACCATTCAGCACAACGGGACTGCGGTTTGACCCTACCAGTTTATAGTTGTTGATGCTGATGACATTGTTCTTAACGGGAATGCGATCGCCGGTGAGCTTGAGCGAGCTGCCATAACGCGGCAGATTAACCGTAGCCGAGTCGGCTGTGAAGTAGCCGTTTATTTGCGGGTTATCGGCCGAGCCTGTCACCGTCAAATCGCCAACAGCATATCCCTCCAACCAAACGTAATCGCCTGGGATGAATGCGTTGGCGCGCACTAGCGGGAAGCGCGTGAAGCAGGCCTGCAAGTTCAGCGGTGTGGCTGCTTCAATGTCGTTGAGGGTGCCCCGCAGCACAACCGATTCCTTGCCGTCGAGCATCAAGTTGGCCGTCAACCGCGTGGTCGAGGTTTTCGGGTCAAGGTCAAAGTCGGCATTCAGCACAACGTCTCCCTCGGGCTTTCCGTTATAGACAAAGTCCTGGATGTCGACTGTGCCTTCGCCGTCGGCATTGGCACCGTCCCAATTGATGTCGATGTTGGCGTTGACTGTGCCGCTGGTGCGTGCCAGCATGGGCATGATGCGGGTCCATTCCTCTAACTGCAGGTTATCGATTTTGAGTTGTACATTTTCGCTGCTCTCACCAGGCAAGCGAGTCGTGAGCAGTTCCAGACTGCTGCTGTCACTCTTGAGTCTGAGATTAGCATCCAGCATGCGGGTGCGATAATCCAGATTAAGATAGTTGTTCTCATTAAAGGTCCAGTGCCGGTAACCGATGACAGGATCCTTGCCGAACAGCTTCATTTTCACCTCGTCGTCGGCAAGTCGGGCGTTGCAGCCAAAGCGATAACCTGTCTCATGCTTGATGTTCTGCTGATGCAGCATGAAGTCTATCGCCGAGCCCTTGATGCCGCCCTCGATATCCACCGTGGCGAACTCATCCCATGTGCCGGGACGGTTACCCATGTGAGCATTAAAGGCCAGATATTTGTTGTTCAATTCGTTGGCATGTACTCTCACGCTGTCGATATTGGTCTCTTTATAACTGATGCCCAATGCCCGTGCGTCAAGATAGAGGCCGGTGTCACGCACGGCTTCGCAACTGATGTGACGGAAGTCTACTTCGTACTGCTGCAAGTAACGTTGTACAATACCGTCGGTGCCCATGTGCATGTCAAATTGGAATCGGGGCATGGGCTTTTTCAACTGTTCAATGTCTATCCATCGGTCCTGATATTGCCGCTTAAACTCCTGAGCTGTCTTCTGGAAATCTTCTATCAAGGGCATTACGCCGCAAGGAGCGTTGATGTGCGCATAATTGTCCTCATTCTCAAAGGTGAAACAGGTCAACCAAGGCTTGCTGTGAAGCGAGGCTCTAGCATCATCGGCTACAAGCAAACTGCTATCCAACTGCCAGTCAATATCGTGAAGCGTGAGGTCAGCATCCCATTCTTGTGTGCGCAGGTTGATGTCTCCCCGTGCATGGAATTTTGTCTTACCGTTGCAGGTGCCGTCATACATGCCCAAACGATTCAAATCCAAATCACGCACGTTGCCATCGGCAGTGAACACATAATGGTCATTACAGATGGTGCCATGAGCATTAGCGTCCAGGTCACAGCCCTTGTTGGCGCTTGAAGCATAGACGTCGGCTTGGCCACCACGCAATTTGCCGCGGGCTCTGATATTGCCATAGTGGGTGCCGTTATAGCGCACACTCGCCAGATTGACTGTCGCGTCGGTCCAAGTTCCGGAGCCGCAGTCGGTAAAGTCAAATCCGTGGCCACGCGCATTCACGCTACCTGTGAGATTTTTGACATCATAGTCGGGCAGGAATGACTTGACAGGGAAATTATTGAATGACGCATCAACATCATAATTCTCGTTGCACACATCGTAGTAGCCGTCACCACGCATCGAGCCGCCGCCTGTCGAAACACGCAGATTGCGAGCCACCCACTTACAGCCCTCTTTATTGATTTTTCCACTCATCTTCATAGGTGGCAGTTTCACGTCGTCAAGTCCGAGCATCTTGTTGAGCACACTGGGATCGCGCAAGTCAACTTCGGTGTCCAGATCGGCCTTCATGCGGTCCATGTCGGTGGGGTTATAGATAGTGCCCTTGCCTTTCACGCGACCAACGCCAGGCACATCTGCATCCAGCGAATGAATGTCCACCCGCTTGTCATTACCACGCGCTTTGGCCTTAATCTTCACGGGCTTGTTGTGAGGAATATCCTTGAGAGCTTTGCGAGCCTCGGGCACCAATTTCTCTACCTCATTAAGGTCGATTTTGCTATCGGTGTCGATTGTGGCTTTACCATTGGGCTTGCCGTCCAGCATGTCTTGATCCACATGTGCATCAAGTTTGATGTCGCTGCCCTTGGTCTTGAGCTTCATGTCATTCAGATCCAGGCCGTTTTTGTTCTTGTTGACGGTGCCACTTGCGTCCTTCACTTCCAAACCGCTGCGCTCCTTGCCCGACAGATGCTTGACAGGTACATTCATGTTCTCTCCATCATACTCAAAGTCATTGACTTCGGCATTCACATCTTCTACTTCAATATTGTCAGGATCTAGCGTGATGCCGGGTTTATTGGGCTTTTTGCCAGTCTGGGAATATTTACCCTTGCTGTCCTTGACACGCACTTTGCCGGCTTTTACCTTCCATGGCTTGTCATCGCCATTGTCTTGGTTAGCATCCTCGGGCATGGGGTGGTCTTTTCTATACTGTTTAGCATCCTTTTCGCTCGGGTGCTGATAGTTTACATCGGCCTCCTCAATGTCGAGCTCACCCACGTCCACGGTTTGGTCACCCGTGTCCACCTTCACGTTCTTGGCCTCGGCATGTTTCACCTTGGCATCCAGATTGTCGATGGTGGGTTTCATATCCATCTTGTAGTCGATGTCATCGGCGGTAACCTTATTGGCATTCACCTTCCATGGCTTGCTAGGCTCCTTTTTCGGGTCGCTTTTCTTCTTTTCGGGCTTATAGCTCATCTTGGCCTTGCCGCCCTTGAGTGAAGCGTTGCCTACATCCACCTTGTTGTTGTTCAAGTCGACTTTGGCCCGGTCTACTTTGGCCTCTTTCAAATCCACATCCAGGTCAGTAGAACCGTCATCGGTCTTGATCTGGCTCTTGGCACCCTTAAGCGACACGTTATCAGCTTCCACCTTTTTATCTAACAGCGGTTTGGGCTTAACGTTAGCCTTCACTTCGTCGGCCTTGAACAGGGTGTCTCCGTTCTGGTCAATGACTTGAATATCGCTGGCGGTGACATCGAGCGGGAATTTTACCCTCACATCACCCACACTGATATCCATGCCGGTCTTCTCGCTGGCATATTCGGCGGCAAGATCGGCAGCCTTGTTCTGCACCCAAGGGATATAGGCAGCAAACGGCAGCGCCGCCACCATGCCCAACAGGCCGCTACCCACCCAGGCGGCGATCTTGGAGAACATATTTCCCTTCTTGCCAAACATTCTTTATCAGTTCCTGAAAGATGCTGTTAACCTGCAAATTTACAAAAGAATTGGAAACAACACCACAAACCGACCACCTTTTTCAATAAATCTCCCTAATTCTTGCCGCAAAAATGCGAGAAAAACATTACAATATGACAAAAAACATGCACTGCCCAAGCGAGCAGTGCATGTGATGAAGAGAGTGTTCACTACAGATCAGAACCACTTCAGGTAGGCGAAATCCTGACGGTGGGGCAGATTCTCGTTCCACGGATAAGCACGGAAGGCATAGCGGAACAATCCGTTCTCATGGAACGGCACCTTGCAGTTATAGGTGAGGATATCGCCATCCTGGGCAATCACATCGAGCTCAGCCTTGCGGTAATAATTGGTTTGGCCGTCTTCCACCTTATAAACGATGAGTTCGAGTTTCACGTCACGGCCCAAAGTAGCCGTGTCAAGTCGCATGGTGACCTCGATATCGGCGCTGCCGCTGGCAATGGCCTCGCGGTTGCCCATAATGTCGCCCACCAGGTGCACGTCGTCCCAATGTGCTGCCACGTTCTCCTTCCAAGCCACGATCTGCTTGGCCAAAGCGTAACCCTTTGCCCTGAGGCGGTTGGCACGCTCGGTCTGGGGACGGTAGAATTTGTCGAAGTAGTCACGAATCATGCGCGACATGGTGTAGTTGGGGGCGATGTGGCAGATAGAGTTCTTGATGAACTGTATCCACTCGGGAGAATAACCCTTGCTGTTCTTAGCGAAATAAAGCGGGATGATCTCATTCTCGAGCATCGAGTAGATGGTAGCCGAGTCGAGTTTGTCCTGTTGGGACTGATCGGTGTAGGTGCGGTGGCTGGTCAATGCCCAACCGGCACCCTCACGGTAACCCTCATACCACCAACCGTCAAGCACCGAGAAGTTGAGCAGACCGTTCATCTCGGCCTTCTCGCCCGAAGTGCCCGAAGCCTCCAGAGGACGGGTTGGGGTGTTCAACCACACGTCAACACCGGTGATGAGACGTTTAGAGAGCGTCATGTCATAGTTCTCAAGGAAAATGATCTTGCCCAAGAACTCGGGCATCTTGCTGATCTCGATGATGCGCTTGATGAGGCCCTGACCGGCACCGTCGGCAGGATGGGCCTTACCTGCAAAGATGAACTGAACGGGATAGCGCTCGTCATTGACAATCTTCTTCAAGCGGTCCAGGTCATTGAAGATGAGGTGAGCACGCTTATAAGTAGCAAAGCGACGAGCAAAACCAATCAGAAGTGCGTCGGGATTGATCTTATCCACGATATTGGCAATGCGGGTGGGATCGCCCTGATTCTTGAGCCAGCTCTCCTTGAAGTCGCGCTTGACGAAGCGGATGAACTTTTGCTTCAAGAGCTTGCGCATCTCCCAGATTTTTTCGTCGGGAACATTCATGAGGGGAGCCCAAGTGGATTCCAGCTCCTGATTCTCCATGAAGTCGTCACCCAACACCTG
This sequence comes from uncultured Bacteroidales bacterium, assembly GCA_902784675.1. Lineage (GTDB taxonomy): Bacteria > Bacteroidota > Bacteroidia > Bacteroidales > Muribaculaceae > Sodaliphilus. The sequence goes on along the minus strand of CACZVR010000001.1, from coordinate 154,783 downwards.
CTTGTAGAACACTTTCCACTCGCTGGCGGCCCAAGTGGGCATGTGGACACCGTTGGTGACATAACCCACATGTGACTCCTCGGGGGCAAATCCCTTCCACAAGCCGGCAAACATCTTCTTGGACACCTCGCCGTGTAACCAGCTCACACCGTTGCTCTCCTGGGTTGTGTTCAAGGCGAAAGTACTCATGCAGAAGCGCTCATCGCTGCCAGGGTTCTCACGTCCCATGTCCATGAGGTCCTGCCAGGAGATGCCCAGGCGTGCGGGATATTCACCCATGTACTTACCGAACAGTTCTTCGTCGAAGTAGTCATGACCGGCAGGAACAGGCGTGTGAACAGTGTAGAGCGATGTTGCACGCACAACCTCAAGTGCCTCGTGGAAGCTCAGACCGTCCTCCTGCACCATGTCAACCAGACGCTGCAAGTTGAGCAAAGCGGCATGACCCTCATTGCAATGATAGATATCAGCTTTGATGCCCAATCGCTTAAGCAACAGCACACCGCCGATACCCAGCAGATATTCCTGCTTGATGCGATTCTCCCAGTCGCCACCATAGAGTTTGTGGGTGATCTCGCGGTCATACTCGCTATTGAGGTCGATGTCGGTGTCAAGCAGATAGAGTGTCACACGGCCCACATTGGCTTTCCACACATTGGCATAGATGATGCGGCCGGGATAAGGCACCTCATGAACCAACTGATTGCCGTTCTCATCAAGAACAGGCTCGATGGGGAGCTGGTCGAAGTTCTGCGCCTCGTAGTTGGCGATCTGCTGACCGTCCATCGAGAGCGTCTGAGTGAAATAACCGTAACGGTACAAGAAGCCCACCGAGGTCATGTTGACGCAACGGTCACTCGCCTCTTTCACATAGTCGCCCGCAAGAATACCCAGGCCACCCGAATAGATCTTGAGCGCATTGCACAAGCCATATTCCATGCAGAAATAGGCTACCGAAGGCAAGTCCTTGCGCAATGGCTTCTTCATGTATTCTTGATACAGCTCATAGGTGCTGTCGATGCGAGCCATCATTGCTGAATCGTTCAAGATGGCATCAATCTTCTCGTTGGTGAGACGCTGGAGCATCTTCACGGGATTCTCGCTGGTAGCACGCCAGGTGTCACGGTCCAGGTCATGGAAAAGGGTCTTGCCCTCGGTATTCCATGCCCACCACAGGTTGCGTGAAAGCACGTTGAGTTTCTGGAGATTACCCGGGAGTTCAGAATTCACAGTGATATTGCGCCACTGTGGTTCGTTGCTGTTGCTGAATTTGATTTTCATAATTCGATATTATATTGTTTTTATTCTTCTTGAATATTGCGCAGTCTGGCCACGTCGAGTGCTTGGCTGTACGCATTATCGTAATAGTTGATGAAGTTGTCCCATGAAGCAGCCTTGCTGGTCTTGCGGGCGCCGTTGCGCACGGTCTTCATCATCTTCGGCTCCATCATATAGAGGTTGATGAGACCCGAAACGACAGTCTGGACCGTGTCGGCATAGTTGCCGTCGGTGCGGTGAACCACCTTCACACCGCTCATGTCGCTGTCATCACCGAAGTTGTCCAACACCCACTGGCCGAAACCGGCAAGGTCGGTCGTGATAGTGGGCACTCCGAAGGCGGCACTCTCCAGCGGGGTGTAACCCCACGGCTCATAGTATGATGGGAAGACGGCAGCATCAAGACCCGAGAGCAAGTCGTAGTAACTCATGTTGAAAACGCCGTCATTGCCATTCAGATAGGAAGGCACGTTAATGACCGACACCAAATCCTGCGGCTCGTTGTGGATGCCCAAAGCATTGATCCGGTTATAAACCGGGTCGCTGTCAGCGTTATACAAGTTGTGGGTGATCACGGGGTCAAACAAGCGGTGAGGCTTGCGTGCGGCCAGATTTTCCACAAGGTCAACACGAGGTGACTTCATCCATGCAGGCACAAGCACAAAAGCAACCACCTTGCGGTGCAGACTGGTCACACGACCCAGAGCATCACGCAACGAAGAAAGCGCGTCAAGATAAACGTCAATACCCTTGTTGCGCATTTCCAATCGGCCTGAGGTGGCGACTATCATCGTGTCATCGGGGTAATGCTCACCAGTAAGTGCGCTGGCTACCTTCAACATTCGCTTGCGAGCAGCTTGCCGCAAAGCGGTGAAAGCCGCACCCTTTGGAACATAGTTCTGTTCAAATGCGTTGGGAGTCACCAGCGGTCGACGCTCCAGCATTTGCTCACACTCGCGAGCAGTGACCTCGCTCACTGTCGTGAAGGCGTCGGCAGCATGGGCCGCAGCCTTCTCAAGGGAGTGCTTGGACTGCATGTTCAGTTCGCCCGCCATCTGGTCACCGAAGTAACCGGGCATATAGTCATACAGCGGCTTGCCGTTGCCACAAATGCTGCGGCCGATGCTCGTGGCATGAGTGGTAAAGACTGTGGCCACCTGAGGCAGATTGGCCTTGACGTGCAGCAGTCCCATGCCCGTGGTCCATTCATCGAAATGGGCCACCACGTTCAAGTCGGGATTATTCTTCCATTTAACAATGCTCTCAATGACGAGTGCAGCGGCATAGGCGAAAATACAAGACTCGTCATAATCGCCATAGGCATGCAACGAGTCCACGCCATAGCGGTTCCACATCTCGGCATAAAGCTCATTCTTGTAAGGATACAACGCATCATAGGTCACTAACACGGCCACAGGTTTTCCGGGCACGTCCCAGCGCCCTACCCTCACCTTAACACCACTGGGCAACTTCGTGTCATGCTGCCACACTGCCAGCGATGTTTTTCCCTCAATGAACGAGGGCGAAGGGTTCTCGGCCGACCATAGGTCGGGACCGATGAAGATGAGATTGTCTTTATATCGTTTCTGGAGGGTTTTTGCTTTGGTGGAAAGCACCGCATAGATGCCGCCCACCTTATTGCAAACTTCCCAACTGGTTTCAAACAGTAAGTCCAACATTATCATTTAGTTTAATACTGGAAATTTGGGTGCAAAGGTACAAAAAAATCATTAATTTTCAATCAATTATCATCAATAATGAGCAATTAAAGTAAGTCAAATTAATAAAAGAGGCTGATTATCAGCCGTTTGTGTGATTTGCTTTTAAACAATAATAATATCTTTATTTTGTTGTGATTCAGGATTTTATACTTGATGCAATCGTTTACTCACGCGAATGCTTGAATTTAATCGTAGAACAAAAAAATTGGCGCACTGTCATCGCAACAGTGCGCCAAACGGGTTATACAATAGTTGTTATTGCTTTATTTATTATTTTACTTCTTCATAGGTGGTGTCCTCTACATTGTCGCCGCCCTGATTGGAGGAGCCTCCCTGCTGAGGACCACCCTGGAAGCCACCCATGTTATTGGGGTCGAATCCGGCACCAGGCTGGCCTTGTGCGCCACCTGCCTGCTGATACATCTTCTCAAAGAGAGCATTCAACTCGGCTGTTGCTGCGTCGATAGCCGCAAGGTCCTGATTCTTGTGAGCCTCTTTCAGCTTACCAAGTGCGCCATCAATTTGACTCTTGATGTCAGCGGGCAACTTGTCACCGCTATCCTTCAGTACCTTCTCGGTTTGGAAGATGAGTGCGTCAGCACCGTTGATCTTATCGATGCGCTCCTTCTCGGCAGCATCAGCAGCAGCGTTGGCAGTAGCCTCATCCTTCATGCGCTGGATTTCAGCGTCACTCAAACCGCTCGAAGCCTCGATGCGGATGCTCTGCTCCTTACCGGTAGCCTTATCCTTGGCGCTCACGTTCATGATACCGTTGGCATCAACCTCAAAGGTCACCTCGATCTGCGGGATGCCACGGGGTGCGGGAGCAATGCCATCCAGGTGGAAGCGGCCCAAAGTCTTGCAGTCTTTAGCCATGGGGCGTTCACCCTGCAACACATGGATCTCAACCTCGGGCTGATTGTCGGCAGCGGTCGAGAAGACCTGGCTGCGACGAGCGGGGATTGTAGTGTTGGCCTCGATGAGCTTGGTCATCACGCCACCCAGCGTCTCGATACCCACCGACAGGGGCACTACATCAAGCAGCAGGACGTCCTTGACATCACCAGTGAGCACACCACCTTGAATGGCGGCACCCACAGCAACTACTTCGTCGGGGTTGACACCCTTGGACGGAGCCTTGCCAAAGAACTGCTCCACAATCTGCTGAACAGCGGGGATACGGGTTGAGCCACCCACGAGGATTACCTCGTTGATATCGCTAGTGCTTAAACCGGCATCGGCAAGCGCCTTGCGGCAAGGCTCGATGGTGCTCTGAATCAGGTCATCGCACAATTGCTCAAATTTAGCACGTGACAAGGTCTTCACCAAATGCTTGGGCATACCGTCAAGCTGAGTGATGTAAGGCAAGTTAATCTCGGTGCTGGTTGAGCTGGACAACTCAATCTTGGCCTTCTCGGCAGCTTCTTTCAGACGCTGCAGTGCCATGGGATCCTTGCGCAGGTCCATGTTGTTCTCCTGCTGGAACTCATCGGCGAGCCAAGTGATGATGCGTTGGTCAAAGTCATCACCACCCAGGTGAGTATCACCATTTGTGGCTTTCACCTCAAACACGCCGTCGCCCAATTCCAGGATAGAAATATCAAATGTACCACCACCCAGGTCAAACACAGCGATGCGCTTGTCACTGTTGTCCTTGTCCAGACCGTAAGCCAATGCGGCAGCGGTTGGCTCGTTGACGATGCGCTGCACCTTCAAGCCAGCGATTTCGCCGGCCTCCTTGGTGGCCTTGCGCTGTGAGTCGTTGAAGTAAGCCGGCACAGTGATGACAGCCTCGTCAACGGTGGTTCCCAGATAATCCTCGGCAGTCTTCTTCATCTTTTGCAGAATCATCGCCGAAATCTCTTGGGGAGTGTACTGGCGGCCATCAATCTCAACACGGGGCTGATTGCTGCCATTGTTGATCACCTTGTAAGGCATGCGTTCAACATCCTTGGTGACGTGATCGAACGTCTCACCCATGAAACGTTTGATTGAAAACACTGTACCCGTGGGGTTCATGATAGCTTGGCGCTTAGCGGGATCGCCCACGATGCGCTCGCCACCATCTTTGAATGCCACTACCGAAGGAGTGGTGTTGCGGCCCTCGCTGTTGGGAATCACAACAGGCTTAGTGCCTTCCAGAACCGATACACACGAGTTCGTTGTTCCTAAATCGATACCAATAATCTTTGCCATAATTAAGTCTCTCTTTCTTTTATTTTAATTTGTTTTTAATGTTTCAATGTTTTGTTGTGAACCGCCGATGCCATAGTGCAGATACTGTTCACACGCATTATTTTATGCAAACGGTGTGCCAAAACTGGCAGGCTGACACATTGTCAGCAAAAGTGACAGGTCAAAATGAGTAAATCACGTGGAAAAATGCTAACTTTGCGCCAAATAATCATTTACAAGATGCGAAAACTTTTCTATTTAACGTTAGCTGCCTGCATGACTGTGACAGCCATGGCACAGAATAAAGGGCCCGAATGGCTGTCTCATGCGGTCATTTATCAAATATATCCGTCATCATTCATGGACAGTGATGATGACGGCATTGGTGACATTACCGGCATGATCGAGCGTCTGGACTATGTTCAACGGTTGGGAGCCAACACGATTTGGTTATGCCCGATGTTCTGCTCGGCATGGCAGGACGGAGGATATGACGTGACAGACTTCTACCATATTGATCCGCGTTTCGGCACCGATGATGACATGAAACGCCTGATTAATGAGATTCATGTTCGCGGCATGCGCGTGTGTCTTGACCTGGTAGCAGGACACACAAGTGACCAGCATCCATGGTTCAAAGCCTCGGGACAACTTGAGCGCAACACCTATACCGACTACTACATGTGGACCGACAGCATTCCGCCCGACGAGTATCGCACATTGGAACGCCGCCACCGCACCCATGATCCCGCCATTGCCACATGGGGCAGTTATGGCATGTGTGATGCTCCGCGTGCCAAGTATTATAGAAAGAATTATTTCGAGTTTCAACCGGCACTCAACTATGGTTACGCCAATCCCGACTTGAATGACCCTGTCCAACAATCTATAGACTCCCCAGGTCCTCAAGCTGTGCGTCAAGAGCTGCGCAATATCATATCTCATTGGTTTGACATGGGCGTTGACGGTTTCAGGGTTGACATGGCATCTTCATTAATCAAGAATGACCCTGACAAACGAGAAAACATCAAACTGTGGCAACAGATGCGCCGTTGGATTGATGAGAGATATCCGCGCCATGTGCTCATTGCCGAGTGGAGCCAACCAGAGCAGTCATTAGAGGCAGGGTTCCACATTGATTTCATGATCCATTTTGGATTAAGAGGATATGATGCCCTCTTTTTTCCAAAAGGTGCGCCCGATTGTGGTCCCTATGATTACTGCTACTTTGATGCCAGTGGTCTGGGTGATGCCACACCCTTCATTACTAATTTCACCCAAGCCTATCAGGCCACTCGCGACAAGGGCTACATCTCAATCCCCACCAGTAACCATGACATTATCCGCTCTAATTACGGCACACGCAATACCGTTGAACAACTCAAGGTCAAGATGCTGTTCCACTTGACAATGCCTGGTGTGCCGTGTATATATTATGGTGACGAGATAGGCATGAAGTACCAACCCGGCCTGCCTGATAAAGAAGGCTCGGGACATCGCGCCGGCTCACGCACTCCAATGCAGTGGAGCGAAGGGTGGAACGCAGGGTATTCCATGTGTGATCCTCGAATGCTGTATCTGCCCATCGACTATGAAGGGGGAGCAATCAGTGTCGAAGCGCAAGAACAAGACAAGAACTCGCTGCTCCATTTCACCCGAGACCTGATCAAGTTGCGACACCAGATCCCCGCACTGGACAATGACGGATCGTGGCAGATGTTGAGTGCCCCCTCCTCTCCCTATCCCATGGTTTATCAACGCGAGAAAGACGGTCAACGTGTTGTTGTCGTTATCAATCCAAGCGGCAAAAAAGCCAGTGCTGTAATTCCTTCTTGTAGCATCAATGGCAAACCAGTTATCAAGTGTGGCTCGGTGAGTTATCATGGCAGCAAACAAGGTGACCACGTTGTGGCACATGCTTTCTCGGCTGCAGTTTTCCAGTGATTGTATACAATAGAAATTGCCGACAGGATGGGGCTTTTGTGTTATTTTTCATTTTTTTCGTTCAAATAGGTCCATGATTGTCGGTTTTTTTGCTACCTTTGCGTGATTGCAAAATGCCTTAGATGCATTGAGCTAGATTAATGGACCTTTAGAATCAAGTTAATGTTATGATTATCATCGGTATTGCTGGCGGCACCGGCTCAGGAAAAACCACTGTGGTGCGCAAAATTATGGAACGTCTTCCCGAAGGCGAGGTGGGTGTAATATCTCAAGACTCCTATTACAAGGACTCAAGTCATGTTCCCCCCGAAGAGCGTCAGAACATCAACTTTGACGAACCGGCCGCCTTTGACTGGAACCTCCTTCTTGATCATGTGAAAACACTCAAGAGAGGTGAATCCATCGAAATGCCCACTTACAGTTATCTGACTTGCTCGCGTCAAAAAGAAACGGTCCCCATGGGACCGCATGATGTTGTGATTATCGAAGGAATCATGGCACTTGTTGATGCTCGTCTGCGCAAGATGATGGATATTAAGGTGTTTGTCGATGCCGACGGTGACGACCGTCTGATTCGTGTCATCTCTCGTGATTGCATTGAGCGTGGCCGCACTGCCGAGGCTGTTATTGAGCGCTATCAGCGCGTGCTCAAGCCCATGCATCAGCTTCATATCGAACCGACCAAGAAATTTGCGAATATCATTATTCCCGAGGGTGGCAACAACGAAGTAGCCATTAACCTCATCACCGATTACATCAAGGGGCGCTTGACCACCAACAAGAAGAAATGAAACTGCCCTGGCAACACAACGGCAAATCGGACAAGAGTGATCAGCAGCAAGCTGTAAAGCCAGGTGACAAGGCAACTGCAGCGCGCCTGAACGCCTCGGGCGAAGCAGGCACACTTGTGTTGAGCACCGAAAATCTGGTAAAAAAATACCGCCAACGCACTGTGGTCAACCACGTTTCAATTAATGTGCACCAAGGCGAAATCGTAGGACTGTTAGGTCCTAACGGTGCCGGCAAGACAACCACTTTCTACATGACGACTGGCTTGGTGACACCTAACGAGGGACGTGTCTTCCTCAATGATGTGGACATCACCACCCTACCCGTTTACCGTCGTGCTCAACTTGGTGTCGGATACTTGCCGCAAGAAGCGTCAGTCTTCCGCACCTTGAGTGTCGAAGACAACATCCGCACTATCCTTGAAATGACCGACCTCACACCAGCCGAGCAGAAAGACCGCCTGGAACAGCTCATCAGCGAGTTTCACTTGCAGAAGGTGCGCAAGAATCTGGGTAACCGTCTTTCGGGTGGTGAACGTCGCCGCACCGAGATTGCCCGCGGCCTGGCCATCAACCCACGCTTCATCATGCTTGATGAGCCTTTTGCCGGTGTGGATCCTATCGCCGTGGAGGATATTCAGAGCATCGTCTATAGCCTAAAGAGCAAGAACATCGGCATCCTCATCACCGACCACAATGCTCCCGAGACGTTGAGTATCACCGACAGGGCCTATTTGCTGTTTGAAGGCAAAATCCTGTTCCAGGGTACCAGTGAAGAACTTGCCGAGAATCCCACGGTGCGCGATAAGTATCTGGGACACAATTTCATTTTCCGTCGCAAGAAATTTGATTAAAGCGACGATTTCTTGTCAAAATAACGGATACTCAAGTTGTGAATTGAACAATTTCTCGTCTCCGATTGTGGATTTCTTGCCATGACCGGGGAGAATAATTGTGTCGTCAGGCAACAGATGTGTGATGTAGTCCAGACTGTTGACGATGTCTATCTCGCTGCCAAACGGGAGATTGGTCCTGCCAATATCACGACAGAACAATGTGTCTCCCGAGAAAGCAATCCCAGCCTTTTCGCAATAGAAGAATACCGACCCCGGAGAATGTCCAGGCGTGTGTATCACCTTCAAGACATGATTACCAAACTGAATGATTTCTCCGTCGGTGAGGTAATGTTCGGGCATGGGAATGGGATAAGGATAGTGATGATTGTAGAACTCATCGATGCGTAACAACAGATGTCCTGTCATGAGAGGACGGTCAGCCTCGTGGACCTCGGGCAACAAGCCGAAACGCTCATAGACTAAATCGTTGCCGCAAACATGATCATGATGGGCATGCGTCAACAGCAATCGCACGGGGCGCAAATTGTTTTGTTCAATGAAATTGAGGAATCGGCGTCTCTCGTTCTCGTAATAAACTCCGCAATCGATGATCACCGCCTCACGCGAGTCGGTATCATAGAGGATGTGGGTACATTCCTCACACTGGTTGACCTGATACTTTTCAACCTTGATGTTATCTAATAATGTATTCATGATCACCTCTTTTTTAGGATGAAACTGAAGCCAGTCGGAACACTTATCATGGAATTCCGACTGGCTTATGGTTAAATCTGTTCCGTCAGAATCCTTGATTTACGGAATCAACGAGACGACAATTTGCTTGACGTCATCACCCAGCTGCTGAGCTTCCTGCATAGTGTGAGCCTCGCTATAGATGCGGATAATGGGTTCGGTGTTGCTCTTGCGCAGATGTACCCATCCGTCAGCAAAATCAATTTTCACACCATCGATTGTGGTCATCTGTTCTCCTTGATAATGCTTCTCAACAGCTTTGAGAATTGCATCAACGTCCATGCCGGGCTTGAGCTCCAGTTTGGTCTTGGCGATGCTGTACTGCGGGTAGGTCTGCTTGAGTTGACTCACCGTCTTGCCACTTTTAGCCAACAGTGAGAGGAACAAGGCGACTCCGACGAGCGCATCACGACCGTAGTGACTGGCAGGATAAATGACGCCGCCATTGCCCTCACCGCCGATGACAGCACCAGTACGGCGCATCTCGGTAGTGACGTTCACCTCACCCACGGCAGCAGCAGTATAGGAGCAACCATGGTTGTTGGTCACATCGCGCAGTGCACGTGATGACGACAAATTGCTCACTGTCGAACCTGGAGTATGAGCAAGTACATAGTCAGCAACAGCCACGAGGGTGTATTCCTCAACAAAGAACTCACCGTTCTCCATGACAATGGCCAGACGGTCAACATCAGGATCCACAACAAAACCCACGTCGGCCTTACCCTGACGCATAAACTCGCTGATTGCAGTCAGATTTTCAGGTATGGGCTCGGGAGTGTGGCCAAAATTGCCAGTAGGGTCACAGAAAAGTTTTTCTACCTTCTTGACACCTAACTCCTCAAGCAATCGGGGAATAGCAATACCACCCACCGAGTTCACCGCGTCAACAGCTACTGTGAAATCTGCTTTACGGATGGCATCCACATCCACCAGGTCAAGCGCCAACACATGGTCAATGTGGCGGCGCAGCCAAGTGTAGTTCTTCTGCTCACGTCCCAAATGGTCCACGTCGGCATAGTCAAAGTCTTCGGCTTCGGCCAAACGCAACACCTCTTTGCCCTCGGCATCGGTCAAGAACTCTCCATTGTGATTCAACAGCTTGAGGGCATTCCACTGCTTGGGATTGTGCGATGCCGTGATAATGATACCACCACAGGCATGCTCACCCACCACAGCCAGCTCGGTAGTGGGCGTTGTTGCTAAACCGATGTTGACCACGTCAAAGCCCATGCCCATGAGTGTGCCCACAACATTATTGAGCACCATGCGGCCCGAAAGTCGAGCGTCACGCCCAACAACGATAACATTGGACTTGACCGGCGAGTTGCGGCGCATAAACGTTGCATAAGCCGAAGTGAATTTCACGATGTCTAACGGTGTGAGGCCATCACCGGCGTTACCACCGATAGTGCCACGAATACCAGATATTGATTTGATGAGTGACATATGCTTTATTTATTGTTAGTCTTTAGATATTAGATCATGCTGTGATAGTAACGGACATGATAGAAGAACGGAGTGACATAGGAAATCTCGCTCGTGAAGCCATACTGTGACTTGATGATCAGGTTCACCTCGCATTCCACACCCAAGAAAATCATTGGATACTGCAAGCCATAACCCCATTGTGAAGATGAGGGCAAGGTGTAGTCTGAATAGTTGAACGAGCATGACACAGCATCCATCGTGTTCTCGTTGCCGCTGGTGACATTCCATGTGCCGTCGGCATACCAGGTCAAAAGGTTGTAACGCGCATAGCGGAAGTAAATGGGTTCGCTTTTCTTGGCACGGTCATTCACCCTATCACCAGCGTTGAGCACCTGCATATAAACGTTGCCGTCTGGGTCAATGCGATAGAATGGCGCATTGGGTCCCACCTCAAAGATGCTATCTTCGGGTATCGACATCACAACTCGATGGTTAGCAAGATAGGCATTCACCGCGTTGCGCTCCTCGTTCAAGCGGTCGGCATAACTCTGGTCATTGTTGCACGCGGTGAGCAACATGAGGGCAGCAAGCCCCATCCACACACAATGATATACAATTCTTCTCATTATTTTAGTTCTGTTGTTTGTTGTTCTTCTTTATCGTTGTTCGGGAACAAGTCGGCGAGGACTTTGTAGAAAACCTTCTCGGCTTCGGCTAGGGTCCCGAAAAATTCTCCTCCTGCAGCATTGGCATGACCGCCACCGTTGAAGTAGCGAGCACAGATGTCACTGACCGAGAAATCTCCCTGCGAACGGCAAGAAACCTTGATGCGGTCGGTATCCTCGCGCAGGAAGACACTCCAATACACCTCGGGGATAGCGAGCGGCTTATTCACCAGCGTCTCGGTGTCGCCACGCTGGTAATTGAATCGCTCCAATTCCTCTTTGTTCAGGGTGATGAGCGATGCACCTTGTTCGGGGAAGAGTTGCATCTTTTGGCTCAATGCATATCCCTGAAGACGAATGCTTTCGGCACTGAAGGTGTTCATGGCCTTGTTGTATAACCAGATGCGGTCAATGCGACGACGCATGATTGAAGCCAAAATCTCATAGAATTCTGGATTCTCGCAACTGTAGGCAAACCCGCCCGTATCGGTAGTGAGTCCCACATACAGGCAACTGGCAGCCTTGCGGTCCATGTACCGTAAGAGTCCCATCTGCATGAAGACCCTGAATACCAATTCACAGGTGGATGAAGCCTCGGGATGCGAAATGCACACGTCAAAGTCCCCTTCAGGATCCAAGTGATGATCGATGAGTACCCGTGGCGTGTTCAGCGGCTCTATCACTTCGGCCAGGCGGTCCACACGTTTCAGCGCGTTATAGTCCAGACAAAAGACGATTTGTGCTTCCTGTAAAAGTTTTTGCGCCCGTGCTTCCTGCTTGGTCATCACAACAATGTTGAACACGCCAGGCACAAACTCCAATGCTTTTGGAGCCATGTCGGGTGTGACGACATTCACTTCTTTACCGAGTCGTTGCAGCACATGACACAGTGCTAACGACGAGCCCAGGGCATCGCCGTCAGGAGATTTGTGGCAAGTGATCACCATGCGGGTTGCTCCATTAATGAGCGCACGCAACCGTTCAATTGCCGATTCATCTATGATTGGACTGATCATCTTTTCAAATCACAATAATCTGCAAAATTAGCATATTTTCGGCACAACAGCCCATAACTGCATGATTAATTAAAGTTAATAACCGCTTTTCATGCTAACCACAGTTTCATGAGTGGCTATCGAATACGGATAAAGACAGGATAATGATCCGACGGCAGACGGCGTGTGTATTTGCTGAAATTGATTTGTTGAGGGGCATCATGTCCTTTGATTGTGTCGCTTGATTCAATGTTGGGCTGCCAATAGCCGTCGGTGAGTACACCATAAGAATACACGTCTGTTTCAGGTGAAACGAAGATATGATCAATGCGGCTTTCGGTGTAAAGGTCAGGATTGAAGGAATTGAACGTGCCGTTCTCGGCAAAACGCTGTCGTGTGGCCAGATAAGAGTCTTTCAAGATGCCAGACTCGGTGAAAATGACGTAAATCTCATCATTTTGGTCCACGTTGAAGTCACCCGTGAGAATGACAGGCGCTCCTTGAGCTATCTCTCGTATTTTGCTGACAATGAGTTTTGCCGCTTCGCGTCGTGCAATCACGCCAACATGGTCCATGTGAGTGTTGAAAAAATAGAATGCTTCATCATCGGTCGCAGTCTGTCCAGCGAAGCGCCCCCAAGTGCAGATGCGCACACATGCCGCATCCCATCCAAGACCAGGAGCATCAGGCGTCTCACTGAGCCAGAAGTTGCCATAATCAAGCAACCTGAGACGGTCAGTGCGATAGAAGATGGCAGCATACTCACCTGCCGCAGCGCCGTCATCACGGCCCACTCCGATGTTGTCATAGCCATTGAGACATGCAAGCATGTCAATGAGTTGCCCATGCAGCACCTCTTGTGCGCCGAAAATGTCGGGTGACATGAAATTCACCTGGTCACACATGACTTGACAGCGTTTGGGCCACAGGTCACCATTGATGCTGTCGCCACTGTTCTTGTAACGGATATTATAGGACCCCACGAGCATTTGTGCTGAAAGCTGCATCGTGAAAGAGATGAATAATAGAGCAAATAATACTGAACGTCTCATTATGTCTTGATAATTGATTCTGGTTTGATGATGCAAATATACTTGATTTTGGATGAAACGGTTGCAGGAATTGCTCAAAAACGCTAACTTTGCACATAAATCAAATTGAAGTATTATGTTTGAAAACATTTATAACAACATCACCAGCCCCGATGTGAACCTCGTGGGGGCAATAGTCAAACTGGTGCTGAGTATGTTGCTGGGGGCGACCATCGGATTTGAGCGCCGCCGCAAGGGGCAAATTGCCGGAATGCGCACCTTTGCCCTCATCTCGATGGGTGCGACTTTGGTCATGCTCGTCTCCATCTATATTCCTCAAGTGTATCTGGGCCTAAAGAACGGTGACCCTGGTCGCATCGCAGCCCAAGTGGTGAGCGGTGTGGGTTTCCTGGGTGCCGGTGCCATCATCCAGATGAAAGGCTCGGTGCGCGGTTTGACAACGGCCGCTGGCATTTGGATGGCAGCATGCATCGGTCTTGCCGTGGGTGCGGGAATGTATCTCGTGAGCATCATCGCCACCTTGCTCATCATTTTCATCCTTGTGAACATCGAACGCATTGAACAACGGCACAATTTCCTATGGGAATCCAAGATTCTACGCGTGAAGGTGTATGGCATTCTTGATGACATCCAGTCAGTGAGGGATATCATTGAATCCAACGATGTTCACATCAGTGACGAGTTCATGAAGTTTGATTACGAGGACGGACAGACGATCATTAATTTCATGGTGCGCAGCAAGAGTAGTGTTGACGTTCCCAAAATGTTCAGCGCCATCAAGGAGAAAATCAATGCCATCTCCATCACGATCACCAATGAGATGAACATGTAAACAGTTTACACGGTTTTAGGCCTAAACGGACAACCGTCACCAAAACCTAATGCCTAAAAACCTAAAGCCTAATATGGAATCATTAGATATCAACAGTCTGATCAGTGACTTGGCGCTTATTCTGGTGCTGGGAGCGATTGCCACCGTTGTGTTCAAGATGCTTAAACAGCCTGTTGTTTTGGGATATATTGTAGCGGGATTCCTCGCGAGTCCTCATTTTTCCTTGTTGCCTTCGGTAGCAGTGGAGAGCAACATCGAGTTCTGGGCACAAATCGGCATCATTGTGCTGCTGTTCTCGTTAGGGTTGGAGTTCAGCTTCAAGAAGCTAATTGACGTGGGCGGATCGGCCATTCTCACGGCCCTCATCATTGTCTTGGGCATGATGAGTCTGGGTTTTGTCGTGGGCAAGTATTTGGGCTACGGGTTGGTGAACAGTATCTTTTTGGGCGGCATGATTTCAATGTCGTCAACCACCATCATCCTCAAAGCATTGACCGACTTGAATATGCGGCACCGGCGTTTTGTGCCCATGACCTTCGCAGTACTCATTGTCGAAGACTTGTTTGCGGTAGTGATGATGGTGATACTTTCCTCCATTGCCTTGAACAACAGCGTCAAGGGTCACGAAATGGTGGGTAGCATCCTCAAGTTGTCTTTCTTCCTGATCATGTGGTTCACTGTGGGTATTTTCATGATTCCCACGTTGTTCAAGCGTTTCAAGCGATATATTAGTGACGAGCAAATGCTGATCATCTCCATGGGCTTGTGTTTCGCCATGGTGCTGTTCTCGATCAATTCGGGCTTTTCGGCCGCATTGGGTGCCTTTGTCATGGGGTCAATCCTTGCTGGCACTATTGAGGCCGAACGCATTGAGCGTCTCATCTCACCAGTCAAGGACTTGTTCGGTGCCGTATTCTTCATCTCGGTGGGCATGATGGTTAACCCAACTGTGATGACCCGTCACTGGAGCGTGATTGCATTACTGGCTACGGTTGTGATTGTGGGCATGATCGTGTTCGGCACCTTCGGTATGTTGGCCACAGGCCAACCACTCAAGTTGGCAATGGAGTCGGGCTTCTCCTTGACACAGATCGGTGAATTCTCATTCATCATCGCTACCTTGGGCACGAGCCTTGGTGTGTTGGATAAGAGCATCTACCCCATCATTGTTGCGGTATCGGTCATCACAACATTCACGACCCCATTCTTCATCAAGCAGGCCGTGCCATGCTATAATGTTTTATATAAGATATTTCCCAAAAGTTGGACCCGCTTGCTCAATGGCTACAGCCGTGAAGCCAACGAGAGCGAGGGCAGCGAAACCCGTGTCTTGTGGAAAACTATTGTATCTCGCTATTTGATTCGTCTGCTTATATACTCGGTAGTAATCATTGCCTTGATTGTGGTATGCCGCACTTATCTGATGCCTCCGATGCGAGATTGGTTGGGTGACGGAAGCTGGGCCAGATTGGCTTGTGTAGCGGTTTCTCTTACCATTGTGGGCCCCTTTATCGCCGCGATTATCATGCCCACAGTTAAACGTTCAGAGCAACACCGCCTGGTCGAGGCCTCAGGGTCGGTTTCCTTTGTCCCCTTTGTCGTCATGACCATCATCAGTCTGGTGCTCTCAAGCGTCTATGTGGCATTGTTGCTGCAGGCAGTATATCACAGTGCTGCGGCTGTCATCTTTGCTGTCTTGCTGACACTCACAGCCTTACTGGTTGTTGGCCTGTTGCCGACACCTCTTCGCAAACGGATGACCAACATTGAACGTCGTTTCATCAGCAATATCAACGAACGTGAGAATCGCCGCACTGGCCGAGAGAATAACTTGGTTAGCGACCTTCACCTTGCATATATGACTGTTGGCCATGACTGCCCATTTGTTGGCGACAGACTCAGAAACCTGAACTTGCGCACCCGTCATGGCGTGAACCTAGTGAACATCCAACGTGCGGGAAAAGTGTATCCAGTGCCTTCGGGTGACATGCGCATTTTTCCTGGCGATGTGCTGGGAGTCATTGGCACCGAGGAACAAATTCAGGCCATGTTGCCACTTGTAGAGGCCGAATTTAATAGAGCCGAAGTCTCCCATCCTGATGTGAAATTTGTGCATTTTGCAATCGGTAAAGGATCTCCACTGGTAGGCGTTTCTTTGGAAAACACTCGCTTGCGTGAGGACTATGGGGCATTGCTCGTTGCCGTTCAACGAAATGAAGACGAATACCTATCACCCACATTAGACCTGGTGTTCCAACCTGGCGATATCCTTTGGATTGTAGGTGAGCCAAAGCAGCTTGCCTCCCTTAAGTAATAAACATCTCACATTGTTCACTGTAGTGGCACCAAGTGCGAGCATGCTAAAATGAGGGCGCTCATTCTTTCTTGAGCACCCTCATTAATTATTTAGTGTTAGGCTAAAGTAAATCAGTCAACCCACGCTCCGTTCAACAAGAAATTGATCAAAGCGGTTAAGTCATCCATGTTAACCTCGGTTGTATCCTCGATGCTGCTGCAGGAAGCAGAGTTGGGTACATTAATAAGACTATAATCCTCGGTCAGCAAGAAGTTGATCAATTGGGTCAAATCGTCCATGTTCACATGGCCCTCACCGTCCACGTCACCACGAATAAATGCGGGTGTATCATTGAGCAGAGTGACCTCACGAACAACGGATTTAAAGGAGGCGCCAGTATTCTGAATCACTTCCACATAATACTGGTAAGTATTACCAGGTGTCAGGCCTTCCACGATAAAGTAAGCACCAGGAATTTGGAATGGGAGAGCATGTCCAATCGAATCAACTATATCATTGGTTGGTTCAACATTCTGCACCAAGACCTCTTGTTGTGTGTCCTTGTCAATAACATGGAGGAAATAGCCACAACCATTACCAATAAAGTTATTGATCAAGTAAGTATTTTCGGCTTCGCATGACCAGTCTGCTAGGAAGGATGTTGAGGTAACCTCAGCAGCTTCTTTCAGTTGGGGATAAATCTCCATATAAACGATGTCCGAAGCGCTGGTCTGACCATTATCGGTGTAGTAGGTTTGGATGCCGATGCGCCAAGTAAAGAACGGTTCGGCTTCAATACCACCCTCAGCAAGAACATCAACATGATTAGTCATACCATCAAAATCAATCATCCACCAACCAACTGATCCATTAGTGGAAATGCTGGTGAAAGGGAATCGAGTTATCGGTTCAGTCACCTGGCCAGGGTACATCTCAGGAGTAAAGGTGAAGATTTGGTCATTGTCCGTGAACAGGCTGAATGATACCTTTTCTGGTTCCAGCATTGTATATGGCTCACCAAGTTCTTCTTTTTCTCTTGTATAGTCATCAGCAACTGGATTCTTTTGAGTATCATATGCGAGTGTATAGCCTGCCATACAATTTGTCATATAGAATTCAGGATCAAAAACAAAAGGTTCTGAGTCAATCCATTCTGTAATTTTAGGATTGCCGGGTTTGGGTAGCGAGTTTTGCGCTACCATGCTGACAGTAAAGGTCAACATCAACATAAAGAGTAATGATAATTTTTTCATAAGGCGTAAATTATTTAAAACATAGTAAATTATTTAAAACATAGATATGTAATTAATCCTTTAGTTTGCAAATATATAGCAAATTTCACATTTGGCAAAACATACTCATAAAAATCGATTATAAATCACATCAATTCGAGCGATTTGATCAACGATTCCTGGTGATGCGCCAAATGGTGCCCTCGATGAGTGAGCAATAGATGTCGCCATTACTGTCCACCTCAAATCCATTGACCTCGCTGGTGCCCAATTGATAGGTGAACACCAGTTCATGTGTAGCGGCATTGACGACCGCTAACATACCACGACGGGATCCACAATAGATATATCCGTCATGTTCCAGGACAATGCAAGGAGCATGCTCATAGCCGAATCCCAAATCCACTGTCCACAAGTGTTGATATTCTGCTCCAGTGCTCATGGCAACAAGAGTGCCGTCCATGGTTTTGGCATAGGCGACCTTGCCGTCAGCACTACGGCCCAAGCTCTCGCGCACCTTATTCTCGTTTTTCTCACGCCACAACTGTGTGCCATCTTTACGATTGACAGCCGTCGTCATGCGATCAGGAGCAACGACAACGACACGCTCGGGTGTAACGACCGGCACAACATTGCCGGGACTGTAGAGGTTGACACTCCTGCCATTGTTCCATTGCCAGCGCAATGCTCCCGTGCGGCGATTAAGACAACGCAGATAGGTGTCCCATGCGCCGAAGATAACGTCATTGCCATCGACCACAGGAGCAGCTTGACAGTAATTGTCAATCGAGTCATATTGCCATAGCAGGCGATGCCGTTTCACGTCCCAAGCCTGAAACGTCTTGAAACCACCCTGATAAAGGACGCCGTCGCGCACGACACCGTCGGCAACATAAGGCCCTGCGGCATCATACTGCCACTGGGGCTTGCCAGTTTTCTTGTCCAACCACACAAGACGCTTGTCACTGGTGGGCAAGACGATGAACTTGTCACTCACCGCAGGACGAGAGAAAAGCATGGCATCGGTCTTGTACTGCCACAACACGGTACAAGTCTTTTTATCCACCGCCTTGCAGTAACCCAACGAGTTGCCGAAGTAAAGATTCTTATTATCAAGTCCTACACGCGTAAAGATTGAAGCATTGTCTGCCACCATGCGCTGGACATCAAATCCAGCAGGAACAGCAAAATGCTCTTGCGTCGAGATGGGCGTATAATAGTCCAAATTGATGTGATAGGCATACATCTGTTCGGGTTGCTTGCCAATCACCTTATTATAAACATATATCCAGTTTCGGTCCAGGTCAATGGTCATCAAGGTGTAACCGTAGTTGCCGCCTCCCATATCGAGGGCGCGCACCATCAGACCGTTGATGCCGTCGGTCTCATAGAGACGCCAACTGTGGTAGTGACCACACTGGTGAGTAATGACAGGATACTTCTTGAGTATATCGACATAGGCGCGATAGTTGTCCATATCATCAAGGATGGGATAATGATTCACGCTCAACACCCTCATGCCGGGTTTGACCATTGCTGTCAGTGTGCTGTCGAGCCACAAGAGGTCTTCCTGCTTGATGTGTCCGTCACCCATTTTCATGAACGGGCCACAGTTCATACCCACCACGACCAAATCATCCACTGTGAAGACGAATCGGTCGCTCCCCCACAAGTCATTAAACGTCTTGCACGCGCTTTGGCTCCAGTTGTTCTCGTGGTTGCCAGGGATAATGTAAAAAGGGTGGACAATACCATCCAAGATGCCTTTGATGTTGCGCAGCTGCTCATCGCTGCCCTCGTTGGTGAGATCTCCTGTGAGCATCACAGCATCCACATCGGCAAAGTTGATCTCGGTCACCGCCTCACGCAATTTGCCCTCATTGGCATTACCTGGTGTCACATGCACATCACTCAAGATGGCCAACTTCACCACTCCGGCCTGACCTGCAATAGCCAGCAGGCACAATAAAATTGAAAAGAAAAATCGTTTTGTCATGTCACTTGAATCTGATTTTTCCACAAAGTTAAGACAAAAACGGCGAGTAAAATCAATCAACTGATTTTTTTTATCTAATTTTGCCAAATTAATGAATCATGAACTGTACATAGCACGCCGCATGAGGCTTGACAGTGACGGGCAACGCAAAGGCTCTCCCAGCCTGACGGTTGCTCTTATCGGCATCGTGCTCGCTGTTGTTGTGATGATTCTGTCAATCGCCATCGTCATGGGATTCAAAGGCGAGATCTCGGGTAAAATCATGCATCTGGACGCTCATCTGCGAGTAACCAATGCCGCTTTGGGATTAGATGATAACTATGCCACAGTCAATGGTCGTGAAGTGCGCGAAGCCATAGCCTCGGACAGCGCTTTCGCTCCACTTGTAGAGAGCATTAGCCTTATCGCCGACAAGAGTGCCATCCTCAAGACCGACGAGGATTTCATGGGCATTATTTTCAGGGGAGTTGATGAGGGATACGATTTCCGTTACCTGGAAAGCAAGATGGTTGAAGGAGTCATCCCCGTTGTGAGTGACACGGCTGCAGCTCAACAAATCACCATCAGTAAAACTGTTGCCGACCGGCTCAAGCTTCATGCCGGAGACAAAATACTCACCTATTTTATCGACAACAACATCAAGGTGAGGAACCTGATGATCAGCGGTGTGTTTGAGACCGATCTGGAAGCCTTTGACAATGCCTATGTCGTGGGTGGCATCAGCATTGTTCAAAACGTTAACGGATGGAATGGGGACACCGGAACCCAAGTGTCTGTCAACATGAGCAATACCAACAATCTGGAGAATGATTGCTATCACTTGTACTCTATGCTGGCTGAGAATTCCATGAAAAAGGAAAGCAAAAACATGTTTTTTGTCACGACGACCCATCAGAACAATATGCCGTTTTTTGCATGGCTACAGATGCTTGACATGAATGTGGTCATTATTCTCACACTGATGATGGTGGTGGCTGCGTTCACCTTGATTTCGGCCATGTTGATGATTGTGTTGGAGCGCATCCGTGTCATCGGCAATTTCAAAGCCTTGGGAGCGACCAACGGCAGCATACGCCGCATCTTCATCTATTTGACGGGCAAACTCATCCTTAAAGCTTTGATTATCGGCAACATCATCGGCATAGGCCTGTGCCTGGCTCAGCGTTATTTCCACATTGTGAGACTTGACCCCACAGCCTATTACATGCCCTATGTGCCCATCTCACTCTCTATTCCCGCACTCATTGCGCTCAACGTGGGCATTATTGTGGTTTCCTATTTGACGCTTCTGCTTGCCAGCCACATTATTTCGACCATCAAGCCTACAGCCACGATGAGGTTTGAGTAAAAGAATTTAGTTAGGATTGAGGCGTGAGAAGCTAGGAGTTATTCTTTCTAACGGCTTTCTTGGATTTTATGTGATTACGGTCGCTCGTGCCACTGGAAACGGGCGCGAACGTGGTCGGTGCCATCAATGGTGACGCTCATGCGAGAGTCCATGGGGTCACTGTCATCGATGATGAACTGCGCCGTTTCACCATAGTGCGTTTCCTTGATGAACGCAATCTCCATGCGCCTGATAAAATAGTGGTCATAACAATCCATGTCAAACAGATTCATTAGGTGAGCAAGGTAACGCACAGTGTTGGCATGGCGATTGAAATCACAGTCCATATAGCCGAATGTGTAGTCTATCGCGTGGCCTTGCTGGATGGGACGCAAATGAGATTGAGGCTCAATAGGACACGGCAAATCAGATATGTTTTCACAGATGTAACTCAATTGTGAGATGTCCACACTGGCGCGGGTGTTCATGTCAATGACCATCCAAATGGTGCGCACATAACCCAATGGATTGCCCTGTGCATCGTCAAGACGCATGTTGCGCTGCGAGAAGTGGCGGTTATAATCTTCGATCCACGTTGTAAGGGTGTATTCCTGATTCACGCGAGGCATGGAGGTGACCTCGATGGTCACGCGTGAAAGCACCCACACTTGATTATCTTGAATGAGACGTGCATAACCCACGCCCCACGAATTGGCATGCCAAGTGGCGATTTCAATGATGCGTGTCATCAACAGCGTCAGAGGCATTTCGCCTTGCGGGTTGCATTCACCGGCAGCGAGGTAATATGTCTTTGAGAATTCTTTCATTACAAATGGTTGGTCTTTTTGATCAAGTAGTTATCTAAAATCACCAATGCCGCCATCGCTTCAACAACAGGAAGTGCACGATGCAACACACAAACGTCATGGCGACCACGCGGATGGAGTGTCACAGGATTGCCGTCATGATCTATTGAGGGCACATCACGCATGAGTGTGGGGACAGGCTTGAAAGCGATGCGCATGGTGATGTCCTCGCCATTACTGATGCCGCCTTGAATGCCGCCCGAGTGGTTGGTTAACGTGCCGATACTGCCATCCTCGCGCTTGATGAACTGATCCATCACTTCGCTGCCACGACGAGTTGCCATATTGAAGCCGCCTCCATACTCAAATCCATGTACCGACGGAATGCTCATCATCGCAGCCGCCAGTTGAGCATGCAATTTGCCGAATACGGGCTCTCCAAGCCCTGCAGGAACGCCCTTGATTGTGCAAGAAATCACGCCACCAAGGGTATCACCATCACTTTGTGCATCGGCAATCGCTTTCGCCACAACGTTTTCATCACTCTCCTTGCCTACTTGAGAGACATGAGCCTCAACGGTGATGCCGAGTGTAGACAAAGCCTGTAAGGCGATGCCCCCTGCCACCACACGTGCCACGGTCTCACGAGCTGATGCCCGTCCACTGCCTCTTGAGTCATATATTCCATATTTCTCCTGCCAGGTGAAATCGGCATGATTTGGACGGTAGCACTTAGTAATCTGATCATAATCCTCGCTGCGGGCATCGGTGTTGCGCACGATGAAACCGATGGGAGTGCCCAAAGTCTTACCGTGCAAAATGCCGGACAAAACTTCCACGACATCCTGCTCGTTGCGGGTACTCGTGCCAATGGTCTGTCCTGGTCTACGTCGGTCCACAAACTGTTGCAAAAGGTCCATGTCGACAGTCACACCGGCAGGCATACCATCCAGCACGCCACCCATTGCAGGTCCATGCGACTCACCAAAGGAAGTGAGCATCAATATTTTGCCTATTGTATTCATTCTATTCTCTCAGCAATCAGGTCAACCAACTGGGCTTCCACAAAGTCGGCTAGTGTTTGCGGCTCAATCTTGAACTGGAGTCCACGTACTCCAGCGCTGACGTAGATGTAGTCATACAGGATGCAGGACTCGTCGATGAATGTGGGAAACGGCTTTTTCATACCCACAGGTGAGCAACCACCACGGATGTAACCTGTAGTGGGCAAGAGTTCCTTCATGGGAATGAGATCCACCTTCTTGTTACCCGAAACACGCGCTGCCTTCTTCAGATCCACTTCCTCTGCTCCTGGGATAACGCAAACGAGGTGTCCCGTCTTGTCACCTTGCAGGATAAGAGTCTTGAACACCTGACCAATGTCTTCACCCAACTGGTCAGCAATGTGCTGCGCTCCCAAATCGGTCTCATCTACCTCATAGGGAATAAGTTCATACTGTATCGAGGCTGCATCCAGCAGTCGTGCCGCATTGGTTTTGGCAATTTTTTTCATTTATAGTGACTTTAATTCCGCAAAGTTACTTAATTTTGCACATTATATATAATTAAAACAGACAGAAAAGAATGAAAAAGTTCATTTTAGCCGCCGTTGCAGTGATTGCTGCATGGTCCTGCGGAGTGGCACAATCGTTGCCCGCACCCGAGAGATTCAATGACTTTATCGAGAAGATGTCACAAATGCCTCAGCGCAATGCCGAATTCTTGATGAAAGCAACAATGGAATCATTAGCCAAGGATCCTAAGCTCTATCGCCAGATGATGGATCTTGCCGAACGTCGTTTCAGTGACGCTGCCGACCCCATCCATAACGAGGGCATCTATATGGTAGTGCTTAAACACGCTGTTGAGAACTATGTCCTTAGTGGTAATGAGCGTGAGAAACAACGCTTGTTGCTTGAGGGCGCTAAAAAGAACATGCAAGGAACTGTCGCCACCGACTTTGACTATGTCACCCCTGGAGACAAGACTGTCCACCATCTGAAGGACCTTAAGGCCGACAATATCCTTGTCTATTTCAATAACCCCGACTGCGAGTCTTGCGAGGCTGTCAAAGAGCGCCTTGAAGCCAACGAACTCATTAATAAACTCGTGAACGACAAGAAGCTTATTGTGCTTGCGGTATACCCCTACGATGACCAGAAGTTGTGGAAGAAAGCAAAATATCCCAAGATGATGATCAACGGATGGAACCAAAGCCGTTCGATAGAGTATGGTGAGCTGTATGACCTCCCCACCCTGCCCTGTTTCTATCTGCTGGACAAGGACTACACGGTGCTGATCAAAAACGAGGGCAGCTTGAATAAGGTGGAAGCCATGCTCAAAACACTGACCACAGCCCCCTGATTTGTTGCAAACTGTTCTTTAATCACATTCTATCTCATGGCGTTCGTTTTTCGGGCGCCATGATTGATTTTACACGATTGTTGAAGTCGTGGGCGGCGATGAGTTCTTCGAGCGTGACGGCAAGGCGCTGTGGCGACTTGACCACACGAGGGAGGAAAGCGCCATCAATGAGCAACCAGTCACGCAGCGGAATCAGCGCTAAACTGCCTGCGTCTCGCATTCGTTGCTCGATGAAACGCTGATTGACCCAAGGCTCCTTGGGGTCAATATTCTTCACATGGCGTTGTGCCGCCATGTCACAAAGCAGCGACACTTTTTTACCACGAGCATAACGTGCCATTGTCAGTAATTGCTGCCTCAATTGGTACTGCATGAAGTAAACGAATGTTGCCTCGCGATGACGAGCCTTGAGAAAGCGTTCTATCTGCTCGGGGGCGTAACGGCTGTAATTGCCCCAGCTGGTGCAATCCCGTGAGTCATTCAGACGTTGCAGGATGGATTGAGCGGCATAAGGATGCAGCCAAGACGCATTCTCTCGCACAAATTTGCGGTAGGACGCCGACCTGGTCACGGCAGTCCCTTTTTCAGCAAACACCGCTTGAGCATAATCCGTTTTCAGGGTGCGTACTTCGTCAAGTTGAGCCGCATCCAACCGATTCAGAGTCATCCCTATTTGCTGATACTTCGCCAGAAGTCTTTTGTCATTAAAAGACCCCAATGCTTCGGTACTGATATAAGCGGGATTAATGGCATTGGCCATCACTCTTTTGCGCACTTCAACCGGCATCCATCCGTCAACAACAGCCGTGTCGGTGATCGAATTGACCACAACTGCATTTTGCCCTGTTGCAGCAACCCATTGGATGACTTTTTTGAGGTCGCCCAGATCACCGATGCCCATGTCACGATCACTGTGGAGTGTTTCCAATTCCACAAAAGTGGCCACCATGGGTTTCGATTCACCATCATACCTGAAACAAAGCCCCCTCACCATGGCTACTTCGTTGCTGTGAGGACTCTGACGCAACCATCGGTTATCGCCAGATTCCCACAATACATCATCTTTCTTGCCCACTGCGATCAACTTGAACTGTGTCGGCAGTTGGTCGGCAGGAATGTTGAGGTCTATTCTCCACAATGAATCCCCGCATGATTGCATCGCTACTGAACGGCGGACGTTCCATGCTCCCAATGCTGGAGCTTCTCCTGCAATCGCGGGTTTCATGGCTTGGAGATGAAGCGGTATCATCGCCTCAACAACAATGGAAGCGTGCTGATAGTGTACTGTTTCAGTGCCATCGCTTTCACCCATCAAACGAGCGATGAAATCATCTGAGGCATCCCAATCTCCAATGTCATTCCAACTGTCTTCCACGCGATAGTGGTCTATGCCAGCATCCAAGAACAATGTGTGACACGAGCATTGTTCTACACGAGTAACCTCGCCACCTTCCTTGACCATGTAACGGTAGCGCAATTGGCTTGTCTCGTCACTCACGTCAAGCGTCACTGTCCAGATGTCGCCAGGTGTGTAATACATCTTCAAGGCACTGTAACGGTCGTTGCCCAGCATGAGGAAAAGCTCTTCTCCCCAATGCGTATGATATTCAATGCTGAAAGTGATTTTCATCGTCCTGTTGTTTTTAGATTAAGGTGTGTTCCATCTCACACAGACAGAACACACCCGATACAACTTATTTTGCCGTACAAATAGTTATTCACACATTAGCCGCAGCGCGAGGTGCCACAATTGGTACAGATGAGGCATCCTTCCTGATAGACCAGCGTGTTCTGGCCACAGTTCGGACATTTCTCGGCAGCTGCCTCACCGTTGTGGATGTAGCGTTTGAGGGCGCGTTCAACACCCATCTTCCATGTGTTAATGGACTTGCTGTCCAGCTCCAAGCTGCTCACAAGCTTGAGTACTTGCGGGATGGGCATACCATAGCGCAGCACACCTGAAATGAGCTTGGCATAGTTCCAGAACTCGGGATTGAACTTTTCACTCAGGCCCTCGATGGTGGTCTTGAAACCGCGCTTGTTGATGAACTGGAAGTCATAGCGCTTCACACCATCCTCGCCCACAGCTTTAATGATTTTGCCCTTGGTGACCGACTTGGGACAGAAGATACCCTCGTCATCGTCGGCAATACCGGTGAAAATCTCATAAGGACGTCCATCAATCAAACCAATGAAAGCAATCCATTTCTCTTTCTTGTTCTGGAAACGTACGACATCGGCCTCAAGTTCTACAGGGCGCTTGAGGATATGTTCCTCCTCGGCGATGTAGCGAGATGGACTTGCTTCAGCGCCTTTCTCCTTCTCTTTTTCCTTCTTCTTGTCGTTGTCACTCAAAGCCACAAGCACACCCGTGCGGGAACCGTCGCGATAGACAGTGCAACCTTTACAGCCGCTGCGCCATGCCTCGACATAGAGTTTGCCGACCATTTCCTCGCTGATGTCATTGGGCAAATTAATGGTCACGCTGATTGAGTGATCCACCCACTTCTGCACCTCACCCTGCATGCGCACCTTGTTGACCCAATCCACATCATTGGCAGTGGCTTTATAATAAGGTGAACGAGCAACGATGTCATTGAGTTCTTCTTGGGTGTAGTCACGACGAACGGGAATGTTGTTGATGTTCATCCAGGTCACCAGTTTGTGGTGATAGACGATGAACTCCTCGAAAGAATCGCCGTTCTCATCCACCAGGTCAACATGCACGTCCTTGTCGCTAGGATTCACCTTGCGGCGACGCTTATACACCGGCATGAATACAGGCTCAATGCCCGAGGTGGTCTGCGTCAGCAGACTTGTGGTTCCAGTCGGAGCGATGGTCAGGCAAGCGATGTTGCGGCGACCATATTTCACCATTTCATCATAGAGTTTCGGATCAGCTTCACGGATGCGGTTAATGTAAGGATTGTTCTCCTCGCGTTTAGCATCATAGATTTCAAATGCACCACGTTCCTTAGCCATCTGTACCGATGAGCCGTAGGCAGCCAGAGCCAATGCCTTGTGAACGCTTACTGAGAATTCAGTAGCCTCGGGGGTGCCGTAACGCAGGCCCATGGCGGCAATCATGTCGCCTTCGCCAGTGGTGCCCACACCGGTGCGACGCCCCTTGAGGGTCTTGGTGCGAATCTTGTTCCAGAGGTTAAGCTCGGTGGTCTTCACCTCGGTCGTCTCGGGGTCAGAGTTGATTTTCTCGAGAATCTTCTCGATCTTCTCCATTTCCAAGTCGATGATATCGTCCATCATGCGCTGGGCACATGCCACATGTTCTGCAAAAAGGTCAAAATCAAAATAAGCCTCGGGAGTGAAAGGATTCTTCACATAGCTGTAGAGGTTGATGGCAATCAAGCGGCAGCTGTCATAGGGGCACAAGGGTATCTCACCGCAGGGGTTGGTGGAGATGGTCTTGAAGCCCAGGTCAGCGTAGCAGTCAGGCACCGACTCACGCGTGATGGTGTCCCAGAACAGGATGCCTGGCTCGGCACTCTTCCACGCGTTGTGAACAATTTTAGCCCAAAGTCTGGAGGCGTCGGTGTCTTGTTCATAAACCGGCTTGTCACTATCAATAGGATACTGCTGATGGTAAGGTTTCCCGTCAACTGCTGCCTGCATGAAAGCGTCATCGATGCGCACCGACACGTTGGCGCCAGTCACTTTGCCTTCTTCCATCTTTGCGTCGATGAACGACTCGGCATCTGGGTGCTTGATGCTCACCGTGAGCATCAGTGCGCCACGACGGCCATCCTGCGCTACCTCGCGCGTACTATTACTATAGCGCACCATGAAGGGCACCAGACCAGTCGAGGTCAAGGCGCTGTTCTTAACGGGAGAGCCTTTGGGACGGATGTGAGACAAATCATGGCCCACACCGCCACGGCGCTTCATCAGTTGGACCTGTTCCTCGTCAATCTTGAGGATGCCGCCGTAACTGTCGGGCTCACCGTCGAGCCCCACGACAAAACAGTTGCTTAACGAGCCCACCTGGAAGTTGTTGCCGATACCAGCCATGGGACTTCCCTGCGGTACGATATAACGGAAATGGCTCATCAAGTCAAACAGACGGTCTTCACTCATGGGGTTCGGGTACTTATTCTCGATACGGGCTATCTCACGAGCGATGCGGCGATGCATGTCGTCGGGCGTCAACTCATAGAGGTGTCCGAATGAATCCTTCAAGGCATACTTCGTTGCCCATACCCTGGCAGCCAGTTCGTCGCCGTCAAAGTACTTCAACGAGGCCTCATAGGCTTGTTGATAATTGTAGGTCTTTTCCATTGCTATTTTGTTGAAATTCTGTTGTTTTTAAGGATTAAAAATAAAACGGTGTTTTGTCATTGAGGCAAAATCCTCGCAAAGGTAATATGATATTTTTTAATAACAAAATAATTTGATGAATTTCTAAAGTTTTTCAAAAATTTTTACAAACAACTGATTTTCAATGTATTAAATTTTAATGAAGGCGAAAAAGTTTTCCAAAACTTCAACTGAATGAAAACTCAAGTTGCTATAAACAAACGACTTGAGCGCAAAAATGGCTTCCCTGAAACAGAGAGGCCATTTTTAGAATTCTTACCGAAAACGGAGATTACTGGAGTGTGCCGTCCTGAGCAGCCTTGATCATGTCTTCGTTAGCCGTGATGTAGATCTCAACGCGGCGGTTCTGAGCACGGCCTGCTTCGGTGTCATTGCTGGCAACAGGATAGTCATAAGCCAAACCCTTACTGGTCATGCGGGCTTTGGGAACACCTGCGTTAGTCAAGTAGCTCTTCACCTCATTAGCACGCGCATTGGAAACCTTCTCATTAGCAGCACGAGTGCCGATGTTGTCAGTGTGACCGTAGATCTGTACATCGGTCTGGGGGTTAGTGATCAGCGAAGCAGCAAACTTGTCAAGCGAGTTCTTAGCATCGGTGCCAAGCTGCGAGCTGTTGAAGCCGAAGAGAATGCCGTTGTCAAAGGTCACCTTGATGCCCTCGAAACCGTTCACGTCGGTGCAGGTGTCAACCTGAGCACCGGGAATCTGGGCCAACTCACGAGCCTGCTTGTCCATCTTCTTGCCGATGAGCGTGCCGGCAACACCGCCAGCAACAGCGCCGATAGCACCACCGATAGCGGCACCCTTGCCCTTACCGATGAGAGCTCCGATACCTGCTCCGATAGCAGCACCACCGCCACCACCGATCAAACCACCCTTAGTGGCGTTGTTCATTGAACCACAGCCCGAGATACCGAGCATGAGCATTACGCTCAACAAAACACATAAACTCTTTTTCATTTTATTAAAAATTTAGATATGAATAATGTGATTTTTATGTCTAACAACTTGCAAATATAATGAATTATTTAATACTGCAACTTTTTTTTCAAATAAAATGTGCTGTAGAGCATCAAAACAACCAATAAACGGGACTCACATGACAACACCATATTGATATTCCGGTTGAATCAGAAATGATGATGTTTTAGACGCTTTTCACAAGCGACCTTTGCTGAAACCAAGAATTTAATAATTATTTTGAATTATTATTTTTAGGTATGGAGAAAATGGCTTACTTTTGTGGGACTTTAGAGAGACATGATGAAATATCTGAGTCTGCCTGACAATGCGACACGAATCCTCCCGTTTTATCTAGCGATGGAGGAGTTTGCTGCACGCATTATTGGAGAAGAAGACATCTTTTTCATGTGGCAGGTTGACCCAACGGTCATTTTTGGACGCAATCAGCTGATTGCTAACGAGGTGAATGTGGATTATTGTCGTGAACACGGCATTGCTTTTTATCGCCGTCGCAGTGGTGGCGGTTGTGTGTATGCCGACCACGATAACATCATGTTTAGCTATATCACTCGCAGCGACGAAGTGCAGACGACCTTCAGTGCCTACACCAACGCCGTTGCAGCGATGTTGCGTGATTTGGGATTGGATGCCAGAGCGAGCGACCGTAACGACGTGCTCATCGGCAGCCGCAAGGTGAGTGGGAACGCGTTCTACCACATCCCGGGCCGTAGCATCGTGCACGGTACCATGTTGTTTGACACCAACATGACACACATGCTGAATGCCATCACGCCATCGCATGAAAAGTTGTCGAGCAAGGGGGTGGAATCAGTGCGCAGCCACATCACAACGCTGAGTGAGCACTTGACAATGGATATCGAGACATTCAAGCATCATGTGCGCCAGACGTTGTGTGATGGAGAAATCAACCTCACTGCCGAGGATGTTGCCGAGATTGAGCGGCTCACCCTGCCCTATCTGGAACCATCGTTCCTGTGGGGCAACGACCCGAAATGCGAAGTTGAACGCGGCAAGCGCATCGAGGGCGTGGGAAGCATCCATGTGAAAATGGAGCTAAAACACGACGTCATTCATGACCTGCACCTGGCAGGAGACTTCCTGCCGCTGTGTGACGCCCGAGAAGCAATGCTTGGCAAACTGCACGGAGTGAAACTCGAAACTGCAGCCCTGCAAGCTGCCCTCAACGGCTGTGACGCAGGAAAATGGATAATGAATTTAACAAACGAACAATTAATAACTCTTTTAAAACCATTAAACAGTGACTGAAGAAATTAAAGTAACCTGTCTGCATGACAGGCACGTGGCGCAAGGCGCCCTCATGTCCCCCTTTGCTGGTTACGACATGCCCATCCAGTATGTAGATATCACCACCGAGCACAATGCAGTGCGTCAAAAGGTGGGTGTTTTTGACGTGTCTCACATGGGTGAGGTGGAAATCACCGGTCCCGACGCCGCCAAATTCACCAACTACATTTTCACCAACGACATCAACGCCATCAAGGCTGGCCAGATCCTGTACGGCATGATGCTGTATCCCGACGGTGGCACCGTTGACGACCTGCTGGTTTACCGTGTTGACGACAATGATTATTTCCTGGTCATCAACGCAGCCAACATCGACAAGGACGTTGCTTGGATCATGGAACAGGCCAAGAACTTTGACGTGAAAGTGGATCACCAGAGCGAACTGTATGGCCAAATCGCTGTTCAGGGCCCCGATGCCGAGAAGACAATGGGCGCTGTGCTGAACATCGACACCACCGACCTGACGTTCTATACTTTCAAGAAGATGGAGTATGACGGCAAAACCATTATCGTGAGCCGCACCGGATACACCGGCGAGGACGGTTTTGAGGTATATGCTGATCCCGCTATCATTTGCAAGATGTGGGACATGCTCATGGACGCTGGTGTACAGCCCTGCGGTCTAGGTTGCCGCGACACCTTGCGCTTTGAGGCCGGTCTGCCCCTGTACGGCGACGAGCTGACTGCCGAGATTTCACCCATCGCTGCTACCTTCGGCATGTTTGTGAAGCTCGACAAGGAAGGTGGTTTCATCGGACGCGATGCATGCGCTCAGCAGAAGGCCGAAGGCACCCCCAAGAAACTGGTGGGCCTGGAGCTTGAAGGCAAGGCTATTCCCCGCCACGGCTACGAAGTGCTCGATGGTGAGAATGTTGTGGGTTATATCACCACAGGTTACCACAGCATCACGCTGGACAAGAGCTTGGCATTCGCACTGGTTGACCGTGCAGTTGGTGCCCTTGGCAACACACTGAACGTGCGCATCCGCAAGAAAGTGTTCCCCACTACCGTGGTAAAGAAACGCTTCTACACTCCCAACTACAAGAAATAACTGAGTAAAAACAATAAAGTATTAACACATTTAATTCAATAACAAAATGAGTAAGATTATCGACGGACTCTACTACATGGAGTCACATGAGTATGTAAAGGTAGAAGGCGACTTCGGTTTCATTGGCATCACCGAC
The DNA here is from genome assembly GCA_902784675.1 of uncultured Bacteroidales bacterium. Lineage (GTDB taxonomy): Bacteria > Bacteroidota > Bacteroidia > Bacteroidales > Muribaculaceae > Sodaliphilus. The sequence goes on along the minus strand of CACZVR010000001.1, from coordinate 122,483 downwards.
TTTGCACAGCATGAGCTGGGTAACGTGGTTTACGTTGACATGCCCGAGGTTGACGATGAGGTAACTGCAGGTGAAGAGTTCGGCGCTGTTGAGAGCGTGAAGGCTGCCAGCGACCTGATGTCACCCGTCAGCGGTACCGTTGTCGAGGTAAACGAAGCCCTCGAGGACGAGCCTGGCCTGATCAACAAGGACGCCTTTGAGAACTGGATCATCAAGGTTGAGTTGAGCGACAAGAGCGAACTTGACAACCTCATGGACGCCGCTGCCTACAAGGCCATGATCGGCGAGTAATCACAAGTTAACCATCAGAATTCTCTGTTCTAGATTGTCTAGATTATCTAGATAGCCTAGAACAGAGTATTTGAAAATTGAAAACCGAGAACTGAAAATAATGAGTTATAAGTTTTATCCGCACACCGACGACGAGTTGCAAGCCATGCTCAAGACGGCTGGCGTCAAGTCGTTGGATGACCTCTATCAGGACGTGCCTCAGGAGCTCCAGCTCAAGAAGGAGTATGAGCTTCCCGAGTCCATGAGCGAGATTGAGGTGCGCCGTTTCTTCGATCAACTGGGCATGGGTAACATCACCATGCGCACCTTCTTGGGCGCAGGTTTCTATGACCACTACAGCCCCGCTGTTGTCCAAGACATCGTGAAGCGCAGCGAGTTCCTCACCGCTTACACCCCCTATCAAGCCGAGATCTCACAAGGCACCCTGCAGTACATCTTTGAGTACCAGAGCATGATGACCGAGTTGACCGGTATGGAGGTAAGCAACGCCTCGATGTATGACGGCACAACTGCCACTGCCGAGGCCATGATGATGGCAGTCTCCAATGCCAAGAAGCGCAACCGCGTGCTGGTGAGCGAGACTGTCAGCCCCTATGTACTGCGTGTGCTCAAGACCTATGCCAAGTACCAAGGCATCCAGATTGACATGATTCCCGCTGTGGGTGGTGTAATGGACCATAATGCCCTGAAGGTTGAACTCGAGAAGGACGATGTGGCTGGCGTCATCGTTGCCACTCCCAACTTCTATGGTATCCTTGAGGACTTCACCGGAGTTGCCGACCTTTGCCACGAGCACAAGGCATTGCTCATCATGAACTGTGTAGCCACAGCCCTGAGTGTTGTCAAGACGCCTGCTGAATGGGGCGCTGATATCGCTGTGGGTGACGGCCAGAGCCTGGGTATTCCCTTGAACTATGGCGGTCCCTATGTGGGCTTCCTGTGCACGACCAAAAAGCTCATCCGCAAGATGCCGGGCCGCATCGTTGGTGCTACCAAGGATGTTGACGGCAAACGTGCATTCGTACTCACCCTGCAAGCTCGTGAGCAGCACATCCGCCGCGAGAAAGCGACGAGCAACATCTGCTCCAACCAGAGCTTGATGGCACTGTATGTGACCGTTTATATGAGTCTCATGGGAACCAAGGGACTGCGCGAGGTGAATGAGATCAGCTACAGCAACACTCACTATCTGGCCGACAGCCTGGTGAAGACGGGTCTGTTCGAGTTGGCTTATCCCGACAAGCCCTTCCTCAATGAGTTTGCAGTGAAGACTAAACTCAATATCGACGAACTGCAGGAATTCTGCAACGAGGAATATTTGCAGTGTGGTCTCAAGATCGCTGACGACACGTTGTTGATCGCCGTGACCGAGACCTACAGCCGTGAGGATTGTGATGACCTGGTTGACGCATGTGTAACCTTTAAAGAAGAAAAGGAGGGCAAGCAATGAACAACACTTTCTACGGAAAACTCATATTTGAGTTGTCACAAAGCGGACGTCAGGGATATTCCCTGCCCGAGAACAGGTGCTCCGAGTATAAGATGAGCAATCTGCCCAAGGGTCTGATGCGTGAGAATGCACCGTTGCTGCCCGAGGTTGATGAGTTGAGCGTTGTGCGTCACTACACCAACATGAGCAACAACAACTTCGGTGTGGACACGGGCTTCTATCCCCTGGGCTCCTGCACCATGAAGTATAATCCCAAAATCAACGAGGAAATCGCTGCCCATCGCGAGTTCACGGGTCTGCACCCGTTGCAGAACCCCGAGACCACACAGGGAGCCCTCGCCGTTTACTACTTCCTGCAGACCAGCCTTGCCGAGATTTCGGGTTTGAAGGAGTTCACCCTGAACCCCTATGCTGGTGCTCACGGTGAGTTGACCGGCTTGATGATCATGCGTGGCTACCACCTGGAGCGTGGCGATGTGAAGCGCACCAAAGTCATCATTCCCGACAGTGCTCATGGTACCAACCCCGCCAGCTCGGCAGTTTGCGGACTTGACGTGGTTACCGTGAAGAGCCGTCCCGACGGCACCGTCGATGTGGACGACTTGCGTCCCTTGCTTGACGACACCGTGGCCGGTATGATGATGACCAACCCCAACACGCTGGGTATCTTTGAGCAGAACATCGGTGTGATTGCCAAGGCTGTTCATGAGGCCGGCGGCCTGATGTACTATGACGGCGCCAACCTGAACCCCATGCTGGGCAAGGTGCGTCCTGGTGACATCGGCTTCGACATCATGCACATCAACCTGCACAAGACCTTCTCGACACCTCACGGTGGCGGTGGTCCCGGCAGTGGTCCCGTTGGTGTGCGCGAGGGTCTGGAACATCTGCTTCCCAATCCTCGTGTCGTGAAAATTGAGACACCTGACTATGACTACTTCAAGGTAGAGTGCAGCGACAAATCCATCGGTAGTATCAGCGGCCATCTTGGTAACTTCGGCGTGATGATGCGCGCGCTTGCTTATATCTTGACTCTGGGACGCGACCAACTCAAGTGGGTCGGCCCGTTGGCTACGCTCAACGCCAACTATATCAAGGAGTCGTTGAAGGATGTATATGAGCTGCCCATCAGCGGTGTGTGCAAGCACGAATTCGTCTATGACGGCTTGAAAGACAAGTCAACTGGCGTGACCACCCTCGATGTGGCAAAACGCCTGCTGGATTATGGCTTCCATGCTCCCACCATCTATTTCCCCTTGCTGTTCCACGAAGCGCTCATGGTAGAGCCCACCGAGAACGAGAGCAAGCAGACCCTTGACGAATTCATTCGCATCATGCGCGTGATCGCTCAAGAGGCCAAGGATGATCCCGAGATGGTGAAGACCGCTCCGCACAACACGCCCGTTCGTCGTCTTGACGACACCCAGGCTGCGTTGCATCCCATCGTGACCTGGCGCGAGCTTGTTGCTGACAACCAGTAATCTCATTCAGAAGACAAGAAAGACAAGAAAGACATAAAAATTTGTCTTATTTGTCTTTCTTGTCTTTAGCATTACACTCTTTATCAAAAATAGACATTATGTTTGACATTATTATAATAGGTGCAGGTCCCGGCGGCTACGAGACCGCCGCCGATGCCGCTGCTCATGGACTGAACGTCGCTATCGTTGAGCGCGACCTGATGGGTGGCACTTGCCTGAATCGTGGTTGTATCCCCACCAAGGCACTGTGTCGCAATGCCGAGGTCATCAACCTCATGCGTGAGGCCGAAGTCTGGGGCATGAAGACCGGTGAGATGACCTTTGATTATGCACCCGTGTTCGAACGCAAAGAAGCTGTTGTTAAGCAATTGCGTGAGGGTGTGGAAATGCTCATGGGCGCTCCCGGTATCACAGTCATCAAGGGTGAAGCCAGCCTCAAAGACGCGAACACCGTTGTGGTGAACGGTGAGGAATATCAGGCCAGGAACATCATCATCGCTACCGGTTCAGCATCACGCGGTCTGCCCATCGAGGGTGCCGACCTGGCAATGACCAGCGATGACATCTTGGCGATGGAGACTCTGCCCAAGAGCCTGTGCATCGTGGGTGGCGGTGTCATCGGCATGGAATTTGCCGCTGTGTTCAGCACATTCGGTGTTGAAGTGACCGTTATCGAGTACTGCAAGGAAATCCTGCCTCCGTTTGACAAAGATGTGGCCAAACGCCTCAAGACCGTCTTGAGTAAGCGTGGCATCAAGATCATCACCAGCGCTGCAGTGAACGGTATCACTCAGGGCGAAGATGGCATGACTGTCACCTATGAGCTCAAGGGCAAGCCCCAAAGCGTGACCTGTGAGAAGGTGCTCATGTCGGTAGGACGCCAGCCCGTGCTTCCCCAGGGACTTGATGCTGTTGGCATCACCGTGGGCCGCCGTGGCATAGAAGTGGACGATAACATGATGACTAACGTCGAGGGCGTATATGCCATCGGTGATGTGAACGGTCGCATGATGCTCGCCCATGCTGCTAGCGCACAGGGCCTGCGTGCCTTGCACGCCATTCTTGGTAAGTCCGATGAAATAAAGCTCGACATCGTGCCCAGTGCCGTATTCACTGTACCCGAATTGGCAATGGTGGGCTTAACCGAGGATCAATGTGCCGAGCAAGGTCTTGATGTAACGGTTAAGAAAGCTTTCTTCCGCAGCAACGGCAAGGCTGTCGCCATGAACGAGACCGACGGTCTATTAAAGATGATTGTCGATAACGCTACACGCCAGATTGTGGGTTGCCACATCTGCGGAGCCCATGCTGCAGACCTTATCCAAGAGGTTGTCACTGCCATGAACGCTGGTGCCACTGTCGACCTGTTGGCTCGCAGCATCCACGGCCACCCCACCCTGAGCGAGGTGGTTCTTGCCGCAGTCCGCCAATTCTAAATCAAATCACACCACATTAAAAGAGCGCTCTCCAAGAATGGATCGAGCGCTCTTTATTCTTATGCTTCTTAAAAGGCAATCATCGCAGTGTGATGCGTTGCAACATGATCACGATGGTGCCTTTGTTGTCGAGCAAGGCCATTTCTTGTTGGTTGATGCGTTTGCATGATACGGTATTCTCCAACGCCAACAGCAGAGCCGTTTCATAATCAATGGTTTCGCAATCATGATCATCGGAGTGCAAATCCTCAAACTGGATGGCCATGTCCTTGGTTGGGTCCAACGATATGATACCATTGATGATGTTACAGCCAGTGTCCCCGTGAATGGTCTGCATCACAGCATCGATGACAAGGCGCATATTAAGTTCTGAGACATTTTCGCTGTCAATCTCTTTGACCAGCCATGCCCCGTTCATCGCGTCCAGGTTGTGTCGTTTGAGTACCATCACGATGTTGCCCTTGGAATTCATCAGATTCATGTATTGCGCATTATACTGGGACTGGACATTGAAACGACGCACATCGGCAAGGGCATGCATGATGGTCTTCTCGCTGGTCACGTTGTGACAAGAATTTTCGGTTGAGATGAAATCGCTGAACTTGAGGTTCTCACCACTCAACTGAAATGTGCCGTTGATGGTATTGCAACCATTGTTGCCATACACCTTGTTACCACCTGCAAAATCAAGGTAGAGATAAGCACGCTCAATGGTATAAACCTTTTTGTTATTTCGCAACTCGATGATATCCCACTCGCCATAAAGCTGTTGGACCGGATTAGTGATAGTGACGTTGCGCATCGGCTGTTCCACGTCGGCAATGACATTTTCCACCTCAACGCTGCGTTTGTTCATTTTCTTTTCTTTCTTCTTGCGCGCATCCATGCTAGCGGGAGCCAGCAACACGGCAATCAGGAGTGTTAATACTATGTATCTTCTCATTATATTGTGCTCATTATCATTCAAAAGTTCAAAGTTACAGAAACTCTCGGATATGGCAAAATGAATGATGTGGTTTTAATTTTTTTTATTAATGTGACAATACAGATTGGAACACAAACTGTGGTGATAAAAACATAATTTGGATTAATTTTGCTTAATAATCGGGCGATTAAAGTATAGTGAGAGGTTGTTTTTTGGTGGACGTGAAATTTTGCGTTACTTTTGCCGTTAATTATTCGCAGTGGTGAAAACGATTAAAAGGACATATCAACAGGTTGCTCTGCTAATTATCTTGTTAGCAGCGGCTATGGGTGTTCATGCGCAGATTAATACCGACCAAGTGGTGAATATCGGTCGCAATGCGCTCTATTTCGAGGACTACATCCTTGCCATACAGTATTTCAACCAAGCGATTAAAGCAAAACCCTTCCTTGCCGAGCCCTATTTTTACCGTTCGGTGGCAAAAATCAGTCTGGAGGACTATCAGGGTGCCGAGCAGGATGCCGGAATGGCGATTGAGCGCAACCCGTTTATTGTTGACGCTTACCAGGTGCGTGGTGTATCCCGTCAAAATCTAGGTGACTTTGCGGGTGCTGTTGAGGACTATGATGCAGGTCTGCAACTGATGCCCGAGGACAAGAACTTGCTGCTCAACCGAGCCGTCTGTGAGACAGCATTGAAGAACTATGACGAGGCAAAGCAGACCTTTGACCGACTCCTTCAGCTTGACCGGCGCAACGACCGTGCTTACATCGGCTTGGCCCAGATGTCTCTTGCCAAAAAGGACACCACTGCCGCTCTTGAGAATCTGAATCGCGGTATCGCCTTGAGCAAAAACAATGCAACCGCCTATGTCATGCGAGCTGAGATTGCATCTCGCTCACTCCAAGACTTCAAGAGCGCCGTTGCCGACATGGACAGCGCCATCCTGCTGGAACCTCGTTATGCAGGCTACTTCATTAACCGTGCATACATGAAGTACAATCTTGACGATTATTTCGGAGCTATGGCCGACTATGACTATGCCATCGGCCTGGAACCGACAAGCCAAGAGGCACATTTCAACCGAGGTCTGTTGCGAGCCGAGGTCGGTGACAACAACAAAGCCATCAACGACTTCAGCTATGTGCTGAAAGTCAATCCATCGAATTTCATGGCACTCTATAACCGCGCGTTGTTGCACATGCGCACGGGACAATTCCGTGAAGCCGTTCAGGACTTCACCGCAATCCTGAAGAAATATCCTGAATTTGAAGCCGGTTATATGGCTCGAGGCGAGGCAAAACGTCGGATGGGTGACTATCGTGGAGGCGACGCCGACTATGAACGCGCTATGGCGATATTCCGTCGCAACAAGACACACGAATCCACCTTTAATCCTGCTGAAATTGAGGCAACCGCTGCCATCAAAAAAGCAGAACAACGTGCTCTGACAGGTGAAAACGAACCTGAGACTGCCGAGGACATCATGAACCGCTTCAACACACTGCTCACGGTGACCGATAACGACCCCGTCAAACCCGAATATGCCAACCGCCAACGCGGTCATATCCAGAATGACAATATCGAGGTTGAGCCATTGCCCATGTTCTCCCTGTCCTACTATGCACAAGACAACAAGCTCAACAACGACACCTACTATATCCGTGAAATTGAAGATGCCAATGACTCACGTCTGCTGCCAGCCAAACTCACACTCATTAATGGTGACCCGCAGTTGAATGAAGAGGAAATCAAGCTTCATTTTGCCGACATTGAGTATTACAACTCGCTGATTGCAAGCGCAAAGCCCCGAAGCATCGACTACTTTGCGCGCGGTCTTGACCATCTGCTGGTCAAGAATCCCGAAGCAGCCATCAGCGACGCCACAGCCGCCATCGAATTGAGTCCTTCACTCACACTGGCCTACATGCTTCGTGCCAATGCGCACTATATGCAATACCGCATGGCACAGGCTCTTGATGCCAATGATGAAGCCTTACTTGCCGAGGCACCTGATGCCAAGTCCATGGCCATGCTGCGACAACGCCAAGATGTTACCACTCTCGATCTCATGTTCGCTGACCTTGACGAGGTAATCAAGCTTTCTCCCAAAAACGTATATGCTCATTATAATAAAGGCAATGCCTATATGCTACAGGGTGATTACACCAGCGCTATCAGTTGCTACAGCCATGCGATAGAGCTGAAACCCGATCTCGCGCAGGCTTACTATAACCGCGGCTTGATGTACCTGCGCTTGGGCAACAAGACGCTCGGTGTCGCCGACTTGAGCAAGGCAGGAGAACTGGGTGTCTTGCCCAGCTACAACATCCTGAAGCGCATGACACGATAAACCTCACAAAGAAAAACCATCCATCCATTAGGCTGAAAAGCAGAAAAAGCACTACTTTTGCACCATATTTCATATGGGACAATCAAAAAGCGATTTCTGGTATCATGTGGCTGCAGCAGCCATGATAATTGTGTGGGGCATCTCGTTCCTCAACACCCGTGTGCTGTTAAATGCAGGGTTAAACCCCACCGAGATTTTTGTCGCCAGATTCACCATAGCTTATCTGGCGTTGCTAGTGGCCACTCGGTTCAAGATGCAGTTCAATAGTATCAAGGATGAACTGCTTTTCTTGATATGTGGCGTAATGGGCGGCTCGGCCTATTTTATCGCCGAGAACACTGCCATCAAGCTGACGCTTATCAGCGATGTTTCCATCATCATTTGCATCGCCCCCTTGCTCACCGCACTGTTAGGTGCCATCTTTTACCGTGACGAACGCATCACGCCACTCATGGGATTGGGCATGGTCATCGCCTTTATCGGCTCAACAGTTCTGGCGTTGCGCGACGGTTTAGTGTGGGGAGATAGTATCCTAGGAGACCTTTTGGCGATGCTTGCAGCTCTGGTTTGGGCCATTTATTGCATGGTACTCAAGAAACTGAACCGCAGTTACACCACACTGTTTATCACCCGTAAATCATTTTTCTATGGTCTGCTGACAGCGATACCTTTCTTGTTCCTGCAGCCATCTGAAATTGACTGGTCGGCAATGTGCCAGCCGGTTGTATGGGGTAATCTGATTTATTTGGGACTTATCTGCTCGATGGCGGCCTATTTTGTTTGGGGCATTACGGTTAAACGCATCGGCGCAGTCAGGGCCAGCAACTACATCTACTGGAGCCCTGTTGTCTCGATTATCGCAGCAGCCATTTGGTTTGGTGAGCACCCCACTCTTATCGCTTATCTTGGATGCGCACTCATCATGGCTGGCGTCATTATCGCCGAGAAATTCAAACGCAAATAACATATAACATCTATTCTAAATCAAAAAGCACCTCAAGGCAAACCCTTGAGGCACTTTTTCACGTATTGAATAAAGGTTATTATTTCACGATTCTCTTGACTGCGGTGCTTGAGCCGTCACTGTGTGTGGTGACGACGATGTTCACACCATTTTGCGGCTTTTCACTCATCACACCAGTGGGGCTGACGTATTTCACATCAACAACCTGCTTGCCCTCGATGATTTCGTCAACAGAAGAGGTCGAAAGTATCGCCAACGGATAGAGCGTGTAGTTGGTGTAATAATCCTCGTCGGTCACGTGAATGCGACTCATGGGTGCCTCAACTGTGTTTTCTTCCCACGCCTCGTCAATTGTGAAGGCACAAAGCAAACCATACTTGAAGCCTTCATTTTCGGCCATTTTGGCCTCCAATTCAGGAGAATAGTCAAAGTTGAGCTTCACAACCACCGTGTCCAGGTCGCTGCACAGGCAAGGCTTACCATCAATGTAACGGAAGTAACCGACTGCCTGTCCCACCTCATTACCCAAAGCGGCGATGTAATCAGTGTCCAAATCATACTTGAACATTGTGAGTGTGGGCAATTCGGCATCATCAAGAGCGACGGGGGCACTATTCAGCACCAGACGCGGATTGGTGTTGCGGTCAACCAACTCACCCTTGACAGTGCCAGGTTTAAGCACTTCGGCTTGGGCGAAGGCATTGAAGAATTCTGCATTATTTGAGCAGTCCAACGCAATCCAATCAGGATACCAGTCCATCCACTCGGCAAAGCCCCAATCGATATAGGTGTCATAGTAGATTTCGTCGACATTGTCTGTCACAAAAACGAGTTTAGCGGCTTCGGTGTCAACAGTAGCAGCCACATAGAGTGTGTCATTCAGCTTGTACTGGTTGCCATCCTCTCCCTCATAAATCACCTTCCACAAACGGGTACCAGGGTCGGAGGTGATTGTAATGGGATAAAGCTCCATGATGTCGTTATAAACAACGACCATGCCTTCGACTGAATAGACCTCGGTAGGATCCACTTCGGGGTAGTCAATGCCGAATTTGTTGAAGCCAGCCATCGATGCCTCGAATGACATGCCGTCTTCATCGGTTTCATTGCTGGTCATCATGAAATTGCCATGCGCGTTAATTTCACCCAAGCGGATGCCATCCATGCGCACTTTGTAGTTCTGCCAGCCTTCATCGGGGTCAGCAATATAACTCAAATAGCCCGTCACATCGAATGCCGAGTAATACTCCTCGTCAAGGATGGTCTTGGGATTGCCGAAATGAGCGGGTTCGGCTGCTTCAACCTGGCCCCTGAAGGTATTTTTCACACCTGTCCATCCAGCAGGAATAACAGCACCCAAGGGATATTGCTTGCCCGTGTCGCCATAGATCATGCCGGCAAAGGCCTCACCCTCTTCATCGAGTTGCATCACCCAAAGGTGGTCATTCCACTGGTAGTTGACATATACATCGCTAGTGAATTGGAAGGGCGTACCGTCCTCTAACGCTGCCAGATGTTGGAGTGAATCCAGTTTGAAGATATTCGGGTCGATAGGATCTTCGGGGTCGGGATCATCAGGGCCTTCACTACTGGTTGTGACTACAATGCTCGCCACTTGAGCGTTTTTTGTGCCGTAGTGGTTGAATGTCACCGACGAGGCGTTACCTGTCCAAGTGCCGATAGCACCATTCACAGCGTAGTCGCCAACGTCGGCCAACAGGTCAAAGTTTGACGTGTTGGCGGCATTGACAGTGATGCCCGTGATACTGCCCTCAGCTACTGAGAAAGTGATGGTGCCGTCAACGTAGATGCGCAGCGTGAAACTGCCTTGTGAGTTCCAAATACGCGTCGGTGTGGCACCATCGGTTGCCGACAGTGTCACTCCATTCACAGTCTTGGGACCAGCATCCACAAGGTTGGTTCCTGCACTTTGTTCGGGCACGGCATAGCCCATTGTTGTAATACCATCGGCTGTCGAGAAATCAAAGGTCACCTCGGCTGCCTGTAATGAGAAAAAGGCCCAGAAGGCCATCAAAAAGATCGGGATAAAACGGTTCATTTGCACACATTAATTATTTCTGCTACAAAGTTACCGCCAATAACGGTAACAAAAACAAAAATGGCCCGAAAAAAGTTTTTAACAACTGATTTTTTGGGCCAATTAGTTTCTGCGTTTTTTACACCTAATTGGTGAACAAGATAGCCGTGCAGTTGATGTATCCGCTGCCGTTTGTGAAAACATTGATGTAAAAATCGTTGAACACCAACAAGGCTTCTTCATTATTGAGCACAAGCGGCTGGGTTTCCTCGTTGTCATTCCTGTTCTCGTCCCACTTAGCCAGCTGCTTAACGTTAATCTCAAACCGATGAGCGACATGATTGCCGTCATTCACCACAATCGTCAATCTGTCACCATCCACCTTTTCGATACATTCATCGCCACACTTGACAACAGTCATTGAGTTGTAGCCCTGAGGAACGGCCTGGTTCTTGATCATATCATAATTAGCAAAATTCTGACTTACGGGACGCACGTTACCGCTTTCATCCTCTTGTGAAGCGTAGCGGCCAGTAATCGCATCTTTTGCCACAAGGTCTTTCACAGATTGGTAACCGAAGTCTCGATTCAAATAGTATAGCTTGGAATCGATAGCCTTAGCCACCTTTGAGTCGGCCTTCTTTAGCCACTGTTCATACTGATCACCAGAGAGCGGGAAGGACTTGATACCCGAATAAGCGAAAGCGATTTGGGCCTCTTTCAACAACTGTCGGCGTGTCACATTAGCGATGCTCTGAGGACCCACCGAGATAAGGAACAGAATAAGGGCGAATGAGGCCGGGATAATCCAGATGCGCTTGTTGCGTGTGAAAATGAGCCATAAGCACACTGCATAGCACCACAGATTGAACACCAGCAGATAGAGGCGGCTCACGGTAATGCCATAGTCAGCCAGGCGACGACCTATTGCTACAGTCATCAATGCCAACAGGGGTAACATCACCACGGGTAGCCATCGCGTCACATATTTGAACAGCTTGTTGCCCTCCTGATGCTGAACAGGATAAGTGATGTAGATGAGCAATACCATGAGCACCATACTGCCAGTGACCAGGTAACTCACGCCACCAACTGGCAGAGACCAGCGCAGCAGAATCATGGCGCCATAGGCATACAACGTAATCATATATAACCCCAATAGTGGCAAAAACAGATATTGCACGACGCCCTTGGCAAAACCCGAGAATTCCGGGGCTTCGGTGAGGCGCTTGTTCTCGCCTTGGGGTATTAAGTTCATGAACAATGTGGGTGCCAGAAAAGTCATGCACACTGCAGCGATATCGCCGTAGCTCGTATCACGGATCACCATGTCAAAAAGCAGTTTCAATGACTCAAGTAACGCGAACAACCCCAGTGTCAACACACCACCGATGAACATGGCGACAATCAACCCAAGTAGCGTGCGTATAGAGAAATTCCAGAACGGCACATCCTGGCCACGGCGGTAAAAACTGATGAGAAATACCGCAAGGCTCATGGCTACTACTGTAGCACAAACTGCAATCAGTTGCGGCAAGGAGAAACGGTCAAAGCGTGCCAAATACAACGAGACGAAAAGCCATATCGAATGTGCTGCCACTTGGGTGACGAAAGCAGCCAACTTGCTCTTGAAGTCTTCGGTCAGCAGTGACAAGGCAATCGCCAACACAGCACCCGTTGCAGGATAGAACACAAGGAAAAAGTCCATATCATGGCCAGTAAACTTGACTCGGCCACCGTGATTAAGATAAACAAGATATCCCGTCAAGAAGATGACGAACAACATTGCTACGGGGAAACGCTTGAAACTCTGACCAAAACGCGCAACTACAGTATTGAATGAAAATCTATCGATTTTTGCCATATCATTTTCGTCTACACAGTATACATTGATAACGTCAAAAACATGTCCATATTGCAAATAACGCATGATTCGTCCAATCAATGAGGGCACGAGAAAAGGTAAAAGTGGCAAAACATTTGCACAAACGGGTGAAATCATCTACTTTTGTCGTCCCGAAAGATTTCATAAACAGTATGGCGGCTTGTCGCTCGTTAACATCACATGGTTGCGAGAGGAAAGTCCGGGCAACACAGAGCATCACATTTCTTAACGGGAAGCTGCGGGTGATCGTAGGGTTAAGGTGACAGAAAATGACCGCCGCGCAAGCGGTAAGGGTGAAAAGGCGGGGTAAGAGCCCACCGGGCATTGTGGTGACACAGTGTGCCGCACCACCTGTGAGTTGCAAGTTCATGTATACCGGCATCTAAGGGCTGCTCGTCCATTGTCGGGGGGTAGAACGCTATACCGGCACAGCAATGTGCAGGACAGATAAATGACAGGCACCTGCCTTTGGGCAGGCACATAACCCGGCTTACAGCCATACTGTTTTTTTATTATCAACTGGCCCCATGTCAAGGACACGGTGCGCCATTGTCGAGAACCAAACCATCAATACAATCATGCCGAGAAAAAAAGTATTAGCGCGCTCGTGGGCGCAATCTTTGGATTATTTGTTTAATCAACGCCCAGCCTTTGAGCGCGAAGGAGCTAAAGGCTACAAGCCGGGGCTTGATGTCACTATCGCCCTTGACAAGCTGTATGATTCTCCCCATCGGCATTACCGCATCATCCACATTGCGGGAACCAACGGCAAAGGATCCACAGCTCATACATTGGCTGCTGTCCTGCAGCAGTGTGGCTACCGCGTGGGCTTATTCACGTCGCCCCATCTGGTGGACTTCAGGGAGCGCATCAGGGTGAACGGACGCAAGGTGAGCCGCAACTATGTGATGAAATGGGTTGCTGACTACCGCAAGAAGAATATCCAGACGATGGAACCTTCGTTCTTTGAACTGGTCACCATCATGGCATTTGATTACTTTGCTTGGCGCAAAGTTGATGTGGCGGTCATCGAAACCGGATTGGGGGGACGACTTGACAGTTCCAACATTATCACACCCGATTTAAGTATCATCACCAACATCGGACTGGAGCATCAACAGTTCTTGGGAAACACGCTTGAGGAAATCGCTCATGAGAAAGCCGGCATCATCAAGCAAGGACATCCTGTGGTAGTCGGCCATGCCGACGGCATCGTCAGGGAAGTGATGAACCAAGTGGCCCAAAAGCATTCAGCCGAAATCAGTTTTGCCGAAGACTCGCCCGAAGTCACTACAGCTAAACACTGCATCGACTCATTGCGCTTAACAACCAAGAATTATGGCACACTCGACTATGAACTCACTGGAGATTATCAGGTAGAGAATGCAAACACTGTGCTAACGGCTATCGATATACTCAGAGACCTTGATTTCCAAATCAGTGACAAAGCAGTGCATGACGGCTTTGCTCATGTCGTTGAGAACACTGGACTGATGGGAAGATGGATGAAACTTAACGACAAGCCCCTAGCCATCTGTGACTCGGCGCATAATCCTCCTGGCATGCAGCAGGCAATGAAACAACTGCAAGCGGGAAATCACAAACGATTGCACATGGTGCTTGGCTTCATGGGCGATAAAGACGTGGCAACGATGCTCAAGATGATGCCCAAGACAGCCAATTACTATTTCACCCAGGCACAAACATCCCGCACGATGACTGTTGAATCATTGCAGCAAATCGCTGCACAAAACGGCATTAAGGGTATTATATATAATAATGTGGCCGACGCCTATGCTGCAGCGTTGTCGAATGCTGCACCCGAAGATATTGTCTATGTGGGCGGCAGCATGTATGTCCTGGCTGAGTTGCTCACACACTTGGGTTACGATAAGTAACCCCCATCACCCTTTTTGAAATACCACTCCCGCATGAGAAATCGCCGCTCTCACGCGGGAGCAATCATTATTTGGGTCATGACAATATGTCATTAAATGTTATCTCATCATTATTCAATGCAAAACAAATTAAAAACAATCGTTGATGCTATTAATTATTTTTAAAAACTAACGCTGAAATATTGCAGTTATCTTTTTTCATTGTATTTTTGGCACACTATTTGAAAAGTTAAATTTAACATTTGAAAAATTAAATATCAATCATAATTTAACAATAAAAGAACACATGAAAAAGAATTTGAAATTAGCAGCAATGCTCGTGGCAGCGTCAATCTTGGGATCGGCAGCTACCATGATGGCAACAAGCGAGTTGCAAAAGAAAGGCGTAATTAACGACACATACGTTCTCACCAAAGAGAGCAACGCATCCAATGACGGATTTGTCAAAACCACGACCAGAACAGTGGACATGAGCCGTGACTTCACCGATGTGGCCGAAAACACCATCAACTGTGTTGTGAGCATCAAGAACTACGGCACACAGAGCTACCAAAACGAATTTATTGACCCGTTTGAATTCTTCTTCGGTCCTGGCTTCGGTGGCGGAAACGGACAGCGCCAACGCAAACAGCAGCAGAAGAGCGAGCCGCAACTCATGGGCTCGGGTTCGGGTGTAATCATCAGCTCCGACGGTTATATCGTGACCAATAACCACGTGATTGCCAACGCCGAGAAGCTTGAGGTCACCCTCAATGACAATCGCCAGTTCAATGCTACAGTTATTGGCACCGACGAGAAAACCGACATTGCACTCATCAAGATCAACGCCAAGGACCTTCATGCCATCACCTTCGGCAACAGCGACGCCGTCAAAGTTGGCCAGTGGTGTGTTGCGGTTGGCAACCCCTTCGGCTTCAACTCAACCGTTACTGCCGGTATCATCAGCGCCAAGGCCCGCGGCTTGAGCGAGAGCAACGGCAATAACAACAATGGCATCAAGGCCTTTATCCAGCACGATGCCGCCGTCAATCCCGGCAACTCGGGTGGAGCATTGGTGAACACTGCTGGAGAGCTCATCGGAATCAACACCATGATCTACTCCCAGACCGGAAACTACAGTGGCTGCTCGTTCGCAGTACCCAGCAACACTGTGAAGAAAGTCATCACCGATATTAAGCAATATGGTACCGTACAGCGCGCAGTCTTGGGCATCCAATACTCCGAGCTGACTGCTGAGAAAGCCAAGGAAGAGAAAATCACCGCCACCACCGAAGGCATCTATGTTGCCAAGGTCACTGACCGCAGTGCCGCTATGGAGGCAGGCCTGCGTGAGGGTGACGTGATTGTCAAACTCAACGGAGCTCGTGTCAAGGATAGTGGCGAGATGCAAGAGGAGATGAACAAACTGCGCCCTGGCGACAAGGCCGAGGTGGAATACTACCGCGACAACAAGCTGCGCCACACGACTGTCACCTTCAAGAACGATCAGGGCAACACCAAGATGACCAAGCAGAGTGATGTCATGTCACTGGGTTGCGCTTTCACCGAATTGAGCAAGGAAGACAAGGAAGACCTGGCCATCTCCAAGGGTCTGAAAGTTGTCGGCATCAAGGCCGGCAAGTTCAAGAATGCAGGCATCCGTGACGGCTTCATCATCACCGACATCAACAACATTCCTGTTGACTCACGCGAAGATGTGGAGAACATTTACAACCAGATCATGCGCAGCGGCGACAGCGACAAGGTGATGTTTATCACGGGCTTCTACCCCACCGGCAAGAAAGTCTACTATGCTGTAGACTTGAGCGACGACGAGGATTAATGACACGGGGCTGACACCCCACATGACACGATGACAAAAACGGAGGGAACACAATGTCTCCCTCCGTTTTTTCACCAGAAAAAAATTTTTGGCACATTTTTTGCAGATAATTTTGGAATATCACAATTATTGTTGTACCTTTGCACGCTTAAACTCTTTTTTTAGTCTATGAGGCAACTAAAGATCACAAAATCCATTACTAACCGCGAGAG
This sequence comes from uncultured Bacteroidales bacterium, assembly GCA_902784675.1. Classification (GTDB taxonomy): domain Bacteria; phylum Bacteroidota; class Bacteroidia; order Bacteroidales; family Muribaculaceae; genus Sodaliphilus. The sequence goes on along the minus strand of CACZVR010000001.1, from coordinate 105,728 downwards.
TGCTTCGCTTGACAAATACCTTCAGGAAATCGGCCGCAAGGAATTGATTACGGTCGATGAGGAGGTTGAGTTGGCACAGCGCATCCGCCAAGGCGACCAAGCTGCACTTGATAAACTTGTCAGTGCCAACTTGCGTTTTGTCGTTTCTGTCGCAAAGCAGTATCAGAACCAGGGATTGAGTCTTCCCGACTTGATCGACGAAGGTAATCTGGGCCTCATCAAGGCAGCGCAGAAATTCGACGAGACGCGTGGTTTCAAGTTTATCTCCTATGCCGTTTGGTGGATTCGTCAATCCATTCTCCAGGCGCTTGCCGAGCAGTCCCGCATTGTTCGCCTCCCGCTCAACCAGGTGGGCTCGATCAACAAGATCAGCAAGGCCCAGTCCCGTTTTGAGCAGGAGCACGAGCGTCGTCCGTCAGCCGAGGAATTGGCATCACGTCTTGATATTCCCGTTGACAAGATCAGCGACACGATGAAGTATTCAGGCCGTCACGTCTCGGTTGACGCCCCCTTTGTTGAGGGCGAGGACAACAGCCTGCTTGACGTGCTGCCCAACAACGATTCACCCATGGCCGACTCCACCTTGAATCAGGAGTCGTTGTCCAAGGAGGTGAACCGTGCGTTGGACCAGCTCAGTCAACGTGAGCGTGAAATTCTGAAGATGTTCTTCGGCATCGGCTGTCAAGAGATGACGTTGGAGGAGATTGGTGCCAAGTTTGACCTGACGCGCGAGCGCGTGCGTCAGATCAAAGAAAAGGCCATTCGCCGCCTGAAGGGTCAAAAGAGCAAACTGCTCAAGGCCTATTTGGGATAAAAGACATTTTAAGCAAAAGGTTTCGGGCTGCCTCACAAGGGCAGCCTTTTTTGTTGCAAAAGCCGTCATTTCAGCGATATATTTTCCAAAAACGGGCAAATTTCTTGCGTGTTTGTAAAATTGATTGTACTTTTACCAAACTATTTAGTTGCGGCAAATACATTTTATCAATAAACATTTAAACAGAAAGACATGAAAAAGATTCTGACTTTAGTATGTGTTATGCTGATGGGCTTCGGTTTTGCCCAGGCACAGGTACATCAGGGCGAGACGGCTGCTGGCATCAACCTGGTGTATGGCAGTGAAATCGAGAGCATGGGTATCGGTGCCCGCTTCCAGTATGGAATCCTTGACCAGTTGCGTGCCGAGGTAGGTTTCAACTACTTCTTCGAGCACAACCACTTGTCCTGGTGGGATGTCAATGTCAATGCCCATTATCTGGTGGGTTTATGGAACAACCAGCTCTACATCTATCCCCTTGCCGGCTTGAATTACACGATGGTCAATTACAAGGGTGACCTTGACGTGAAGGGCGAAGAGAACCATGTGGGCCTGAATCTGGGTGCAGGTATTGAGTACGAAATCACCGAGCACTTTGGTGTAAACTTTGAATATCGCCACACCATCGTCCGCAAGGTGGACCAAGGCGTGTTTGGCCTGGGCTTGAACTACAAGTTCTAAAAATCCATCCTTTTCAATATCAAAGAGGGCAGTATCACTTGATACAGCCCTCTTTATGCTTATGCATTCCTAGTTATTTCAGTACATGGGTTGTAGCTTGTCGATGGCACCTGAGACGAAGGATGAGAGGTCGTTGTCGTCCTCGTTGCCAAAGCGGTCACCCACCTTGATTGCGCACAACGAGCAAAGCATCTCAAGGGTAGCGTTGGCCGAAGTCTGGTTGGTGTAAAAACGTCCCATGCCGTTGAATATATCCTGGAGACCGAAGTCAAAATAGCCGTTGATGCTGTCGGTGCGCGACTGCATGAAAAAGCCGATCATGGCCTGATCAAAGAACTCTTTTACGGGCTTCATCTCGTAGGCATAGCCCTCGGTCTGTTCATAATCAAGCACCTTGAGATAAAGAATGCCGTCGGTAATGCCTACACGAATCATCTTGTTGTCATACTGGTAGATGTATTCCCCGTCATACAATTCAGGAGCTTGTCCCATCGAATTGGCGAAATTGCTGATTTGCTTCACCACCGCCTCGGGATTCTTAGAATGTGTAGCAATCACCATGTTCCACTCTCCCTCAAGATGAGGGTCACGTGCAAGTCCGACGGCAAATGGGCCGTCAACCGTGGCGAGGATACCAGAGAGGTCGATTTGACCAATGTAGGGAATCTTGCCGAATAACTTCAACAGTTGCTGAATCTGCTTGAGTTTGACAAAACTGTCGCCCTTGACACTCATCGAGAAGATATAGTCCATCGAGTTGGGGATGGCTTTGAGCACATCACCACTAGGCTTGCTCAAGGTGGAATTGAGCAGTTGGGCGTAATCGCTGTTCTCGGCAGCAATGACATTGGTCTTCATGTTGACCTCATCTTTGTCAAGTTCAACGTGACATGCCACCGCATCAATATCGCTCTCGGTGAAAATCTCAATAAGCGGCATTTTTTGAGACAATTCACGATATACATCGCTCTTTCCCAAGATAGTTTTCAGTCCCTTGCCTTGGAGCCAAACGTTGATGGCAGCATCCTTGTCGTGCAGTACATCGATGACATCCTTTTTGTCGGTGATGTTTGTCGCAGTCATGGCAAGCACGCCTTTAGCAGCACGAGCCGCGCGCGTTACCTCCATGGCCTTGTTAACCGTGCCGATGAGCAGAATCTTGCCGTCGATGACATAAAGGTTGTCACCCACATACATGCAGTCCAACCCCTCGACCTTGTTGAAGTCGCCGCCAACACGGATGGCCAGCGTCTTGCGAGCCTTGTCAGGGTCATCCAATCGAGCCAACAACACCCGGCCAAAGGTCTTGGTCGAGAAATAGGCATAAGCCTTGCTGTCGGTGTCAAGCCCCAACTGTGGCAAATCGCTCAGAATCACGCACAGCGGAGACTCATCGTTTTCATCGATGGCCTGTTTCAACGATTTGGGCAAAGTGACATTGCCATCTTTCAACATCCCAGCCTGCTTGAGGATTTCAGGCACATCCATTGACACCACGCCAGTGGCATCGGCAGGAATCATCTTCTCGAGACTGTCACCGGAACATCCCGTGAGCACAAGCACGAACAATGTCATCCATGCAGTCTTCAACCATCTCTTGAACATTTCAGATTTAATAGTAGGAGGTATAATAATATCAGTCAAGTCTTACACACATCGGCAGCAAGAACAATAACCGAAGAAGTCAATAATGCATTGCTACAAATGATGCACAAAGATACTACAAGTTAGTAATATAGTCATGCAAAAGCACACTTTTTTTATGCATGTTTTTTAGCAAAAACGGAACAAGAATTTGGATGCTCTTCACTAATCTCACTTTATTTAGTAGTAAATGATATTTTTAACTAAAGTTTACCTATCAATCCAAAAAAAGGTATTATATTTGAACATTCAAACAAGAACAAATAGTATAACCATCGGGGCGAATGCAATGGCGCCCACGGCAAAAAGGATTGAAGAACAACATGAACGATATTTCTGATCTGCTGAGAGAGCTCCTGGACCGCTACAGCAACACGCTGGAACTTGACCAGGAATTTGAGCGCATGAGGCGCGAAGAGGAAGGATTTGAAGAGGAGTATGCCAACTGGTGCGAAGAGAACGGATACAGCCTCAAGGATGGTTACCGTGACTTCATCAACGAGATTGTAGAATCTCAGGATTCCTACTGGGACAGCTACCACGAGTTCGGCAACAACATCTAAATCACATGACCCAAAGATGATTTATTGATGTTCCCTTCCAGAAGAAACCACAGTTTTGCCGCCGAATGGGATGCGCAAGACGCAATTCTTATCGCGTGGCCTCATGCCGGCACCGACTGGGCTTACATGCTCGACGAGGTGACGGCTTGCTATATTGAAATGGCGCGTGCCATCCTGCAGGATGACGAGCGCCTTGTCATTGTTGCCCCCGATAGCGACGAGGTGCGCAGTGCCTTGGGAGCCGATGCGGACTGGAGCCGCATCCACCTGGTGGAGCTGCCCACCAACGACACCTGGGTGCGCGATTACGGCCCCATCACCGTGTGGCGTGACGGAGGCACCGTTCTCACCGACTTCACCTATAATGCCTGGGGCATGAAGTTTGCCGCCGACTGTGACAATCTTGTTACCTCGCGTCTCAACGAGAGAGGCTTGTTCAAGATGCCAGTGATCAACTGCCGCGATCTGGTGTTGGAGGGCGGCTCCATCGAGACCGACGGCAACGGCGCCGTGATGACCACGACATGTTGCCTGACTGCAGCCAACCGCAATGACGCACTCACTCGCGAGCAACTGGAGAAAGTACTGCTCGAGCGATTGGGCTGCGTGAAAATGCTGTGGCTTAACCATGGCGAACTCTCGGGCGACGACACCGACGGTCACATCGACACGCTGGCACGCTTTGCACCTGGCGGCATTATCCTCTACACTGGTTGCGATGACCCCAGTGACGAACATTTCGAGCCGCTGATGAAGATGGAGCAAGAGCTCAAACAGTTCACCGATGCCGACGGCAATCATTATCATTTGATCAAATTGCCGTTGCCCGACCCCATCTATGACGAGATCTCACGACTGCCCGCCACCTATGCCAACTTCTTGGTGATGAATCATCAGGTTCTTGTTCCGCTATACGGCCAGCCCGAGAATGACGTCAAGGCTTGCTCACTCATTGGCGAAGCCTTTCCAGGACGCAAGATTGTGGGCATCGACTGCCGCGCGCTCATCTGCCAGCACGGGTCGTTGCATTGCGCAACTATGCAGTTGCCATTAAATGCTTTAGATATTCAGGAAATAGGTATTAGATTATAAGAACATGAAAATTGGAATTATACAACAACGCAATAGTGCAGATGTCGAGGCTAATCGACAGTCGCTCATCAACAAGATCAAGCAACTCACCAACCAAGGTGCTCAACTCGTTGTGTTGCCCGAATTGCACGACTCGCTCTACTTTTGTCAAGTGGAGAGCGTGGACAACTTTGATCTCGCAGTAGAGATTCCTGGTGAGGTGACCAGAGAATATGCCGCCGTGGCCAAGGAATGTGGCATCGTGCTCGTGACCTCATTGTTTGAGCGCCGTGCGACGGGACTGTACCACAACACCGCTGTGGTGTTTGAGACAGACGGGAGCGTGGCAGGTCAATACCGCAAGATGCACATTCCTGACGATCCTGCCTATTACGAGAAATTCTATTTCACACCAGGCGATCAGGGTTTTATTCCCATCGAGACATCATTAGGTAAACTGGGCGTAATGGTCTGCTGGGATCAATGGTATCCCGAGGGCGCCCGTCTGATGGCCATGCGCGGAGCCCAACTGCTCATCTACCCCACCGCCATCGGCTATGAGAGCAGTGACACGCCCGACGAGCAAGAGCGCCAACGCGAAGCGTGGACCACCGTTCAACGTGGTCATGCCGTTGCCAACGGCTTGCCCGTAATCACTGTGAACCGTGTGGGCCATGAGCCCGACCCGTCTGGGCAAACCAACGGCATCCAGTTCTGGGGCAGCAGCTTTGTTGCCGGGCCGCAGGGCGAACTCATCTACCGTGCCCCCAAAGACAGCGAAGACATGCAAGTGATTGACGTTGACATGGAGCGCAGCGAGCAGGTGCGCCGTTGGTGGCCGTTCCTGCGTGACCGCCGCATCGAGTGTTACGGTGATCTTGACAAACGTTTCCTAGACTGAGATAAAATACAAAACTACGATTTACGCGAATTTAACGACTTGGCGGATGCCTTTCGTTAAATTCGCGTAAATCGTAGTTATTCTCGGGGGAATGTGGATCAGGCTTGACCTTCGGGATTATTGTCCTTGGGGCCAAAAGCATTCTTCAAGAAGTCTTCAACCTTGTTCATCACGCCCTCGGCTGCCTTGCTGGCATCGTCAAGTGCGTCTTTAGCCTTGTCGACAACACTTTCTTCACCTTCTTTGGGTTCAAAAGCATCTTTGGCCTTCTGACTCAAATCTTGAGCAACCTCGGTGGCAGCAGCACTGCCTTTCTCAACGAAATCTTTTGCCTTATCCATCATCTCTCCAGCGGCCGTAGCACCTTCACCAAACATTTCTTTAGCCTTGTCCAGCAAACTGGGCTCACCTTCCTTGGTCTCGAACATCGCCTTGGCTTTCTCCAGGAAATCCTGACTCATCTCTCCGGCAGCTGTGGTGCCCTTGTCAAGCATTTCCTTGAGCTGGTCCAGCATGCCAGGCTCGCCTTCTTTTCCGTCGAACATCTCCTTTGCCTTCTCAAAGATGCTGGGATCGCCTTCTTTTCCTTCGAACAAGCCTTTGAGTTTGTCAAAAACACCTGCACCATCGTTAGCGGCATCGCCAAGCATTTCCTTCACCTGGTCAAAGATGCTACCAGCTTCGTTCTTCATCTCATTACCTGCCTGTTCGGCATTCTTCATTTCCTCATCCATAATAATCCTGTATAAAGGTTATAATACTATCGCCTACTTCCTTTCAAGCGTTTCGGCTTTCTCTGCCCCAAAGTTACACATTATTTTTAAAATCACCATTATTCCTACCAAAAAACCAAAGAAATCACACAAAATGTAACAAACGAAGCAAAAGACACAGCAGGATGAGACATAAAGACAGATTTAAAAATAAAGGGCCGGGGCAATGTTGCCTCGGTCCTTCGTGACATTCTATCGAATGACGATAGCGATTAAGCCTCGTCCTTCTTGATGATGCGACGCTCCTTGATGCGAGCCTTCTTACCGGTGAGACCACGCAGGTAATACAGCTTGGCACGACGCACCTTACCATGCTTGTTGATAACGATGCTGTCGATAAACGGAGACTCGAGCGGGAAAATACGCTCTACGCCGATGTTGTCACTGATCTTGCGAACGGTGAAACGCTTCTTTTCACCCTCGCCAGTGATCCTGATCACCACACCACGGTACTGCTGGATACGCTCCTTGTTACCCTCCTTGATGCGGTATGCTACCGTGATTGTGTCACCCGGGAAAAACTGCGGGTGCTGCTTGTTTGTAGCAAATGCTTGTTCTGCAACTTTAATCAAGTCCATTGTTGTTGTATTTAATGTGTTAATAATCACTTCGCAATATACACAAGCCACACGATTTCTTGCCAGAGATTACGAAAAGCGGGGCAAAGGTAGTACAAATTCCCGAACTGGCAATGAAAATCCACGATTTTTTTCATTTTCTGCATTTTAGCATGGATTTTCCCTGTCAATCAGCGTGAATACAAAGACTAAGAAAGATACTCCTTGATGTAAAGTTCGCAGGATGCCACCAGCTGGTCATACCACTGCTGACCGAAACGTTCGGTGAGCGGGTCACGCAGAAACTGGTAAAGACGAATGCCCTTGCTGCGTCCCAACACCTCGGCACTCTTGCAGATTTTCCAACGATCAAAATTCACTGCACAATAACCAGGATAACGCTTGATGCGCACCGGATAAAGGTAACATGACATGGGTTTGCGCCACTTGATGCGTCCCTCGCGGTAGGCCTTTTCAATCGCGCAAAGGCACATACACCCACGCTCATAGGTGGTGAAAACGCAGTTAGCACCACCGACAAGCTGAGTCACCAACTCGCCCTCAACATCAACATAGGCAACGCCATGTTCTTGGATTTGCTGCTGGGCCTGCGGCAAGAGGTCGTCCCACAATTCAGGCAGAATTCTCTTGAGTTGCTGATACTCTTGTTCGGTGAGTGGTGCGCCAGAGTCACCCTCGATGCAACAAGCACCGAGACAATGGTCCAAGTCGCAGCAGAAGAAGCGCTCGACCAAATCCAGACTGACCAATGTGCCGTCGATGTCAAACATAAGTCTTCAGTTCTCTGTTTTCAGTTGTCAGATTTAAGTTATTCTTTTGCTACAAGGGCAGACAAGGCGTGTTCCAAGTCGGTGCTAGACAGATTGAGGTGCAGTTCGCCCTTGTGTGCATAGGAGATGCGCCCTGTTTCCTCGCTCACGACAATGGCGATAGCATCGGTGGCCTGTGAAATGCCCTTGGCCGAGCGGTGCCTCAGTCCCAGATAACGCGGAATATTAGTGTCGTGAGAAACAGGCAAAATGCAGCCTGCACTCATGATTTTGCGGCCCGCAATAATGAGAGCACCATCATGCAAAGGGCTGTTCTTGAAAAAGATATTCTCAATCAGGCGCGAATTGATATCGGCATTGATGACGTCACCCGTGCGCTCATAGTCGGTGAGTGGCATGTCCTGCTGTATCACGATGAGTGCACCAGTCTTGCTCTTGGACATGTTCATGCAGGAATAGACCACTGGCATAATCCACTTCTTTTCATCCTCGACCTCACTCTTGCTCTTGAAGAGTTTCTCAAAAAACTTGAGTCCCCGCCTCGAGCCCAGCTCAGTAAGAAACCGTTTTATCTCGTCCTGGAAAAGGATCACCAAGATGAACAGTCCGATGTCGATGAACTTGTCCATGATGGTGCCGATGAGTCGCATGTCCATGATCTTGTACATCACTACCCATGCGACAACAAACGCCAGCACACCCACAAAGATGTCGAGCGACCCCGAATCCTTCATGGTGCGATACAGATAAAACAGTAAGGTTGCCACCAGCAGGATGTCGATCAAATCCTTGATGCTGAAAAGAGTGAATATTGAACTACCCATTATCTTTTGGTTTTATTATTCGTGATAATTAGCGCTGTGCTGACGCAACAACGCAGTGAGTTTTACTGCCTCGACCGCAGCCCTCACATCATGGACACGCAGGATGTGGGCGCCCCGCTCAAGCGCCATTGTGTTGACTATCGTAGTACCGTTCAATGCTTCATCGGCCATGCATCCCAACGGCGTGTAAATCATGCGTTTGCGGGAAACACCGACCAACAACGGCGCGTCAAGTGCATGGAAAGCCTCCAGCCTGGCCAACATTTCATAATTCTGCTCCATGGTTTTGGCAAAGCCAAATCCAGGATCGGCAATCACATCGGCCACACCCATCTGTCGCAGTTCGTCGATGCGTCTCGCCATCCACTGCAAGACATCAGCAGTAACGTCATCATAGTCTGTCAGTGAAGACATCGTGTCGGGAGTGCCACGCATGTGCATCATGACATAGGGCACCCGCAACTGGGCCACAGTCTCGAACATGGCCGCATCAAGCGTGCCGCCCGAGATGTCATTGATGATGTCAACGCCCCACTCTTCCACACAACGCCGCGCCACATCGGCACGATAAGTGTCCACCGACAGTATAGCATCTGGCGCCAAGCGACGGACGATGTCTAATGCCCACTGCAGGCGCTCCATCTCGCCTTGAGCCGAAACCTGTTCGCTTCCCGGCCGCGTTGAACAGGCGCCCAAGTCAAGAACATCGGCACCCGCGTCAAGCATTTGGCTCACGCGCTCAATCAACGTCTGCTCATCGGTCACCCGGCTGCCTCTATAAAACGAGTCGGGCGTGATGTTGACGATGCCCATGACCCAGGGTCGCTCTAACGTGACCAATCGTCCACGCAGGTTGAGACTATATGGTTTGTACGGTAACAATTAACTTCTCGATTTGATAAAATGCAAAGTTACAAAACATTTTCATTAGCTCAACACCTCAGCAGTAAATTTAACATCATCGCGCGCATATATCATATAAAAACTGGGTATAATAAAGCACTAACTAAATCTTTTTATGTAATTTTGCAGTCAAATTCAGAAGACACTATGCAGAACATTCGCAACGTGGCCATTATCGCCCATGTCGATCATGGCAAGACAACATTAGTAGATAAGATGTTAGCGGCAGGCAATCTGTTCCGCGACAATCAAAATATGGGTTCGCAAATCCTTGACAGCAATGACCTGGAACGCGAACGCGGCATCACGATTCTGTCCAAGAACGTGTCCATTTCCTACAACGGTTATAAAATCAATATCATTGACACCCCGGGCCATAGCGACTTTGGCGGCGAGGTAGAGCGTGTACTCAACATGGCCGATGGCTGTCTGCTGTTGGTCGATGCTTTTGAGGGTCCGATGCCCCAGACGCGCTTTGTCCTTCAAAAGGCCCTGCAACTGGGTCTAAAGCCCATTGTGGTCATCAACAAGGTGGACAAACCCAACTGCCGTCCCGATGAGGTACAGGAAATGGTGTTTGACCTGATGTGCAACCTTGATGCCAGCGAGGAGCAACTGGACTTCCCCACCATCTTCGGCTCGGCTAAGGAAGGCTGGATGAGCGAAGACTGGACCCAACCCACCGACAATATCACCGCCGTGCTTGACGCTATCATAAAGCACATCCCCGCACCCGAAATGCTGGAAGGAGACCCGCAGATGCTTATTACGTCGCTGGATTACAGCAGCTATGTGGGCCGCATCGCTGTGGGCCGTGTTCACCGCGGCACACTCACCGACGGCATGGAAGTGGGACTCTGCAAGAGGGACGGTAGTGTCGTGAAACAAAAGATTAAGGAGCTGCGCACATTTGAAGGAATGGGACAGCAGCATGCCGATAGCGTGAGCAGTGGCGATATCTGCGCCATCATTGGTCTGGAAGGCTTTGAAATCGGTGACACAGTGACCACTGTAGCCAACCCCGAGGCGCTGCCGCGCATAGCGATTGACGAACCGACGATGTCGATGCGTTTCTGCATCAACGATTCGCCTTTCTTTGGGCGGGACGGCAAGTATGTGACATCTCGCCACATCTGGGACCGCCTGCAGCGAGAACTGGACAAGAACCTGGCCCTGCGTGTCGAACGCACCGAGAACGAAGACGCATGGAACGTCTTTGGCCGCGGTGTGCTGCACTTGTCGGTGCTCATCGAGGAGATGCGCCGCGAGGGTTACGAGCTGCAGGTTGGCCAGCCCCAGGTCATCATTAAGGAAATCGACGGTGTCAAGTGTGAGCCCATCGAGGAACTCAGCATCAATGTCCCCGAAGAGTACTCCAGCAAGATGATCGATATGGTCACTCGCCGCAAGGGAGAGATGGTGATGATGGATACCCAGAACGACCGCATCCATCTTGAATTCAAGATTCCGTCGCGTGGCATCATCGGACTGCGCACCAATGTGCTTACCGCTAGCGCTGGCGAAGCCATCATGTCGCACCGTTTCCTTGACTATGAGCCGTGGAAAGGTGAGATCTCCCGCCGCACAAACGGTTCACTGGTCGCCATGGAAGGCGGCACCGCATTCGCCTATGCTATCGACAAGCTGCAGGATCGTGGCCGCTTCTTCATCTTCCCTCAAGAAGATGTGTATGGCGGTCAAGTCGTGGGCGAACACACCAAGGAGAAAGACTTGGTCATCAACGTCACCAAGTCCAAAAAGCTGACCAACATGCGCGCCAGCGGTGCCGATGACAAGGTAAAAATCGTGCCTCCCATTGTCTTCAGTCTCGAGGAAGCCCTAGAATATATCAAGGCCGACGAGTATGTTGAAATCACTCCTAACCACATCCGCATGCGCAAGATTATCCTTGATGAACTTGAGCGCAAGCGCGTAGCCAAGGCCAATGGCCAAGATGAAGATTAACATTAACACCATTTCATATCATGTATAACATTAAATCTAACCACGCCGATGAATTTATCGACGATAGCGAGATACTGGAGACTCTATCCTACGCTGAAAAGAATAAGAGCAACCGTGCTCTGATTGAAGAAATTATCGAGAAGGCGGCGAAATGCAAGGGTTTGACCCATCGCGAAGCCGCCGTGCTGTTGGATTGCGACCAGCCCGACCTGATCGAGCGTTACGAACAGTTGGCACGCGAGGTAAAGCAACGTTTTTACGGTAACCGCATTGTGATGTTCGCGCCGCTGTATCTGTCCAACTACTGCATCAACGGCTGTGTCTATTGTCCTTATCATGCCAAGAACAAGACTATTCCGCGCAAAAAATTGTCACAGGACGAAATCCGCGCCGAGGTCGAGGCGCTGGTCAAGATGGGACACAAGCGCATTGCCCTCGAGGCGGGCGAACATCCCGTGATGAACCCGCTGGAATATATTCTGGAGTCAATCCACACCATCTATAACACCAAGGTGGGCAACGGTGAGATCCGCCGTCTGAACGTGAACATCGCTGCCACCGAGGTCGAAGCATACGAGAAGTTGAAAGCCGCTGGCATCGGTACCTATATTCTGTTCCAGGAAACTTACAACCGCAAGAACTATGAGGCTTTGCATCCCACGGGTCCCAAAAGCAACTACTGCTATCACACCGAGGCGATGGACCGCGCCCAGCAAGGTGGCTGCGACGATGTGGGCATCGGTGTGCTGTATGGCTTGACGACCTATCGCTATGACTTCGTGGGCCTGCTGATGCATGCCGAACATCTCGAAGCCAAGTTCGGTGTGGGTCCCCACACCATCAGTGTACCTCGCATCTGCCCCGCCGAGGACATCACCCTCGACGAGTTCCCCGATGTACTGCCCGATGACATCTTCTGCCGCATCATTGCAGTCATCCGTCTGGCTGTACCCTACACGGGAATGATTATTTCAACCCGCGAGAGCCAGAGCGTGCGTGCCAAGGTGCTTGACCTGGGTGTTTCCCAGATCAGTGGCGGCAGCCGCACCAGTGTGGGTGGCTACACCACTGTGGAGCGTCATGATGAAACAGCACAGTTTGACGTAAGCGACACGCGCACCCTCGACGAGGTCATCAACTGGCTACTGTCCATCGGTTATCTGCCCAGTTTCTGCACTGCTTGCTATCGCTCGGGCCGTACCGGTGACCGTTTCATGGAACTGTGTAAGGCCGGCAAAATTGGTGACATCTGCACACCCAACGCACTGATGACACTCAAGGAGTACCTCATGGACTTTGCCAGCAAGGACACTGTTGCCAAGGGCAATATCCTCATCGAGCGGGAGATGGCCAAAATCAAGAACGACCGTGTACGGGAAATCGCTACGCAGCACATACAAGAGATTGCTGCTGGCAAGCGCGACTTCTACTTCTAAAAAATCGAAAAGGAAACAACAAATACAATAAGTGCAAATTGATGATTTTCAAACAATTGTAATTATTGTATTTGTTGTTTTCATATTTTAAAATACTGTCAGTTTTATGGTAGACAACAGTTTCAACAGGACGCCACAGAGTGAACGGTTGCATATTGCGTTGTTCGGACGGCGCAATGCGGGAAAGTCGTCGCTCATCAATGCGCTCACAGGGCAGCAGACAGCCCTGGTGAGCGATGTGCCAGGCACGACAACCGACCCCGTCAGCAAGTCGATGGAGATTCTCCCGCTGGGACCCTGTGTGCTGATTGACACTGCCGGATTTGACGATAGCGGCACGGTGGGCGACTTGCGTGCTGAACGCACCCGCGAGGTCATCAAGCAGACCGACATCGCCATCATTGTGACCGACGGCTTGTCCCTTGAAGACGAGGTGCGGTGGGCAGGATTGCTCAAACAAGCCAATGTACCCTTTGTGGCCGTTTTAAATAAGGTGGACCTTTTGCAAGATACCCCCACTACCCTACTTGCAGATATTGCCAAGCGGTTGGGCTGCGACGCCATCGCTGTGAGCGCGTTGAAAGGCACAGGCCTGGACCTGCTCAAACAGACATTAGCCGGGCTTGCTCCCGAAGGCGAAAAACAATCTCTGACAGGCTCACTTGCTCAGGCTGGTGACACCGTGCTGCTGGTCATGCCACAGGACCCACAGGCACCCAAGGGAAGACTGATTCTGCCACAGGTGCAAACCCTACGCGACTTGATGGACAAGGGTTGTGTCGCCATTTGTTGCACGACCGAAGACATCGACCGCACACTGGCAGCCTTGCGCGAGCCGCCGCACTTGTTGATCACCGATTCACAAGTCTTTGATATCGTAGAAAAGAAAAAACCGGCCGAAAGCCTGCTCACCTCGTTTTCGGTGCTGATGGCTGCACACAAGGGCGACATCCGCTTCTTTGTCCGTAGCGCCATGGCAATCGACCGACTGACCGAACAATCGCGCGTACTCATCGCCGAAGCGTGCACCCATGCACCGCTTGCCGAGGATATCGGGCGTGAAAAGATTCCGCGCATGCTTCGCCAACGCGTGGGTCAAGGCTTAACCATTGACATCGCAGCTGGTAAAGATTTTCCTGATGATGTGACAAGTTATGACCTTGTCATCCATTGCGGCGGCTGTATGTTTAACCGCCGTTTTATGCTACAACGTGTAGATCAGTGCCGTCACCAGGGCACACCGATGACCAACTATGGTATCACCATCGCTCACATCAAGGGAATTCTGGGCAAAGTAGCGTTACCCTAAAAAAACTTTTGTTACAGGATTGACTTATCACGATACTTGGTGTGGAGCAAGTCATGGGCTTTGCCATGCAGGGGTTCACCCAAGAATTCGCGATAAAGGCGCTGAATCACGGGATTCTCGTGACTCTTGCGTTGATGTTTCCATACATCCTCGCTGTAGATGGCACGCTGACGGGCCTTAATGATCTCGATATCACCGTGGTGATAAGGCTGACCCGTTCCACCGATGCAGCCACCAGGACATGCCATTACCTCAATGACGTGATAGTCCAACTCACCGGCACGCAGCTTGTCCATCACCACTCGAGCATTCCTGAGGGTGTTGACCACGCAAACCTTCAATTCAAAACCATTGAGGTCAATGACGGCTTCACGAATACCGTCCAGACCACGCACCTCATCAAACTCGATGCGCGACAGTGTCTCTCCGGTAAATTCCTCATAGACCGTGCGCAGTGCCGCTTCCATCACACCACCAGTTGTACCGAATATCGTGCCTGCGCCCGAGGCATCACCCAACGGGAAATCAAACTGACCATCGACCAACTTGTCAAAACGAAGGTTCATGCGCTTGATAAGTTCAGCCAACTCTATAGTAGTGATCGAATAATCAACGTCAGGAACACCGTCGGTGATAAACTCGTCTCGCGCGCACTCATATTTTTTAGACAAGCACGGCATCACCGAGACCACCACCAGTTTGTCACGGGGAATACCCATGCGCTCGGCCCAATAGGACTTGAGGACAGCGCCCAACATCTGCGCCGGGGATTTGCAGGTGGAAGGGTACTCGCGCAAGTCGGGGTATTCATTCTCATAGAAGTTGACCCATGCCGGACAGCATGATGTGGTGATGGGAATTCTCACGGTCTTGTCACCGGCAATAAACTTTCTCAATCGGTCAACAATCTCGGCAGCCTCTTCCATGATTGTGATGTCGGCGCCGAAGTCGGTATCAAACACATAATCCACACCCACTTTGCGCAGGGCAGTAATCATCTTGCCCGTGACGATAGTTCCCGGCGCCATGCCGAATTCCTCGCCCAAGGCATAACGCACAGCTGGTGCTGTTTGAGCAACGACAACCTTGTCGGGGTCGGTAACATCTACCAACAGATCCTCGACATAGTTGCGCTCGCTGAGGGCTCCAACCGGGCCATGAATGGCATCAAACTTACACTTGGTCATGCAATGCCCGCAACAAGTGCACTTGTAGGGGTTAATCAAGTGAGGATGCCTCAAGTCTCCCACGATAGCGCTGCTCGAGCAATTGCGCTTGCAGGCACTGCAACCACGACATTTTTCAGGATCAATCTTGTAGGAGAGCACCGACAGGAACTTCTTGCCGCCAATCTCATAGATGTAGTCATGGAGCATGGCATCCATTGACAGCTGCTTGGGATAGGAACTCCAATGCTTGGAATCATCCATCAACTGATGAGCCGTGAAGTCCACATATTGCAGACGTTCAAGCAGACGGCCATCAATAATGTGTGTCTTGACGATATCCTCAACATCCTCGGGATGCACCTGGACGTATGTGGTGTTGTCGGGCATAATC
This sequence comes from uncultured Bacteroidales bacterium, assembly GCA_902784675.1. GTDB lineage: Bacteria > Bacteroidota > Bacteroidia > Bacteroidales > Muribaculaceae > Sodaliphilus. The sequence goes on along the minus strand of CACZVR010000001.1, from coordinate 89,936 downwards.
CTGACAATGGGTCCCTTGGCGCAAAAGCCGAAACATCCTGTAGCTACGACATCGACACGACTGCCCAAGCCATACTCGGCAATGACACGAATAAAACGATCAATGATTTTAAGGCTGTCCGAGCCATAGCAAGCCGACCCGCTGCAACACAAGACCTGAAGATGAGGGTTGCCAATCAGACCGTATGCCTCTACATCAGCATGACTGCTATCCTGATCGGGACGCACTTGTTCCTTCTCAGATTTATTCATCGATGTCTCGTTATGTTGTATATCCATTGAAAGTGAGTCGGTTATCTCGAATTAGCCATTTGCCAAGAACAGCATTTTATTGAATTTGGTTACAAAATTACTTTTTTTTGACCATAAATCAAAGCTGAGGGCACGAAAAATACATCAAATTCCATTGCTATTTCATCATACTATCTTCATTGCTGACCAAAGCATAGGCGTTTCCATAGTAAATTGCATACTTTATTATTGGTGTAAATGAAGAGCAGGATGCTACCGCGATGGTAACATCCTGCTCTTGACAATAGTGATGTTTAATGCTTAATCTTCTGCAGCGACATTTTCAAGGATCTGACGAATGTCCTTGACGTCGAGGCGGCCATAGACGTGCTCACCGATCATGACAACGGGAGCAAGACCGCAAGCACCCACGCAACGCAGGCAGTCCAACGAGAACTTGCCGTCGGGGGTCGTCTCGCCCACCTCGATGCCCAAGATGCGCTTGATTTCCTCCAGCAGACGTTCGGAACCACGCACATAGCAAGCGGTACCCAGACATACTGAAATCGGGTGCTTGCCCTTGGGGGTCATCGTGAAGAACGAGTAGAACGTCACCACACCATAAACCTTGGAAGCGGGCACGCGCAACTTGCGGGCAATGATGCGCTGCATTTCCTCGGGGAGATAGCCGTGCAATGCTTGGCACTCGTGCAGCACGTTAATCAATTCACCAGGCTTGTTGCCGTGCTTGTCGCAGATTTCCTCGACCTGCTTAACAACTGTACACGCCAGTTTGATTTCTTCTTTCTTCTTCATATCGTAATTGATGTTTTGTGTCGATTAATGAATGCTCTTATCAAAATAGTGCGTGTGAAGCAGGTGATGTGATTTCTCACCACAGGGTTCACCCAGGAATTCCTTGTAGAGCTTCTGGATGTCGGGGTTCTCGTGGCTCTTGCGCAATGCCTTGCCTTCGTCCTCGCGGTAAACGGCAGCAGCACGGGCCTTGAGAATCTCGATATTGCCATGGTGGTAGGGCTGACCAGCGCCGCCAATGCAGCCACCGGGACAGGCCATCACTTCAACCACGTGATAGTTGAGTTTGCCAGCACGCAGGGCGTCCATCACCTTGCGGGCATTGCTCAAGGTGTGAGCCACGCAGACCTTCAGTTCAAAGCCGTTGAGGTCGATGGTAGCTTCCTTGATGCCCTCAAAACCGCGCACTTCGTTGAACTCGAGATGAGGCAGGGTCTTGCCGGTGTGCACCTCATAGACGGTGCGCAGCGCAGCCTCCATCACACCACCCGTGATGCCGAAGATGGCACCAGCACCGGTCGATTCGCCGAGGGGCGAGTCAAAGTCACTATCGGGCAGGTTAACGAAGTCGATGTTAGCACGCTTAATCAGGCGGCCAAGCTCGCGGGTCGAGATGCTGTAATCCACATCGGGATTACCATCAACCTTGAACTCGTCACGGCCAGCCTCATACTTCTTAGCCAAGCAGGGCATGATGGAAACAACCACGAGTTTCTCGCGGGGGATGCCCATCTTCTCGGCCCAATAGGTCTTGGCAATAGCGCCGAACATCTGGGCGGGTGACTTGGCTGTTGAGGGATAATCAAGCAGATCGGGATACTCGTGCTCATAGAAGTTAACCCATGCAGGGCAGCACGATGTCATGATCGGCAACTTCACATCCTTATCGCCAGCAAGGAACTTGTTGAGGCGTTGCAGAATCTCGGTACCCTCCTCCATGATGGTGAGGTCGGCAGCGAAGTCGGTGTCGAATGCATAGTCAAATCCCAGGTCACGCAATGCGGTAGCCATCTTGCCAGTCACGATAGTGCCGGGCTTCATGCCGAATTCCTCGCCCAGTGCGAAACGCACGGCAGGAGCAGGCTGAGCAACAACCACCTTGTCGGGGTTAGTGAGGTCATCCATGAGCTGGTTGGTGTAGTCATGCTCGGTGAGCGCACCAGTAGGACAAACGGCAACACACTGACCGCAATAGGTACAGTTGGTGTCGGTGAACATCTTGTCGAAGGTGGGAGCGATGGTGGTGTTGAAACCACGACGGATAGCGCTCAGCACACCGACCGACTGCACGTTGTTGCAGACGCTCTCGCAACGGCGGCAGTAAACACACTTCTCCATATTGCGGGAGATGGCGGGGGTGAGTTCCTGTTTGCGCTCACTCTGTTCGCCACCGTTATAGGGCATTTGGCGGATGTTGAAGCGCATTACCAGGCGCTGCAATTCGCAATCACTGCACTTGGGGCAGGTCAAGCAATCGTTGGGATGGTCGCTGAGCATGAGCTCGGCAACAGTCTTGCGGGCGCGAATCACACGGGCGCTGTTGGTGTGAACCACCATACCCGGAGTCACGCGAGTAGCGCAGGCGGGAGCCAGATTGCGACGTCCTTCAATCTCCACAACACAAATGCGGCACGAGGCGGGCATGTTCTGTACACAAGTGCCCTCCAGATCAATGTGGCACAAGGTGGGGATGCTGATGCCCACCGTCTTGGCGGCATCAAGCAGCATGGTCCCTGCGGGAACAGTTACCTCGTGTTTATCAATCGTCAAAGTGATCATATTCTTTTCTTCCATGATGCTATCGAATTTTAATAAACCGAGATGGCGTCGAAGCGGCAATTAGACTTACACATACCGCAGCGGATGCACTCGAAGGGGTTAATAATGTGAGGTTTGCGAATGTCGCCCATGATGGCGTTAGCGGGGCACTTGCGGGCGCAGGCGCCGCAACCCTTACACTTGGAGGCTTCAATGCTGTAGGTCACAAGGGCCTTGCACTGCTTAGCACGGCAGGTGTGCTGTTTCACGTGCTCCACATATTCGTCCCAGAAGTTGTTGATAGTCGATAACACAGGATTGGGAGAGGTCTGACCCAGACCACACAGGGCGGTATCCTTGATAATCTCACCCAATTCTTTGAGGCGGTCAAGATCTTCCATGGTGCCCTTGCCCTCGGTGATGCGGGTAAGGATCTCGAGCATACGCTTGTTACCGATGCGGCAGGGTGTACACTTACCACAGCTCTCGTCACAAGTGAACTCAAGGTAGAACTTGGCCACACTGACCATACAGTCGTCCTCGTCCATGACGATCATACCACCAGAACCCATCATCGAGCCAGCTGCTGTCAGGTGCTCATAGTCGATGGGAGTGTCCAGATGCTTTTGCGTCAAGCAGCCACCCGAAGGGCCGCCAGTCTGAACGGCCTTAAACTCTTTACCATTCTTCACGCCACCACCGATGTCGTAGATAATCTCACGCAGGGTGGTACCCATGGGAACCTCGATAAGGCCCACATTATTAATCTTACCAGCGAGCGCGAATACCTTGGTACCCTTGCTCTTCTCGGTACCGATCGAAGCAAACCAGTCAGCGCCCTTGGTCAGAATGATGGGCACGTTGGCCAGCGTCTCAACGTTGTTCACGTTGGTGGGCTTCATGTTATAACCGGCCTCGGCAGGGAAGGGAGGCTTCAAGGTGGGCTCACCACGCTTACCCTCCATCGAGTGGATGAGCGCGGTCTCCTCACCGCAGACGAATGCACCAGCACCGTAGCGGATTTCGATATCGAAGTCAAAGTCAGTACCCAGGATTTTCTTGCCGAGCAAACCGTATTCGCGAGCCTGCTGGATAGCGATCTTCAGGCGATTTACTGCTAGAGGATACTCAGCACGGATGTAGATGAGGCCCTTGTGTGAGTTGATGCAGTAACCGCAGACGGTCATTGCCTCGATCACCGAGTTGGGGTCACCCTCCATGATGGAGCGGTCCATGAATGCACCGGGGTCGCCCTCGTCAGCATTGCAGACTACATACTTCTCGTCGGCTTCATAGCCGCGGGCAAAGCCCCACTTCATACCGGTGGGGAAGCCGGCGCCACCACGACCACGCAGACCCGAAGCCTTGATGATCTCGATCACCTCTTCGGGGGTCTGGTTGAGCAGTGCATTGGCAATACCCTGATAACCGTCACGAGCAATGTACTCCTCGATGTTCTCGGGGTCAATCAGACCGCAGTTGCGGAGCGCGATGCGCATCTGCTTGCGGTAGAAATCCATGTGCTTACTGTCGCTAACCGTCTTGTTGGTCTTGGGGTCAACATAGAGCAGACGCTCAACACGACGACCACCGATGATGTGTTCTTTTACGATTTCGGCAGCATCCTCAGGCTTCACTTGGGTGTAGAAGGTGTTGTCGGGGATAATTTTCACGATGGGGCCCTTCTCGCAGAAACCGAAGCAACCTGTGGTAATCACATCCACCTTGTCGGCGATGCCGTTCTCCTCGAGGGCGGCATTCAGGTTGTCAACGATTTTGTGGCTGTTGGACGCTTTACATCCAGTACCACCGCAGCACAATACCTGCAGGTGGTCGGCACCAGTCGCTAGTCCACAACACTGATCTGACTCTACGCCAGAATCCTCGCGCAACGCCAAAGCTTGTTGCGCACGCTTCCTAAGACTGTTTAAGTCATTAATAGAAAGTATTTTCACGTTGTAAATGAATTAGTTAATAGTATTATTATTGATGATTGGTTTTTCGCGGGTCAAAAGTAGTAGTTTTTTTTCAATTACGGAAATATTTCGGCAAATATTTATTCAAAATCAATAACATCATGAATTCTGCTGGTTCAAAGGCACATAAAAAACTGCCGACACCCTTAAAAAGAGTGCCGACAGCTGTCAGTTAAAAACCGATACAGAGTTGATTACTCCTCGGTCTTGGGAGCTTCGTCAGCCTTGGGTGCTTCCTCAGCGGGAGCATCAACCTTAGCCTCAGCCTTCTCGAGCTTAGCCTTGAGGGCAGCCAGACCGGTTACATCACCCAGCGTGGTCTTCTCGACCTGGGGTGCTGCGGGAGCGGCCTCGGCGGCGGGCTTGTTGGCGGCAGCCTGACGGCGAGCCTTGCGGGCCTCGTTGCGCTGCTCATCCTCGAAGATGCGGCTGTGAGACAGGATGATGTGCTTGCTGTCCTTGTTGAAGTCGATCACCTTGAACATGAGGGTCTCACCCTGCTTTGCAGTGGTGCCGTCCTCCTTGGTGAGGTGCTTGGGAGTTGCGAAACCCTCAACGCCGTAGGGATCCAGACGAATCTGGCCGCCACGCTCGGTGAGCTCGCTGATAGTACCCTCATGCACACTGCCCTTGGTGAAGATGGTCTCATAGGTCTCCCAAGGATTCTCCTCGAGCTGCTTGTGACCCAAGCTCAGACGACGATTCTCCTTGTCGATTTCGAGAACGACAACGTCGATGGGAGCCTCAACCTTGGTGAACTCGCTCGGGTGTTTGATCTTCTTGGTCCAGGACAGGTCACTGATGTGAATCAGCCCCTCAACGCCCTCTTCCATCTCAACAAAGATACCGAAGTTGGTGAAGTTGCGCACCTTAGCGGTGTGCTTGCTGCCAACGGGATACTTGTCGGCGATGGTGTCCCAAGGATCGTTGGTGAGCTGCTTAACGCCCAGCGACATCTTGCGGTCCTCGCGGTCCAAAGCCAGGATGACAGCCTCAACCTCGTCGCCCACCTTCATGAAGTCCTGGGCGGGACGCAGACGCTGTGACCAGCTCATCTCGCTGACGTGAATCAGACCCTCAACACCGGGAGCCACCTCAACAAATGCACCGTAGTCGTACATAACGACAACCTTGCCCTTGATGTGGTCGCCCACCTTGAGGTCGGGATCCAGAGCATCCCAGGGATGCGGCTGGAGCTGCTTGAGACCCAAAGCGATGCGGTTCTTCTCCTCATTGAAGTCGAGGATAACAACGTTGAGTTTCTGCTCGGGTTGCACGATGTCGGCGGGGTTGTTGACACGGCCCCACGACAGGTCGGTGATGTGAATCAGACCGTCCACGCCACCCAGGTCGATGAACACACCATAGTTGGTGATGTTCTTCACGGTACCCTCGAGCACCTGACCCTTCTCGAGCTTGGACATGATTTCCTTCTTCTGCTGCTCGAGCTCGGCCTCGATGAGAGCCTTGTGTGAAACAACAACGTTGCGGAAGTCCTGGTTGATCTTCACGATCTTGAACTCCATGGTCTTGTCCACATAATCATCGTAGTTGCGGATGGGTCGAACATCAATCTGTGAACCGGGCAGGAAGGCCTCGATGCCGAATACATCGACGATCATGCCACCCTTGGTGCGGCACTTGATGTAACCCTTGATAATCTCATTGTTATCTTTAGCTTCGTTAACACGATCCCAGCTCTTGGCCTGACGTGCCTTGCGGTGAGAAAGCACGAGCTGACCCTTCTTGTCCTCACGGTTCTCGACATACACTTCAACAGTGTCGCCCACCTTGAGGTCGGGATTGTAACGGAACTCGCTGACAGGAATAATGCCGTCCGACTTTGCACCGATGTTAACCACTACCTCGCGCTTGTTAATCGAGATAACAGTACCTTCGGTTACTTCGTCCTCCTGAAATGCGTTCAGTGACTTGTCGTAGGTTTTTTCCAGTTCTTCAAAAGATTTGTCTCTTTTGGTTTCGCCTTTTTCGTAGGCATCCCAATCGAAATCGGCGATTGGAGAATTTTTTAATTCTTCGCTCATTTAAATAGTTAATAATAAGTTAATTACAACAGCTTTTCGGACACATTCCCAAAAAGCACGGCTGCAAAGGTACATAAATTTCCTGAAACACAAGCAAAAACAACTAAAAAAAGCAAAAAATAAATCAGAAATCATCGTTTTGTCAGCAGCACGTCCCTTCCCACCCTGATACATAAAGCGGAACTGGGATTCAAGAAGGCATCCTCAACTCACGACAAAACTATCCATCACATTGAAAATGCGCCAGAAATGATTTGAAATTGTGAATATTGTAGTATCTTTGGGGAGTTGGTTAAACAGACTACAAATGAAACGAGTATTGCTAACAATTTGCATGATGGCGATTTTGTTGACCATGCAAGCTGTGAAACACAAGGATGATAGCCCCGTGGTGGCAGCCTATGTCACTGGCTGGAACGAGGATATGCCTCTTCCCGATTGCACAGTGTTGACCCATATCAACTATGCATTCGGCAAGGTGAACGACACCTTTGACGGAGTGAACATTCAGCGCCCCGAACGTCTCAGGCAATTAGCTGAACTAAAAAAGGACAACAAGGTTTATGTTATTCTGAGCATCGGTGGATGGACCGCGGGCGGGTTCAGTGAAATGGCCTCGACCGACAAGCGTCGCAAATCGTTCGCCAAGGACTGCAAACGCATCGTCAAGGAATATGGTCTTGACGGCATCGACATCGATTGGGAATATCCCAGTTGCAGCGAAGCCGGCATAGTATCTTCACCCAACGACATCAACAACTTCACGCTGCTGATGCGCCAGCTGCGCAAAACGCTAGGCAAGGACTACCTGTTATCGTGCGCTACGGTTGCCGATGCACAATTTGTTGATTTCAAGGCGATAGAACCCTATGTTGACCTGGTGAACATCATGATGTATGACGTGGGCAACCCACCCTATCATCACGCAGCCCTTTACCGCAGCGAAAAATCAGGCCGAGTGACGGCTGAAGAAGCCCTTCAAGCACACCTTGATGCCGGGATGCCGGTTAACAAGCTGGTGCTTGGCGTTCCCTTCTATGGCCGTTCGGTCAATGGATTTGGCGACGTTGCCTACCGCGCCCTTATCATGCGTGACGATGTCATCCGCATGTGGGACGACATTGCCAAGGCCCCCTATCTGGTGAAAGACGGCGAGTTTGTCTGCTCCTTTGAGGATGCTGAGTCACTTGCCTGGAAGTGTAAGTTCATCAAACAGACAGGTATGCGTGGAGCAATGTACTGGGAATATCGCTGCGACGACGAGGCCGGCACCCTGCGCAACGCCGTCTGGAACGGTGTCATGGGCAAGTGATACTGACATCACTACCAGGGCAGAAGAAGAGCTTTTGCGGTCAAAATCATTCCCCTATCAAAAAAAGATATAAAAAACGGAAAATAATTAGGAAAAGATGATTTGAAAACTACGATAAATTGCTACCTTTGCAAAAGTAAATTCTCTTATTATGGCTGAAATGAAATTATTCTCGGGCACTAACTCGCGTTATGTAGCCTTGAAAATTGCTGAAGCGCTGGGTGTGAATCTTGGTAAAATAAAAATCCAACGTTTTGCTGACGGTGAGTTTGAGGTGAGTTACGAAGAGCCTGTGCGCGGTGCCGAAGTGTATCTGGTGCAATCGACATTCAGCAGCAGTGAAAACCTGATGGAACTGTTATTAATGATTGATGCCGCCAAACGTGCGTCGGCCCAGACGGTAATCGCTGTAATCCCCTACTTCGGTTGGGCCCGTCAGGACCGCAAGGACAAGCCGCGCGTTTCCATTGCTGCAAAGCTTGTCGCCAACGTCCTCATTGCTGCCGGCATCGACCGTCTGATCACGATGGACCTGCATGCCGACCAGATTCAAGGCTTCTTTGATGTCCCAGTCGACCACTTGTATGCCTCGACCATGTTTGTCCCCGACATTGAGTCGTTGAATCTCAAGGACATGGTTGTCGCATCGCCTGACGTGGGCGGAGCAAAACGCGCCAACTCCTATGCCAAATATTTCAACAAGCCCCTTGTACTGTGCCACAAACACCGCCAAGAAGCCAATGTGGTAGAGAGCATGACCATTATCGGTGATGTGAAGGAAAAGGATGTCATCCTCATCGACGATATGGTAGACACTGCAGGCACGATCTGCAAAGCTGCTAGTCTGATGAAAGAGAACGGTGCTAGAAGCGTGCGCGCCTACATCTCTCATCCCGTGATGAGTGACCCTGCGAGTGAGCGCGTGATGGACAGTGGTCTTGACGAACTCGTCACCAGCGACAGCATCCCATTTGACACCGACAAATGTCCCAAGGTGCGTGTGCTGAGTGTCGACAAGCTGTTTGCCACCACCATCCGCAGCGTGAACCAGAAGAAATCCATCGGCGAACTCTTCCTGTTCAAATAATCAATTATCAAGATATCATATTTGCTAAAGAGAGCCCTCACACGGGTTCTCTTTTTGCATACACAGCGATGAAGTTCCTTTTCTATTTCTATGCTCGGTATTTTAGTCTTCCAAATTCATTAGAACCAAATCAACCATTTGCGAGATTTTTGTGTTATATTTGCAGTCTCACTACTAATTGACGATATCAGAGATGAAAAGGATATTACTTTTGCTGACTGCATGCATCGGATGGCACTGTGTTTGCGCTGCTTCCACCAAACAAGATCCCGTGGACCTGGTCAACACGTTGATGGGCACCGAATCCAGTTTCGCTTTATCGACGGGCAACACCTATCCCGCCATCGCCCTGCCATGGGGCATGAACTATTGGGTACCGCAGACGGGCAAGATGGGAGATGGTTGGCAATATACCTACACGGCCAACAAAATACGAGGCTTCAAGCAGACGCACCAACCCAGCCCTTGGATCAACGATTATGGTCAGTTTTCGCTGATGGCCACCGTAGGCAAGCCAGTTTTCGACGAAACGGAGCGTGCCAGCTGGTTCTCGCACAAAGCTGAAACGGCCACACCTTATTATTATAAAGTCTATCTTGCTGATTATGACGTGACAGCCGAAATAGCCCCCTGCACCTGGGCTGCGGCTTTGCGGTTCACCTTCCCCGAAACCGCTCAAGCCAACATCGTGGTAGACGCATTTGACAAAGGGTCAGAAGTCATTATTCAGCCCGAGCAGCGACGTGTCATCGGCTACTCAACGCGCAACAGCGGCGGCGTGCCCGAAGGCTTCAAGAATTACTTCGTTATCGAGTTTGACAAGCCTTTTACCGCCCATCATGCCGTTGAGGACAGCATTTTGCACAGCGGACAGACCCAGGTGAACTGCGACCATGCTGGCGCAATTATCACCTTTTCCACACGCCGGGGTGAGAGAATCACGGCTCACGTCGCCTCATCATTCATCAGCACCGAACAAGCCACGCTCAACCTGCGCAGGATATGCAATGACAGTTTCGAGACGATGAAAACTAATGCTCGAGAACAATGGAACAGCCTGTTGGGACGCATCCAAGTTGAAGATGATGACATCGATCACCTGCGCACTTTCTACTCATGCCTGTACCGCACGATGCTTTTCCCGCATCGCCTGTATGAAATCAATGCTGAGGGCGACACTGTGCATTACAGCCCATTCAACGGAACGGTACAGCCGGGGACCATGTTCACTGGAACAGGGTTCTGGGACACTTTCCGAAGCCAATTCCCGTTCATCGACCTGATGCATCCCGGCATGGGTGCCACGATGCAAGAAGGGCTGGTCAACACCTACCTCGAGAGCGGTTTCCTGCCCGAATGGGCAAGTCCAGGGCATCGTGACTGCATGGTGGGGAACAACAGCGCCTCGGTAGTCGCCGATGCCTACCTGAAAGGTTTGCGCGGCTATGACATTGAAAAGTTGTGGGAGGCTGTGACACACGGGGCAAATGCCGTTCATCCCAGTGTGAAATCTACAGGCCGCTTGGGATTTGAGCATTATAACCGTTTGGGATACATCCCCTATGACGTGGGCATCAACGAGAACGTGGCTAGAACACTGGAATATGCCTATGACGACTGGTGCATTTACCGTCTAGGGAAAGCCTTGGGCAAACCGGAAAGTGAAATCAGCATCTATCGCGATCGTGCAATGAACTACCGCAACGTGTTTGACCCAGAGAGCAAACTGATGCGAGGCCGCAAGGCCGATGGGTCATTCCAGACACCCTTCAGCCCGCTCAAGTGGGGCGACGCTTTCACCGAGGGCAACAGTTGGCATTACACTTGGAGCGTGTTCCATGACCCGCAGGGTCTGATTGACCTGATGGGCGGCAAGGAGACGTTTTGCCAGATGCTGGACTCTGTATTTGCTCTCCCTCCTGTATTTGATGACAGCTACTACGGCTTCACTATCCACGAGATTCGCGAGATGCAAATCATGAACATGGGCAACTATGCCCACGGCAATCAGCCCATCCAGCATATGATTTACCTGTATGACTACGCCGGTCAACCCTGGAAAGCGCAATACTGGGTGCACCAAGTGATGGACCGCCTGTACAGCGCTACTCCCGACGGTTACTGCGGTGATGAGGACAACGGTCAGACGTCAGCCTGGTACGTGTTCTCGGCTTTAGGGTTTTACCCCGTCTGTCCTGGCAGCAACCAGTATGTAATTGGGACGCCTTACTTTGACCATGTGACACTTAAACTCGAAAACGGCAAGCATGTTACCATTTCCCGCAAGGGTAACGGTTGTTATATCGATTCCATGACCGTGAACGGCAAGCGCTATACCCGCAACTACCTGGAGCACGAACTGCTCATGCAGGGTTGCGACATCTGTTTCTACATGAGCGATCAGCCCAACTATCAACGAGGTCGAAGTGAGAAAGATCTCCCCTACTCTTTCTCAGCCTCAAAACGCGACTGAATGCTTTTTCAATCAATTGCATCATAATATTAAACGATTGCCACCGCGTGAGGGCGCGGTGGCAATCGTTCATTCAATCTCTCAAAATCACAAGCTCTCCAACCAGGCCTTCATCTGAGCCTCGTCCATACGGGTGAGGTTCTTGGGTGCCACGAAATTGGCACCGGGCGCTGATGGCTTGAGATATTGCAAAGTCTCGCCAGCCTCACTGCCGCCCGAAGTGAAGAACGGCACGATGGTTTTACCGTTCAAGTCATACTGCTCCAGAAAAGTATTGACAATGGTCGGTGCGATGTACCACCAGATAGGGAAACCCACAAAGATAGTATCATACTGCTCAATGTTCTCCACTTTGTTAGCAATGGCAGGACGGCTGCTCTTGTCGGCCATCTCGACACTGCTGCGGCTGGTTTTATCCTGCCAGTTCAAGCCGGCAGGCGTGTAACGGGTTTCAGGCACGATTTCATGCAGGTCGGCGTTTGCCACCTTGGCAAGCTTTGTGGCGGCTTCCATCGTGGTGCCAGTTGCACTGAAGTAGGCAACCAATGTCTTGTTGTTATCGTTCATACTAGTTTGATTTTTAGGTTGACAGGCCGCCAACACACATAACGGCAAGCAGCAAGCCATAATTAAAAACAATTTCTTGATTTTCATAAGTACACTTATTTTTGAAATAACACAGTTGCAAATATACAATGAATTTGAATTTTTGATATGGCTATTTATTTCAATAGCGATTTTAAACGATTGGCCATTTGACGTGATTTTTTATTACGAAGTGAATTTTTCTGCTCAAAATAAAATGTACTTATAAAAATAATTACTATTTTTGGCGTCAAATAATAATCTCAGTTTTTGACTATCAGAATTAATAGCCACATATTTTAATGACTAACAAATACTTATCTATTCATCAATTAATCTTTTAATCCGCCTTATGAACATCAAGAAATTAATGAGTTCATTGCTGCTGGCCTCACTCACGATGGTATCGCTCCAAGCCAGCGCAGGCAACGTCAGCCTCACACAGGCTCGCAATGCCGCCAACAGATTCATCAAACAACGTGCAACCAGCCAAATCAACACGCCGACAATGTCCGACCTGAAACTCGTACATGCCGAGTCATCTAAGGCCGTCAAAGGAGCTAACGACTACTATGCATTTAATGTCCAGGGTGGCGGTTTCATCATCATTGCTGGTGAAGATCGTGCCCCCGAGGTGTTGGGATACAGCGACAAGGGACATCTGGATTTCAACAAACTGCCCTATGGCTTGCAAGGTTTGCTCAACGGTTACAAGAACGAGATGGAGTTCTTGCTGACCTATGCCGAAGATGACCTTGTGCATGCATTACAACAAGCCGGCGCGCGTGGGGTTGACCCACTGATTCAGACCACATGGGGACAAGAAGAACCCTATGACTGGCAGTGCCCCATGAAAAACGGCGAGTACTGCGTTGTAGGCTGCGTTGCAACAGCAATGGCCCAGGTGATGTACTACTGGAAATATCCCGAAGGAAGCAACGCCATCGCTGGTTATTCTACCGGATGGGGGTGGTGGAATGATGATGCATTAACTGTAGATGCGTTGCCCGCCACCACATTTGATTATAACAAGATGTTGTTGTCCTATTGCCACTGGGATTACAACACCAGTACGCTCGTTCAGGACACTTATACTGACGCTCAAGCCCAAGAGGTCGCCAAATTGGGTCGCTATTGCGGACAGGCAGTAGAGATGGACTACGATCCCGAAGGCAGCGGCGCTTACACATGGGATCAGTTGGATGCTATGCTTAATTTCGGCTTCAGAAACACCGCACAACTAGTGCAGAGAAGCGGTTCATCATCGCAATGGGAAGCCAGGATTAAGACAGAGCTTGATGCCGGTCGCCCCATTCTTTACTCAGCTAGCGACCCCAGTGCTGGTGGTCACGCCTTCATCTGTGACGGTTACAACAGCAACAACTATTTCCACTTCAACTATGGTTGGTACGGCACCTGTGACGGCTGGTATCTGTCCACCGCATTGAACATGTACCATCGTGACGGTGACTATCTCCAGTTCAATTCAGGCCATCAGATGATCATCGGCATTCAGCCGCCCGAGGGATGGACACCTCCCGTGACCGTTATCCGCGGAGATGTTGACGGCGACGGAACTGTCAACATGGACGACCTCACGGCCCTGATCAACTATCTGTTGGACAATACCTACACCATCAATGAGGCTAACGCCGATTGTGATCAAGCCAATGGTGTCAACATGGACGACTTGACCGAATTGATCAACTACTTGCTCACCAATAACTGGACGAATTAAGTACCTGAACAAACAATTACTGAGGCAGGGCACTTGTGCTCTGCCTTGTTTTCTATATGAAAGCACACAAAATAATCGCATTCACATTTTTTCACGTTCTAAATCATACTTACTAGAAAAATAATGTATATTTTTGCGTTGAAAATTAACAGATTAATCTTTTACTAACCATCCAAATTGATTTATTATGATTAAACAATTCTTAAAATGCAGCCTCATGGCGGCATTTGCCGCTGTGTCATTAAATGCCATGGCAAACCCCGTTGATGCTAACGCAGCAAAAGCAGCAGCCAACAGTTTCTTGAAACAGAAATTTGTTGCTACCCCTGGCAAAATGATGACACCTGCCACTGCCGACATCAAACTCACACACACCGAAGCGTCGAGCGTGAGCGGCAATGCATACTATGTGTTCAACATCACTGGTGGCGGTTGGGTCATCATCGCTGGTGACGATCGTGCTAACCAGGTGCTGGCCTACAGCGACCACGGCAGTCTTGATATGAACAACATTCCCAGCAACACCAAGAACGTTCTAGATCGTTTCAAAACCCAAATCGAAAAGGTGCAGAGCTACAAAGGCGAGTTCGTTACCAAGAAAGCAACAAGGAACGGTAAAGTCGTTGAACCGCTGATTAAATCTAACTGGGGTCAAGATTACCTGTTCTGCGCCCAGTGCCCGACTCAAAATGGCTCAGCATGCCCCGTGGGTTGCGCCGGCCTTGCCATGGCACAGATTCTGAATTACTGGGAGTATCCCAAAAGCATCAACGGTCTTCCCAGTTATATGAATGAATACACCCACTCTATGGTACCCGCATTAGGTGCAACCACTTTTAACTGGGACCTGATTCTTGACGAATATACCAGACTCACTGAAAGCGGTGGCTTGGCATGGGCTCCTGGTGTAACGCAAGAGAACAAAGACGAGGTTGCCAAGTTGTGCCGTTACGCTTCTCAGTCTTGCAACGTGAACTTCAGCAGTGGCGGTCAAGGTAGCGGTTCTAACGTGTTGAAGCAAAAGAACGGTTTCTTGAAGATGGGTTATGCCGAAGACATGAAACTCGTTTGCATTGAGTATTGGCCCGCTCGTGAGACTTGGAATACTTGGGATTACACCGACGAGGAGTGGATCGCACTCATCAATGAACAGCTCGAGGCCGGCCACCCCATCCCCTACTCCTCAGAGGGTGGCACCGACGGTCATGCCTATATCATTGACGGTGTTGATGCCGAAGGTCTTTATCACTGCAACTGGGGTTTCTATGGATATGCTGACGGTTATTATGCTTTTGGCGCATTCAACCCTGTTATTCTTGGACAAGAGCTCGAACTTAATGATGGCTTCTTGTGCATGGTCATCGACCTGTACCCCTACGAGGGTTATGTATCACCCAACGCTCCTACCAGCGATGTTGTGCGTGGCGACGTGAATGGTGTTGGCGGTGTTGACATGGACGACTTGACCGCCCTGATCAACTATCTGCTGGACGAATCCTACACCATCAACACAGCTAACGCAGCAGCCTGCAACAACGAGACCGACACCACGGTGGACATGGACGATTTGACTGCTTTGATCAACTTCCTGCTCAACGGAGAGTGGTAATCGGCAACATGTCAATTGATTAAATTAAGGCGGGGGTACTATTAGTATCCTCGCCTTTCTTATAAATTGTTCTTAAAATAATTGACTATTTCTTCAGGCAAATCTTTCATAATTGCTACATTATGTATATTTTTGCGGCGTCATTTAACACCTTTTTTAACCTTAATTTCAATAAACTTTAGTTATGAAGATGAAACAACTCTTGAAATGTGGCCTCGTGGCTGCATTGGCAG
The DNA here is from genome assembly GCA_902784675.1 of uncultured Bacteroidales bacterium. Classification (GTDB taxonomy): domain Bacteria; phylum Bacteroidota; class Bacteroidia; order Bacteroidales; family Muribaculaceae; genus Sodaliphilus. The sequence goes on along the minus strand of CACZVR010000001.1, from coordinate 74,074 downwards.
TAGTGTCATTCAATGCCCAAGCGGCAAATGTTGACGCTAACACCGCTAAGACAACAGCCAACAAGTTCATCAAGCAGAAGTATGCCCAACAGGGCAAGATGTTGGCTCCCGCCAGCGCAGACATCAAGCTCGCATACACCGAGGCATCATCGGTGAGCGGCAATGCTTACTATGTGTTCAACATCACTGGTGGTCGCGGTTGGGTGATCGTTGCCGGTGACGACTTGGCCAAGCAGGTACTTGCTTATGGCGACAAGGGCAATATCGACATGAACAACCTGCCCGGCAGCATGAAGGACTATCTGAACCTGTATAAGAATCAGATTCAGGAAATGCAGAGCTATAAGGGTCAAGTGGTTCCCGTCAAGACTGCTAAACGCTCAACAGTCGTTGAACCCATGTTGAAGAGCACTTGGGGACAAGGCAATCCTTTCAACCGCATGATTCCCATTGTAAGTGGTGAGCATGCTTCGGTGGGATGTGGTCCCCTCGCCATGGCTCAAGTCATGTACTATTGGAAATATGCTGAGTGCAATGGTGTCGAATCGCACTACATATACAACAGCAGTGTGGGTACCATGCCAGCCTTGCCCGCAACCACGTTTGAATTTGACAAGATGCTTGACGCCTATACCATCTATTATCCTGAACAGAACGCTTATGCACCCGGCACATTCACCGATGAGCAAGCCGATGCAGTCGCTAAACTGTGTCTTTATTGCGGTCAGGCATGTAAAACAAAATATGGTAGCCCAAGTGGTAGCGGATCCTACTCTCAGGATCAGCGTGAAGCCTTCAAGACAATGGGCTACAACAGTGATTTAAAACTCATCGGCATCTGGCCATCATATTACTGCGACAACAGCAACAGGTACACTGATGAGGAATGGATCGACCTTATTCATGCCGAACTTGAGGAAGGACATCCTATCCCCTACCACAATGTTGATTTTCTTGACGGTCACGCATGGGTGCTTGACGGTGTGGATGCCGACGGCAAGTTCCACATGAACTGGGGCTGGAACGAGGTATATAACGGCTGGTTCGAGTATGGCGCTTTCACCGTGTATCCCAATGGCGAGACCTGGAATTTCAATGGAAGCAGCAACGAGATGGTCGTTGACGTGTTCCCCTATGAGGGCTATGTGATCCCCGGTGACGATCCTCAACCCAGCGTTGAGCGCGGTAATGTGAACGGTATTGGCGGTGTTGACATGGATGACCTTACAGCGTTGATCAACTATCTGCTGGATGACAGCAATACCATCAATACTGCAAATGCAGCTGCATGCAACAACGAGACCGACACATCCGTAGACATGGACGACTTGACCGCCCTGATCAACTTCCTGCTCACTGAGCAGTGGTAAACAAACCAACAACCTGAAATGCATCTAGAACGGGACCCCACTGTGGGTCCCGTTTTTGATGATATCATTTTACATGAATGTCTAAAATCATGGAAAAAATAGATTCTAGAGTGATGTTTCACAAATAATGATTATCTTTGCCTGGCGGCGAAGATAGGCTACGCCTCAACAAATCAAAAATAAATTTTGTTTTGTATTCGGCTTGCACTATCTTTGCAGATTAGACAAATGCAAACGATGTCATGACAACAAACAATATCATCAGATTTGTGTGCATTCTGCTCTTGTGGCTGGGATTATGCTGGCTGCTAATGACAAGGGCTGCTAGAATCGACTTCATGGTGCTTTTCACCATCGTGGCGTCGGGCATCATCGTGTTTGTCCCACTCTACAAAAAGTATGTGAGAAAGAAAGACTGACCATGACAACAAAACCCTATATAAAAGAAAATTGCCCGCTGTTGGCACAAATCGACTATCCGTCGGACTTGAGGAAATTGGACATTGACCAATTGCCACAGGTGTGCCATGAATTGCGGCAATATATGATACATGAACTGTCAAGCAATCCGGGGCACTTCGCATCCAGCATGGGAGCCGTTGAGATTATCGTGGCGCTTCATTATGTTTTCAACACACCCGACGACCGTCTGGTGTGGGATGTGGGCCACCAAGCCTACGCTCATAAAATCTTGACCGGACGTCGCGACCAGTTTGACGATAACCGCAAGTTGGACGGCCTGAGCGGGTTTCCGAACCCCGAAGAGAGCGAATATGACACGTTCACGGCAGGCCATGCGTCCAACTCCATTTCGGCAGCCTTGGGTATGGCCATAGCCGCCGAGCTCCAGGACAATCAAAACCGCAAGGTGGTTGCCATTATCGGCGATGCGAGCATCAGTGGTGGCATGGCATTTGAGGGCATCAACAATGCCACGACCAACCCCAATAACCTGATTATCGTCCTCAACGACAATGACATGGCCATCGACGCTAATGTGGGTGCTTTGAGTTCCTACATGAGCGACTTGCACACGTCTCACCGATACAATAAGCTGCGCTATAAGACCTACCAGTTCTTGCGCCGCCACAATGTCATCAACGATAACCGCAAAGGCCTGATCATGCGTTTCAGCAATGCATTGAAGTCGTTGTTCTCGGGCCAACAGAATATCTTTGAAGGCTTGAACATCCGCTATTTCGGCCTGTATGACGGACATGACGTGAAACGTCTGGTCAAAGTGTTCCGAGAAATAAAAGACATGACAGGTCCCAAACTGGTGCATGTGCGCACCGTCAAGGGCAAGGGCTTTGCCGCTGCCGAGGCCGACCCCGCGACCTGGCATGCACCTGGCAAGTTTGATGAGGAAACAGGCGAGCGCGCCATGGGCGGCAAAGGCGGTCCCATTAAGTATCAGGATGTGTTCGGAAAGACGCTTGTGGAACTTGCCGAAAAAAACGATAAAATCGTGGGAATCACTGCAGCCATGCCCAGCGGCACTTCCATGTCGCTGATGCTTGAAGCCATGCCCCGCCGCGCTTTTGACGTGGGCATCAGCGAGGGCCACGCAGTGACCTTTGCGGGAGGTCTTGCCAAGGACGGCATGCACCCCTACTGCGCCATTTACAGCACCTTCTTGCAGCGCGGCTATGACTCCATCATCCATGATGTCGCTATCCAGGGCCTGCCTGTGACCTTCTGCATCGACCGCGGCGGTATCGTCGGCGAGGACGGCGTGACACATCATGGCCTGTTTGACCTGGCCTATCTGCGTTGCATCCCTGGCATGGTAGTGGCATCGCCACTCAACGAACACGACTTGCGCAACCTGATGTACACAGCCCAGTTGGACGGAATGGGGCCGTTCGCCATCCGCTACCCGCGTGGCAAAGGAGTCATTGCCGATTGGCACAACGAGATGCAGGCACTTCCTGTGGGCCATGGCCGCAAGATGAGTGAGGGCGAAGGTGTGGCCGTGTTGAGCATTGGTCACATCGGCAACGAGGTCATCGAGGTCGTGAACAGCCTGGCTGAACGCGGCATTAAAGTGGGCCACTATGACATGATCTTTGTCAAGCCTATTGATGAAGACATCCTGCGTGAAGTGACCAGCCGTTACCACAGCATCATCACCATCGAAGACGGCACTGTGGTGGGAGGCTTTGGCTCGGCTGTAGCCGAATGGATGACACGCAACGGTGCCACCACGCGGCTGAAGATGCTGGGTGTACAAGATGAGTTTGTGCATCAAGGCACAGTTGCCGAGCTGTATGAACGTTGCGGCATGGACGGCAAGTCGCTCGAGACAGCCATCCTGCAATTATTAGAAGACAAGAAATAACAACCAATCAAGTAGATAAACTTATGAGAATCGTTATTGCCGGTGCAGGCGAAGTCGGTACACATCTAGCCAAGATGTTGAGCAACGAGGAACAAGACATCATTGTCATGGACACTGAGAACAGGAAGCTTGAGCCGTTGGAGAACTACAACCTGCTCACCCATCAGGGCAGCGCCATCTCGTTCAGTGACTTGAATGCCATCAAGACTGGTGCTTGTGACCTGTTCATCGCAGTGACCAAGAGCGAGGCTCGCAACATCCTGTCATGCTCAATGGCCAAACGTCTGGGAGCGAAACGTACCGTAGCGCGCATCGATAATGACGAGTTCTTCAGCGAAAAATGGCGTTCTCATTTCTCCGCCATGGGCATCGACAATCTCATCTATCCCGAGATGCTTGCAGCCCGTGAGATTTCCAGCGCACTGAAAAGAACGTGGGCGCGAAACTGGTTTGAACTTTTTGAGGGTGAGCTCATTGTAGTGGGTGTGAAAATCCGCAAAAACGCTCGCATCGTGGGTAAGATGCTCAAGGAAATGTCAGGTATCAGTGAATACCTGCATGTGTCGGCCATCAAGCGCAACCGCGAAATCATCATTCCACGAGGCGACGACCGAGTTCTAGAGAACGATATTGCTTACATTGCCACCACACGCGACCACATCGACGAGGTGCGTGAGGCCTGCGGTAAGGTGCAGAATACTGTTGACAATGTGCTCATCGTGGGTGGCAACGATATTGCTGAACAGATTATCAAGCGGTTGGGAAAATCGGTTGACATCAAAATCATCGAGAGCGATGAGGCCCGATGCGAGGAACTGGCACAACGCTACCCCAACTGCAAGCTCGTGCAAGGTGACTTCCGCGACTCGGAACTCAACGAGGAAGAGAGCGTGAGCTACTATGACGCCTTTATCGCCCTGGGCGAGAACAGTGCGGTGAACATGATGGCTTGCATGATTGCGAAGACCAACGGTGTACCAAAAACCATTGCTCAAGTCGAGGATATCCAGTTCATCAACGAGGCCGAAGCCCTCAACATCGGCACCATCGTCAACAAGAAACTGTTGGCTTCAAGCCGCATCTATCAGATCATGATAGATGCCGACGAGGAGAATGCCCGTTGTCTGGCATTACCCGATGCCGAGGTGGCCGAGGTGATTGTCCAAGAAGGCGACCGAGTCACAAAATCTGATGTCAAGGATTTGAAACTGAGCCGTGACTTCACGATTGCCGGCCTGGTGCGTGACGGAGAAGGCCAACTCGTGAACGGCAACACCCGCATCCAAGCGGGTGACCACGTAGTGGTCTTCTGTCTGCAAGGTGCGATTCACAAACTTGATAAATACTTCTCCTGATGCACAAGCGAGAAAAGCAACATATCAATTTTGCCATAGTGCTGAGAATGCAAGGCTGGCTGCTGCTGATTGAGGCAGCATTCATGCTGTTGCCGCTTGGTATATCTTGTCTCTACAATGAATCCACATCATTGTGGGCCTTCATCTACAGCACAGCAATCACAGCAGGAGCTGGAGCGCTGATGGCATTCGGCATCAGGCCCAAAAGCAATTCAATGCACAAGCGAGAGGGGTTGATGCTCACAGCCATCATTTGGGTGTTCTTCTCACTGTTCGGCATGTTGCCCTATTTGTTCAGCGACACATTCAATAATGTGACAGACGCCTTCTTTGAAACGATGGCCGGGTTCACCACAACCGGGTCAAGCGTAATCCGCTATGTGGAGGAGATACCTCACGGCGTGCTTTTCTGGCGTGCCATGACACAGTGGATTGGAGGAATGGGAATCATCCTGTTCACCCTCGCCGTGATTCCCATGCTGAACCAGAAAGGAGGCATCGCGCTGTTCAATGCCGAAGTGACAGGTATCACCCATGAGAGGCTGCGTCCACGCGTGAGTCAGACCGCCAAGGACTTGTGGCTCATCTACATCGGTCTCACGTTCCTGCTCACATTGTTATTGGTAGCAGGTCCCATGGACTGGTTTGATGCGATCTGTCACGCCATGACCACAACTTCGACAGGCGGGTACTCCACCAAGAATATCGGTCTTGATTATTGGCGGTCAAGCTATGTATTCATCGTGGTCATCATCTTCATGTTCATTGGTGGTATCAGTTTCTCGATCATTGCTGCCACCTTCCGCGGCGATTTCAAGCGCATCCGCGACAACAACACCCTGCGGTGGTATTGCATGACAGCACTCATCACGACCGTCATCATCGTTGCCTATATGGCCTACAAAGCCTTCCTTGACAATAATTTCGATCGCTTTGTCTACGGTTCGTTTGACACTATTTCGGCAATCACATCAACCGGCTTCTCCACCTTTGACTACGAGGACAGCGGTGAATTTGTCACTGTCATATTGATGGTGATGATGTTCTTCGGCGGAATGGCAGGATCTACTTCAGGTGGCGCCAAGATGGACCGCCTCATCGTCTTGCTGAAGAACACTGCCAACGAATTCTACCGTGTGTTGCACACCAACTCGGTGCGAGCAGTCCACATCGACGGCAAGCCCGTTCCCAACCATGTGGTGAGCAAGGTGAACACTTTTTTTGCTGTCTACATCGGCATCATCATGGTTGTGGCATTGTATCTCACATTCTTTGATATACCCGTCTTTGATGCAATGTACACTTCGATGTCGGCCATCAGCAATGTGGGCATCGGCTATGGTGTCACCGGTCCTGACAGCTCATGGGTTATTCTCCACCCTGCTGCCAAATGGGTACTTGCCTTCGAGATGATGGTGGGACGTCTTGAACTGTTCACCGTCCTTGTCATCTTTACCAGTTCATTCTGGAGAAAAGACTGATAAAGCCTGTTGCATCCTCATCACACGGTTCACTCTAGCCACTATAGATAATATAGCAGCTAGAGTGCGATGTTTTTTGCCATGGTTGCATGATATATTTGAAAAAAGCAGTACCTTTGGGGCAGAGAATCAAATTAACATCTGTTTTCCTAAAAAAACTGTTAAAACAACAACATGGAACCTTTATTTGAGAAACTCAAAAGCAACGCGATTGCCAAGAGGCAGCGCATCGTTCTTCCCGAGAGTACTGAACCCCGCACGTTAACCGCTGCCGACCGCATCATCGCTGACGGCATCGCTGATGTTGTGTTCATCGGTGACAAAGCCGAAATCATGGCCAAAGCCAGTGAACTGGGGCTCAACAACATCGACAAGGCCACGGTCATCAATCCTAACGATGGCGAGGCTGTCGAGAAATATGCACAGCTGTTTTACGAACTGCGCAAAGCAAAAGGTGTGACCATCGAGGACGCCCGTAAGAAAGTGCTCGACCCGCTTTATCTGGGTTGCTTGCTCATTAAGGCCGGTGACGCTGATGGTCAGGTTGCCGGAGCGATGAACACGACAGGTAACGTGCTGCGTGCAGCTTTCCAGGTGCTCAAGACGGCTCCAGGCATCAGCACTGTGAGCGGTGCATTCCTGATGTTGCTGCCCGAGGGTTCCCCTTACGGCCACAACGGTGTGATGGTGTTTGCCGACTGTGCTGTAGTGCCCGACCCCGATGCACAGCAACTGGCCCAGATTGCAGTGAGTGCCGACCGCACCGCACGTGCACTTGCCGAAATTGACGACCCGAAGATTGCCATGTTGAGCTTCTCGACCAAGGGTAGCGCCAAGCATGAACGCGTGGACAAAGTGGTTGAAGCAACCCGTTTGGCCAAGGAAATGAATCCCAACTTAAAGATTGACGGCGAGCTACAGGCTGATGCAGCCATCGTGCCCAGCGTGGGCGCCAGCAAGGCTCCCGGTAGCGACATCGCCGGTCATGCCAACGTGCTCGTGTTCCCCGACCTGGGTGTAGGCAACATCGCTTATAAACTCGTGCAACGCATCGCCGGTGCCAAGGCTGTGGGTCCCGTCCTGCAAGGTCTTGCCGCCCCCGTCAACGACCTGTCTCGCGGCTGCAACGAGGACGACATCTACCGCACCGTGATCCTGACTTGCAACCAGGCAATCAACAGATGAAAAGGCGTTAGGCTTTAGGTGTTAGACTATAGGCATTTTTAAAATTAGAGAAAACTCATACTTATATAAATTAGAAAAATGAACATTTTAGTGCTCAATTGCGGCAGCAGCTCTGCCAAGTACAAACTCATCGAGATCAAGGAGAACAAGACCCTCGCCGAGGGTGGTGTGGAAAAAATCGGTCTGCCCGACGGTTTCATCAAGCTGAAATTTGATGATGGCAGCAAGAAGAATATCGACCTGGGTCTTACCGACCACAAGGGTGCCATCAAGGCTATCCTTGACGCACTGGTACATCCCGAGTATGGTTGCATCAAGGACCTGAAGGAAATCGATGCAGTGGGTCACCGTGTAGTGCATGGCGGTGAGAAATTCAGCCGCAGCGTCCTCATCACCGACGAGGTGAAGGACATGATTCGCGAGTGCTACGGCATTGCTCCGTTGCACAATCCCGTGAACATGGCTGGTATCGAGGCCATCGAGGCTGTATTGCCCGGCGTTCCCCAAGTGGGTGTATTTGACACCGCATTCCACCAGACGATGCCCAAGGCGGCCTACATGTATCCGCTGCCCATGGAGTATTACACCCAGGACCATGTGCGCCGTTATGGTTTCCATGGCACGAGCCATCGTTTCGTCGCTCAGCGCGTGTGTGAGATGTTGGGCACGACCCCCGAGGGCAAGCGCATCATCTGCTGTCACATCGGCAACGGTGCCAGCATCAGCGCCATCAAGGACGGCAAGAGCATCGACACCACGATGGGTCTCACCCCTACCGAGGGCCTGATGATGGGTACCCGCTCGGGTGATGTTGACCCGGGTGCATTGCTATTCCTCATGGAGAAGTACAACCTCACGCCTGCCGAGATGCTCAACATCATCAACAAGAAGAGCGGTGTACTTGGCATTACCGGCCTGAGCAGTGACATGCGCGACGTGGTTGACGCAGCCGAGGAGAAAAATGACAAGCGTGCTCAACTGGCACTTGACATGTACGAATTGCGCATCCTGAAGTACATCGGCGCTTATGCAGCCGAACTGAACGGTGTGGACATTATCGCCTTTACAGGTGGTGTCGGCGAAAACCAGTTCCAGACCCGCAAGCGCGTGTGCCGCCAGCTCTCCTACCTGGGCGTCAAGATCGATGAGCAGCTCAATGACCAACTGTGGCGTGGCAAAGAAGGCGAAATCAGCCTGCCCGACAGCAAGGTCAAAGTGGTGGTCGTCCTCACCGACGAGGAATACATGATTGCCCATGACACCGAGGCCATCGTTGAGGGCCGTGAGCCGTAAACACGCTCGGCAGCAACACTGAGCAAGAATTATCATAAACCCTGTACTTGCGTTGTCATGGTCAAGTACAGGGTTTATGATATGTAGTTATCAATAAATGCGTCCTATTCTACCGTTTGATGTTCCCCACTGACTGCACGTGATTTGCGAACAATCGTTGCACGGGAATCCTTGTCTTCCCCTTTTGACCCGTGAGCATTGACTCTAATGATGGGTCGGTAGGCAGTGTATTGAGATAATTGTGCGTTGAGCGACAACAGCAGATAGCCTTCATCATTAATCTCATAGTACAATTCTTCGTGTTCACCGTCATCGTACCAAAGATATAAACGCCGGGCTTGCTGCTCCCACCTCAAGCCGACATAATCCATGATAATGCTTTCGGCACTAGGATGATAGCCCCATCTTCCTGTTTGATCTTCATAAAAGTCATAACTAACCTCAATAGTCGCTGGAATATCAAATCTCTCTCCATTCTCATTGATGGCATACTCCGATATCCAGCTACCCACAATGTCGTTAGAATGATGATTGTCAAGGATAACACCAATAACAGCATTGACATCGGCAATGTTTACCTCGCCGTCACTGTTCACGTCGCCATACAAATAGTTCTGAGAAAACACGCTGCAGGGCAAGACTAACATTAGTCCCAAAAAGAGAAATTGAAACTTTTTCATGATAAAAATACCTGTTAATTATCTAGTTAATGGAAATTAAAAGTTAATTACAAAAGGCTAACAGAAACACATATCATTGATTTATAGTGACCTAGCCAACATAGCAACTAAATCAAAATCAACTCATACACTGTTTGTTTACAAAATACGTCATAATTCTTGATGTATGCAAGAAAACTTCTAAAATCTTGTCAATGAACATTGCCGAAAAAAACTATTCCCTATTAACTGCTAACTGAAAACTATTTACTACCTTTGCATGTTAAAACAAGCAATAAGACTATGTTAAAAGACAAAATAGAGGCGCTGAAAGCGCAGATTGCAGAGCTCAAGGCCGAGAACGAAGAGGCACTTGAGGCGTTGCGTATCAAATACCTGAGCAAGAAAGGTGAAATCACAGCATTGTTCAACGAGTTCCGCGAGGTAGCTCCCGAGGAGAAACGTGAGTTGGGACAGAAACTCAATGAACTAAAAAATCTTGCTACTGAGAAAATCAATGCCTTGCGCGAGGCTACCAAACAGCAGGCCAAGGAGCAGAACAAGATTGACATCACCCGCCCCGCATTCCCCGCCGAGTTAGGTACGCGTCATCCGATTTCGGTAGTGCGCAAGCAGATTATCGACATCTTCTCCCGTCTGGGCTTCACCATCGCCGACGGTCCCGAAGTTGAGGACGACTGGCACGTGTTCAGCGCGCTGAACTTCGCAGCCGACCATCCCGCCCGCGACATGCAGGACACTTTTTTCATCGAGAAGAACGAGCAGGATGTGACACGCAACATCGTGCTGCGCAGCCACACCAGTTCGGTGCAGGTGCGCACAATGGAACGCCAGCAGCCGCCCATCCGCATCATCTGCCCGGGTCGCGTTTACCGCAACGAGGCCATCACAGCCCGCGCCCACTGCTTCTTCCACCAGATCGAGGGTCTTTACATCGACAAGAACGTGTCGTTTGCCGACCTGAAACAAGTGCTGCTACACTTTGCACAGGAATTGTTCGGTACCGAGACCGAAATTCGTCTGCGTCCCAGCTACTTCCCGTTCACCGAGCCCAGTGCCGAGATGGACGTGACTTGCATGCTGTGCGGCGGCAAGGGCTGCGGTTTCTGCAAACACACTGGCTGGGTCGAGATCTTGGGTTGCGGCATGGTAGACCCCGCTGTGCTTGAGGCCAGTGGCATTGACAGCAAGGTTTATAGCGGCTACGCCTTCGGTCTTGGCGTTGAACGCATCACCAACCTGAAGTACATGGTGAAAGACCTGCGCATGTTCAGCGAGAACGACGTTCGCTTCCTTGACGAGTTCAAGAGCGCACATTAATACATTAATCAGGAATTAGAAGTGAGGAATTAGGAATACTATATTGTCCTGATTCCTCACTCTTTCATACTATCCAGTAAGATGACAATCAAGGAGAGATATCAAGGGATACTGGAATATTTCCAACAAGAACAGCCCAACCCCGAGACCGAATTACAGCACGGCGACCCGTTTGAGTTACTCGTGGCTGTGATGTTGAGTGCCCAATGCACCGACAAGCGCGTGAACATGGTCACACCAGCGCTGTTTGCAGCCTACCCCACACCACAAGCCATGGCTGCAGCCAGTGTAGATGACATACTGAACTACGTCAAGAGCGTATCCTATCCCAACAGCAAAGCAGCACATCTGCAGGCGATGGCACAAAAACTTGTTGACGAGTTTGAGGGAAAAGTCCCCGACAACATGAAGGATCTGACTTCGTTGCCGGGTGTGGGACGCAAGACTGCCAACGTCGTGATGGGAGCCGCCTTTGGTCAAGCCACAATTCCTGTTGACACTCATGTGTATCGTGTCTCCCACCGATTGGGATTGTCTCAAGGCAAAACACCCAATGACGTGGAGCGTGATTTGACGCGACACATTCCCACTGAATTGCGCTTCAAGGCTCATCACTGGATTTTGTTGCATGGACGCTATGTTTGCAAGGCGTTGCGCCCCGACTGCCTGAACTGCGGCATCCAGCAGTACTGCAAACAATACTCCCGTTGATTGTTCCTTTTTTACAGAAAAGTGTCCTAAATCGCCAAAAAAATATGCTTTTGGGGCACTTTAATTAAACCTTAGAGAAATATTTTCGTCAAAGAAGCGTTTTTTGCAAAAAGAACGCTTTCATAACAAGCAAACAACATTCAGAAATTATTTTAAAATTTTTTAAAACGAGTTTTATGAAGAAATTTTTTGTTTTGATTGCTGCTGCAATCGTGTGCATGAGCGCAAGCGCTCAATTTCAAATTGGTGGTAAGGTCGGTTTTGACATGACCAATTTCTGGGGTTCGGATGTTGAACACGGCATGAAGCCGAGCTATCAGGCAGGTTTGGTGATGGAGTACAAGTTCAATCCTCATTTTGCTATCGCTCCTGAGGTTGTGTTCGCTTCTCAGGGTGGTAAATTCAAGGTTTTAGATCTGAATCTTTTTGGCCTTGACGTGTCCAAGACTGTCACCTACAACACCAACTACATCAATGTTCCCGTGATGTTCAAGTACTATGTTAGTCCTGCATTCAGCATTGATCTCGGTCCCCAAGTAGGTTTCAATGTCTATAGCAAGTACTCCATCGAGGATGTTAAAGAAGCTGTCGACCTCAAGGACGGCACCAAGAGCGTTGACTTTGGTGTGGGCCTGGGTGGGACCTACAACCTCACCGACAATGCCTTTGTTCAGGCTCGTTACACCTTAGGTCTGACCAAGGTATTTGAGGGTGACGGCGATTGCAAGAACGGCAATATCCAGATTGCCTTTGGTATGAAGTTCTGATTGCCATAACAGAATAACACAAGAGAGAGAAAGTAATTTGAATAAGCGGCTGTCAGGGATTGTGCCTGGCAGCCGCTTATTCATTGATTTTGTTTTAGAAAATCAGAATCGATCTTTCTGATTATTTGCTTTTCTTTTTCACACGTTTTGAGACACCGATGGCTCCAGTCGGGCAAACGAGACGGCACAGGTGACAACCCACGCACTTGGTACCCACCAGATGCGGCTGGCGATCGTCGCCGAAGGTAATGGCCTGATGACCGCCATCCATGCAGGAAATGTGGCATCGGCCGCAACCGATGCACTTGTCACGGTCAAAGATGGGATAAACCACAGAGTCACGGTCCATGTCGCTGGGCCTTACAAAGTTAGGCAGCTGTTCACCCACAAGTTCATCAAGCTTGTTGATACCACGGCTTGCCATATAGTGTTGCAGGCCCAACTTGAAGTCATCAATAATGCGATATCCATACTGCATGACAGCAGTGCAGACCTGAAGGTTTGAACAGCCAAGTTGAATGAACTCCAAAGCGTCTCGCCAGGTTTCAATTCCACCTATACCGCTCATCTTCAGATTTTTCATTACGGGATTCTGAGCCATTTCAAGTATGAAACGTTGGGCAATGGGCTTGACTGCACGCCCCGACAGGCCAGAGACGGTCCACTTGCCCGACACCTCGGCACGCTCGTCCATGGTGACACTCTTGATAGTGTTGATGGCACTGATGGCATCGGCACCCGCAAAATAAGCACCCATCGCAGGATTACTGATCATGGTGATGTTAGGTGTCATTTTGGGAATGACGGGAATGGATACCGAACGCTTGACATAGGCCGTGTAGAACGTCACCAACTCTGGATCTTGTCCCACGTCACTGCCCATGCCAGCGATGCGCATCTGCGGGCATGAGAAATTCAATTCAATCGCATCCACACCGGCAGCTTCTACCTTTTTGGCCAATTCAATCCACTGCTCCTCAGTGGCACCCATAATCGAGGCCACAACAATCTTGGATGGATAGTTCTGCTTGAGACGATGCAGAATATCAAGATCAACGTCGACAGGGTTTTCACTCAACTGCTCCATGTTGCGCAAGGCAGTGAAGTCACCCGTGCATCCCTCGCGATGAACGACATCAAAGCGTGGTGACACCTCGTTAATATCATCAACACAGATTGTTTTGTAATAGACACCCGCCCAACCAGCATCAAAGGCACGTGCCACCATTTCATAGTTTGTGCATATCGATGACGAAGCGAGGAAAAAAGGATTCTCGCAATGCAAACCACAAAAGTCAATGGCCAGGTCAGGCAGTTCGGTGGCAGATTCCGCCTTTGGCAAACTCTTTATGATTTCACGGATGCGGATGGGGCGATCGTAGTGGATACATGCCTCCTCTGCTTTCTCCAGGTCGCTCTCGTCACAACCTTCAATCCATCGGGCTGCTATGGCTTCGTTTCCGAAACGCACAGCACGCAGCGCGCGTGCCACATCACCCTTGCCACAGGCATGAGAACATGGGGCATTGTTACACAACAAACAACGAGATACTTCTTCTTGATAATTCAGTTGATTCATCATATTTAATTTTAAATAATCATTCCATCTTTACAAAGGCCATTGATTGCAAGAAAAGAGTCAATAACAGGTCTTACCCTCCTTTGCAATCCAAAGTCCGTCTGAATGAGTCGAGTGCAGCATCAGCCTCGATGCAGATACAAGGAATTGCACGTTCAAGATGAGGCTTTTGAATCTCCTTTTGAATGAAATCATCGTTAAAGTTGATATGTTGGGCATCAGCAGCAGTGTTGCTATAGTATATACGGCTCACTCCAGCCCAGTAAAATGCACTCAAGCACATCGAGCATGGTTCGCTACTGCAATAAATCACACAACCATCTAGTTTATGGTCATTCAAGGAACTGCATGCCCTGCGAATTGCATTGACCTCGGCATGAGCGGTAGGGTCTTTGTCTAGCGTCACGGTGTTGCCGGCAGCGGCAATCACTTCACCATCCTTAACAATTACGGCACCACAGGGACCACCTCCACAGCGGACGTTTTCACATGCAAGATCACATGCCATTCTCATGAAATACCTATCATTATCGGTGATTATGAAAGGCTTAGCTTCGCTCATCCTAAATTCTAAATTTTTATATAAAAATATAAAAATATCTTAAAAAATTTGTAAGATTCAAAAAAAGTATAGTACATTTGTACGTGTGTTTTTCATGGTATTAGATTTAAGGTTTGTGGAGGCTGTCGTGAGACATCTTCCACTTTTTATTTCTTGCGCCTGGCTGGAGCGAACTTGCAACGGTAGTCACAAGATACTTTTCCCTTCACCATATTATTTAATTTACTGCGAATGAGCTGTTTGCGAATAGGAGAGATGCGGTCAATGAAGAGCGTCTTCTCCAAATGGTCACACTCATGTTGCACGACTCGAGCCAAATATCCCTCTATATCCTGTTCATGCAGCTCAAACTGCTCATCCTGCCAACGCAGATGAATCTTCTCGATACGTTGCACGTTCTCATGAATGCCGGGCACACTCAGACAGCCCTCTTCGCGGGTGACTCCAGGAACAGTCTCATCAATCGTGATCTCAGGATTAATCAGCACCATATTGACACCTTTCAGCTCGGGGAAGTCCTCGGCCAAAACATCCACATCAATATATACAATGCGAGCGTTCACGCCCACTTGAGGAGCAGCGATGCCGATACCTTGAGTCTTATACATCGTTTCCTTCATGTTCTCAATGAGCTCATGTAAACCAGGATAATCAGGCGTGACAACGGCATTATCGGCACGCAATACTGGATGACCGTAGATATAAATCGGTAAAATCATTTTGTAATATTGTCTGATTGGTTGAATATGCTTTGTAAATAATCATTGAGGATAATGGTGGCAGCAATGGAGTCCACACGCGACTTGTCACGGCGGTCACTCTTTTTCATCCCTCCGTCAATCATTGCCTGATGGGCAATGGTGCTGGTGAAGCGCTCGTCATACATCACAACGGGCATCTCGGGCAATTCTTTGCGCAGACGATTAACGAAGGGTGTAATGTAGCGCATGCTCTCGCTGGGCTCGCCGTTAAGCTGAGTGGGCTGTCCGATAACAATGCGTTCCACTTGCTCACGCGCGATATAGTCCTTAATGAACTGCATGAGCGTGTGAGTTGGGACTGTCGCCAGGTTCCCTGCCACAATTTTGAGGGGATCGGTCACAGCAACGCCAGTGCGTTTGCGTCCATAGTCAATACCCAGTATGCGTCCCATTGCTCGCCTGTATCCTCAAATGTATCATTCTTGCTGCATGGTGAGCAGGAATTCCTCGTTGTCGCGGGTGCGTTCCATGCGATCCTTGACAAACTCCATTGCCTCGACCGAGGTCCGATCGCTCAAGAAACGGCGAATAATCCACATCTTGTTCAATGTATCTTGCGGCAACAACAAGTCGTCGCGACGAGTACTTGAAGCCATCACATCCACAGCAGGGAAGATGCGCTTGTTCGAGAGTTTGCGATCGAGCTGCAACTCCATGTTACCTGTACCCTTGAATTCCTCGAAGATGACCTCATCCATCTTGGAACCCGTCTCGGTCAATGCCGTGGCGATGATGGTAAGGCTGCCACCTCCCTCAATATTACGGGCAGCGCCGAAGAAACGTTTGGGCCGCTGCAAGGCGTTAGCGTCAACACCACCAGTAAGGATCTTGCCCGATGCAGGAGCAATGGTGTTATAGGCACGTGCCAGACGGGTGATTGAATCCAACAGAATCACCACATCGTGGCCACACTCCACCAGACGTTTCGCCTTGCTGAGCACCAGGTCGGCAATCTTGACATGACGGTCGGCAGGTTCATCAAAGGTAGAAGCGATCACCTCGGCATTGACACTGCGCGCCATGTCGGTTACCTCCTCGGGGCGCTCGTCGATGAGCAGGATAATCATGTAGGTCTCGGGGTGGTTCTCAGAGATAGCGTTTGCAATCTCTTTCAACAGCATGGTCTTACCGGTCTTGGGCTGAGCGACAATGAGTCCACGCTGCCCCTTACCGATGGGTGAGAACATATCCACAACACGCTGCGAAACGGTGGGATGTGTCTTGCTCACCAAATTAAATTTCTCTTCAGGGAACAACGGCACCAGATGCTCAAAAGGCACACGGTCACGGACATAAGTGGGAGTGCGCCCGTTAATCAGACGTATCTCACTCAAGGGGAAATACTTCTCTCCCTCCATGGGAGGACGAATGGTGCCCTCGATCACGTCACCAGTCTTGAGACCATAGGCCTTGATTTGGTACTGCTGCACATAGATGTCATCGGGAGACGTCAAGTAATTATAATCACTGGAACGCAAGAAACCATAGCCTTCAGGAGCGATGTCAAGCACACCCTGTGCTTCAAGAATTCCGTCAAAGTTATAAGGCTGATCAAGATAAGGATTGCTCTCAGCAATCTGCTGTTGCTGCTGTTGCTTCATCTTGCGTTTCTTGTTCTTGCTCTCCTTGACCACCTTGGGTTCCTGGATGACAATCGGCGCCACTGCAGCTTGCTCGGCCTGACGGCGACGCTCCTCCTCGGCACGTCGTTGTGCCTCCTCGCGTTCCTGCTGAGTGCGCGGCTTGAAGGTAAAGCCACCACCTGTATTAAAGAATGAATTAAGCGAGACATCTTCGCGATCACGCTGCTCAGGAGCAAGAACTTGATTCACAGGCTCAGCGGGAGCATCGATGGCATCAGCCGCTTCCACAGGCTGTTCGTCATAAGATACATCCTGGGGTTGTTCGTCCTGCTGTTGATCTAAATTCTCAAAGGGAAGCACGGGTTCGTTCACCTCTTGTTTGGGTTTACGGCCACGACGACGTTGAGTTTGTTCCTTCACAGGCTCAGCATCTGTTTCAGCAGTTTGCTCTGCAACGGGTACAGTCATATCTTTTGCTGCATCCTGTCGTGCTTGTTGTTCAGCTGCTTCACGGGCAGCTTTCTCGGCAGCCGAGGGGCGGCCGCGCTTGCGCTTGGGAGCTTCGACGGGAGCCTCGGTTTCGGCTGTCACGAGCGGCAAAACTGGAGCCACGTCTTCCTGTGGCGTCATCTGTATCTTTTTATCTTCTTTCTTTACATTTTTCTTTGTGGCCACGGCATCATCTTTGGTCACTTCATTGCCGTTAGCCTTGGCTGCCGGTTGACGGATGCGTTCGCGACGTCTGCGTCCCTGTTCGGGTGCATTGGCCGCCTCGGTCTCTGCCTGATGGTCCAGCACTTGATAGACGAGATCAACGTGTTCGGCACTATCAACATGCTTGATGCCCATTGATTTTGCCAATTCACGCAACTGTCCATCGTTCATTTCATTCAGTTGATCGATGTTGTACATAAAAGTCAGTAAAAATATAGGATGAAGCGGTTACACAGTACAACTCTGTCAATCCGCATCATAGCGTGAACTCACGCGCACGCATTCCTTAATTAAAATAAATATGAAGTCAATTTTAATATCTCAATAAAGCCCCAATCCTGTCATGATATTCCTATACATTCCGCACACAAAGTCTAAACTTTGCCTCGAGATTATCCAATGAAAATATTGATGATTGAGGAAAACAGAATTGAAGACAGACTGTATCAAAGGGCATCTTTCACCCTTTTTGCGATGCAAAATTAGTGTTTTTTTATGAACTGGGCAAGAAATGCGCAAAAAAAGAAGTAATTTTGCGCTCCAAGAATTGAAATAACGATGGATTTTGACCGTCAGAAAATAGATGAGCATATTAAATTGCCCGTGCTGAAGCTGGTGGGCGAGGTAGCCGACGAGCTGCATCGCGAGTGCTATGTCGTTGGTGGGTATGTCAGGGATATCTTCCTGCAACGTCCCAGCAACGACATGGACTTTGTCACCATTGGCAGCGGCATCGAGGTAGCCAAAGCTGTTGCCCACCGATTGGGCAAGCGCACCCACCTGTCGGTGTTCCGCACCTATGGCACGGCTCAGGTCAAGACGCGGCATTGGGAACTCGAGTTCGTGGGAGCCCGCCGTGAATCCTATCGTCGTGACAGCCGCAACCCCATCGTCGAAGACGGGACGCTTGACGATGACCAGCGTCGCCGCGATTTCACCATCAATGCGATGGCCATCTGCCTGAACAAGGAGCGCTATGGCGAACTGCTCGACCCGTTTGACGGCATCGGCGACATGGAGCGACGCATTATCCGCACTCCACTGGATCCCGACATCACCTTCAGCGATGACCCGTTGAGGATGATGCGTGCTGTGAGATTCGCCACCCAATTGAATTTCGACATTTTCCCCGAGACATTTGTCGCCATCAAGCGCAATGCCGACCGCCTGAAAATCATCACCCGCGAGCGCATCGCCGATGAACTGATGAAAATCATGCGCAGCGACAAGCCGTCCCACGGATGGATTTTGCTCGACCAGTGTGGTTTGCTACCTCTCGTGTGTCCCGAACTCGCAGCCCTCAAGGGCGTGGAAACCGTGAACGGCCGTGGTCATAAAGACAATTTCATGCACACCATGCAAGTGCTTGACAATGTGGCTGCCGCAAGCAATGACGTGTGGCTGCGATGGTCTGCACTGCTGCATGATGTGGGAAAGGCACGCACCAAGCGGTGGGATCCGCAAATCGGATGGACGTTCCACAACCACAATTTCATCGGCGAGAAGATGATACCCAAGATTTTCGCCAAGATGAAATTGCCGCTCAATGAGCACATGAAATATGTGAAAAAACTCGTCGGGCTGCACATGCGCCCCATTGCACTGGTCGAGGAAGAACGCAGGGGATGACATCGACGACTTGATGACCCTGTGCAAAGCCGACATCACAAGCAAAAACCAATACAAGGTACAGCGATTCCGTGAGAATTTTGACCTGGTGAAACAAAAACTGGTTGACATTGAGGAAAAAGACCGCGTGCGCAACTTCCAGCCACCCATCGACGGCGAGGACATCATGCAGATTTTCGGTTTACCGCCATCAAAACCTGTCGGCTATATCAAAGATGCCATCAAGGATGCCATTCTTGACGGAGTGATCACCAACGATTATGCCTCGGCCTATCGACTCATGCTCGACAAAGCTCATGGTTTAGGAATCACACCCGTCAGCCATGGCAAACTGTACCACACGGTAGTTGAGACTACAATGGGAACTATTCACATTGCCGCCGATGAGCAAGGTATCACCCTCGTGGGATGGGGAAAGGATGAAATTGAAAAGATCGCCAAGAAGTTCAAACTCCAACCAGTGATGGGTACGACTCCTTTGCTCAATCAATGCGCAAGTCAACTTGAGCATTATTTTGAAGGTGACTTGCAAGAATTCTCACTGCCACTGCACATGACGGGCACCGATTTCCAGCTCAAGGTGTGGGAACAACTGCAACGCATCCCCTACGGCGAGACCATCTCCTACACTGAATTGGCTAGGCGTGTCGGTAATCCAAAAGCCTATCGTGCCGTTGCTCAAGCCAATCACAATAACCCCGTGAGCATCGTGGTTCCTTGCCACCGTGTTATCAATGCCGACGGTTCGCTTGGCGGATATGCTTCAGGAACTGAACTCAAATCGCAGTTACTCGCCTTGGAAAGCAAAAACAAGGGCAAATAACCCTTTCAAGGGTCGAATCCAACAACAAATGGCACACCGTTCAGCCCCGCCATGAGGCTAAAAAATTTTTTTTGTGCTAAAATTTCAAAAAATGCGGAAATTTGCGTTTGTAAATCAATTTTATTTTGTAATTTTATCGCCCCAAATAAATCGATAGCAAAATGAGCAAGAATAAAGCAAACAAAAATAAGTCAACGAACAACAATCAGGGATATTACAACCCTGATATCAGCGCCGTACAACAGTCTGAAGATTACCAGAAAAGACTCGAAGTCGAACGAGCCATTGATGACGAAAACACCACCAAGTGGAAAAGGGCGAAAGCCTTTTTCCAGAACGGTCAGTTCCGTTTGGCTGCGGGTTGTGTGATGCTGATAGTGGGCATCTACCTGCTGATTTCGTTCCTCTCCTACTTCATGTCGGCAGGCATGAGTGATCAGAATCGCATTGCCAATTACTCGATGATTGAAAATGCCCGTGTTCCGGACCAGATCCGCAACGCAGGTGCTGCCGCCGGCGCATCGTTGAGCGACTTCCTCATTTCAAGTGGTGTGGGTGTCGCAGCATTCATCATTGTCGTGTGGTTCCTCACACTGGGCATGCGCTTGGTCATCAAGGGCAAGAAACTCCATTTCTTTTCCTACACCTTTGTTTGCCTGTTCAGCATTTTCACGTTCTCAATGGTTGTGGGAGCGGCCACCTATTACATGAAACCCATCACATTCTTCCCGCTAGGAGGCTACTTCGGCTACTATGCCAATAAGTGGCTGCTAGGTCTGTTCGGCATGTATGGCATGATTGCCATCAACCTTTTTATCCTCATGTTATGGGTATTCTTGACTTATCAGACGTTTGTTTCCTTGTATCGCCGCTTCAGGCAAGAAGTTCAGAAAAAGCGTGACAAGCGGGATGACGAAATGGTGGTCAGCCAACCTGGCCAGTCCACATTCCTGGGTGGAGAGCAACGAATTGATGAAGAGCCCTTCCCAAAAGAAGAGACAGAAGCCGAACTCGCAACAACTAACAGACGCAGGATGCGCGTGAGAAGCGTGAAGCCCACAGCAGTCGACGGCGAGACTGCTCACCTCAAGCCCATCGTGAGCAGTGGCGATGTGAGCAATCCTCATGACCCAACGGGAGAATACCGCCACTACCGCTTCCCCACCCTTGACCTGTTGCAGGATATCCGTATGAATCCCAATAGTGTGGACAAGCAGGAACAGGACGAGAACAAGGAACGCATCCGTGACACCCTGAGCAAATATGGCATTGAAATCAAGGAAATCATGGTTCACGTGGGCCCCACGGTGACACTGTTCGAAATTGTGCCGCAAGACGGCGTCCGTGTGAACAAAATCCGCGGCCTTGAAGACGACATCGCTTTGAGCTTAGCTGCATTGGGCATCCGCATCATTGCCCCCATGCCTGGTAAGGGCACAATCGGCATCGAGGTTCCCAACCGTGATCCACAAGTAGTTCCCATGCGCGAGGTGCTGGGGTCCAAGGCGTTCAAAGAAAGCCGCGCCAAGTTACCCATGTGCTTGGGCTGCACCGTGAGCAACGAGGTGTTTATCGCCGACCTCACCAAGATGCCGCACCTGTTGGTTGCTGGTGCGACAGGTAAAGGTAAATCGGTGGGATTGAATGCCATCATCACCTCACTGCTTTACAAGAAAGGCCCCTCGGAGCTGAAATTTGTCCTTGTGGATCCCAAACGCGTTGAATTCAGCGTGTACGCCGACCTTGAGAAATATTATTTTGCCAAGGCACCCGGCGAAGAGAAAGCTATTATCACCGACACCGACCGCGTCATTAGGACACTCAACAGCCTCGTCCAGGAAATGGAGAACCGCTATAGTGTGTTCGAGGAAGTGAGGGTGCGCAACGTGAGCGATTATAACGATTTGTGGCGCCGTGAGCTGCGTGAAGTGCGTGATGAACATGGCGAGAAGAAATATCAGTACATGCCCTACATCGTGGGCATCATCGACGAGTTCAGCGACATGATCATGACCGCCGGCAAGGAAGTCGAGACTCCACTGGTGCGCATCGCCCAGAAGGCCCGCGCCGTGGGTATCCACATGATTATCGCCACGCAGCGCCCGTCATCCAAGGTCATCACCGGCCTTATCAAGGGTAACTTCCCCGGACGCATTGCCTTTGCCGTGGCCCAGGGTATCGACAGCCAAATCATCATTGACCGCAGGGGTGCCCAGCAACTCATCGGTCGTGGTGACATGCTGTTCCAGATTGACGGCGAACTCACCCGCCTGCAGTGCCCGTTTGTCGATACACCTGACATCGTGCGCATCTGCGATTTCATTAAGGAGCAAGAAGACAATGATCGCGACATCAACCACGAAGAACCCTACCTGCTGCCCGAGTACGTCGGCAAGGACGAAGGCGGCAGCAGCGACGCCAACGTGGGCAACGTCAAGGACCGCGACCCGCTGTTTGAAGAAGCTGTGCGCTTCGTTGTCATGGGTAATACTGCGAGCACCTCGTCGCTGCAACGTCGCTACGAAATCGGCTACAACCGCGCCGGCCGTCTGATGGACCAGATGGAACATGCGGGCATCGTGGGTCCCGCCCAGGGCAGCAAGCCACGTCAAGTGCTTGTCAGTCCCATGGACATTGACCAGTTGTTCTCGTGAAATCCAACCTGATAAAAAGTGCCAGCCTTGCCGGTTGGCATTGTTTTTGCTACTATAGTTGTTTGAGTAAACATTAAAGAATAATAACAGACAATGAAAAAAATATTTTTAGCGATTCTCACGGCCTTTTTGCCGTTTGCCCTGTTTGCACAGTCACCATCAGCAATGCTTGACAAGTGCGTTGCAGCCACTAACATCGGCAGTGGCATAACAGCAAAATACAGCATTACAACACCCGACGGCACCAGTAATGGCACCCTTGCCATGCAAGGCAAAAAGTTTCGTATCATCTCTCCAGAAGCCAAGAGTTGGTATGACGGCAGTGCCCAATGGTCATGGTCACCGTTGACCAATGAGGTGAATATCACCGCACCCACCACCGAAGAGTTGCAACTCACCAACCCGCTTGCTGCAGCGCAGCATTTCAAGACTGCGTTCAACATGAAACGGGCCAAGGCGAAGACGGCGAACACCTATGTCATCAAACTGACGCCAAAGAAGAAAGACAATATCAAGACACTGTGGCTGTACTTTGACGAAAAGACTTCGCTGCTGAGGACGGCCCGCTTTGAGATGAAAGACAAGTCGCTGTACATCATCAAGATTACCGACTACAAGCACAAAGCGCTGCCCGCCAGCACCTTCACGTTCGACAAATCTCAAGTGCCCGCAGGAACCGAAGTCGTGGATTTGAGATAAGCAACTCAGTCTTGTATATCCAAAACAAACTATTTCTATGCTGAAATATCTCGCCTTTCCTGTCGTGGGTGCTGTTATCGGATACATCACCAATGACATTGCCATCCGCATGTTGTTCAGGCCCCATCAGGCTAAATACTTCATGGGTATTCACTTTCCCTTCACTCCGGGCATCATCCCGAAGGAGAAAAGCCGCATCGCCAGCGCTATCGGTAAGGCCGTAAGTGAAAACCTGATGAACCGCGAGGTGCTGGAAAAGAGCTTGTTGAGTGATGAGATGCTCACTAAAATCGGTGATGCCATTGATGAGTTCGTCACCACACAAAGCGCCAATAACGAGACCATCGAGGAATTTGCCCGCCACTACTTGCCACAGGAAGATATCGATGCCATGCGCGAGAACGCGACCGACGGCATCGTTAGAATGATCACTTCCAAGCTGCAAGACAGCAAACTGGGCGAAAGCATTGCCCGCATGGCCACACAACACGTGATGGAAAAAACGCGCAAGAGTGTGGCTGGCCGATTTGGCGCCGACATGCTTCTTCAACCCATCGCTCAACTCGTTGAGGGCATTCTTGCCAAGCACATCAATGAAATTCTTCACAACAACTCCCAACAGATGGTTGAAAATCTCGTTGCCGAGGAGTCAACCAAATTGACAGGAATGACCATGAAGAGCCTCATGACAGGCCACGATGAACAAGTGAAACAGGCTAAAAACGGTATCTTGAACGCTTATCGCGTTATCATCACCGAGCATCTGCCTCGCATCCTTCAAGATATCGACATCAGCACCATCATTGAACAGCGCATCAACGACATGGACATGGACGAGGCCGAAGCCATCATCCTCGATGTGATGAAAAAAGAATTGCGTGCTATTGTCTGGTTGGGCGCACTGTTAGGTAGCATCATGGGCACACTGAACATGCTTGTGCTGTAGACCGAAGTCCACCTCAGCGCCACTTCTTGGGGGACACACCAACCGCTTCCTTGAAATATTTGCCGAAGAAAGACTGATTAGGGAAATGTAACTCATCGGCTACCTGCTGAACGGAGTAATTTCCACTGCGCAGCATCGCCTTGGCATCAAGGATGACATGGTCCTTGATCCATTGCGAGGGATGGCGGCCAGTCTGTTGGAAAACGACTCGAGACATGTACTTGAGCGAGAGGCCCATCTGCTCGGCATAGAAACTCAACTCACGATACTCACGATAATTCTCCTTCACACACTGCAGGAAACGAGTCACAATCTCCTCCTGACGTGAAGTCTTTTCGGTTACCACCCGACAGCGATCACTGCCGATGGCTATGCTTTCCATCAATTCAACACATTTGCCCGCAGCATCCTCACGCCCCGCGGCAAAAGCGCTGTCGGTCATGATGTCGCGCAACATGTCATAGGCGGTTTTGAGCAAATCAACCTGACGTGGCTGCAATGGAAAAACACCCGAGACTGAAGACGAGTTCTCTGTTGCATATGAGATGTGGATGACTTTAGCGTCAGGCGACATCTCTACGCGCTCAACGATAGTTCCAGTGGCGAAAACAGCACAGGTACTGTCTCCAACCACACATTCACTAAAATTCATCCTGCTCGTCACCTTGCCCTTAAGAACGATGATCATGCATTTCGACGACAACTGCAAGGGGAAACGGTCCAATACCTGCACTGGCATCCCGAAGAACAGATCCAGTGTGTCCATGACACAGAATTTATCGTCAAGCGTGACTGTAGTCTCGTTAGACGGCAACAACATTTGCAGTGATTTCGTTTCTTCCTTCATCATCGTTAGGCATTAATGGATTGCAAAAGTATAAGATTTTCCGAAAAAAATGACTACTTTTGCCGCGCAAAAACGAACTATCATTTTCAGCAACAGAATAACTCATAATAAAATGCAACACCTTTACACGATTGGACTGCTTGTGGTTTCAAACATTTTCATGACCTTTGCATGGTATGGCCACTTGAAACTGCAGCAAATCAAGGTCTTCACCGACAACACACCCTTATATGTCATCATTTTGCTGTCGTGGATGCTGGCGCTGCCTGAGTACACCTGCCAAGTGCCCGCAAACCGGATTGGGTATGAGGGAAACGGCGGTCCGTTCAACCTCATGCAACTCAAGGTGATTCAGGAAGTCATCTCGTTGACCGTGTTCACGGTGTTTGTCACTGTTTTCTTCAACGGCGAGTCATTGCGCTGGAATCACTTGGCTGCCTTTGTGTGCCTCGTGATGGCTGTGTTCTTTGTATTTCACAAGTGATGATTAAGGGATCATCAATGCCGTGATCAGCGTGATGTGACGCGGTAAAGAACCATCTTTGCTCCATTCTAGACCGATGCCGAGAATATCTTGCGCGGCAGCGGTCACATCAAAGCCTACCGCCTCGAGCGAGTAACGCAACTGCTCTGGGAAACGGCATGGTTGCCCAAGTGGCCGAGTGCAACCCTCGGGACACATCCTGCAACGGAACGTGAAGCAACGACTGCCCGGCACCAGGCGTTCCATCTCATACATCTCGGGCAATAGCGTTCCCAAAACCTCATTCATGGCACGTTCAGCAACCTCGCGAGCCTTTGCACGGGCACGGCAAGATGCACGCACTTGCTCGTCAAACTCGATAATGGTGGCCATGAGTTCAACCGTTGCATAACCGTCACTGACCGATGCCACATTAAAATCATGCGGCGGGCATCCCCACGACTTACCAAATGACGGGCACTCGCCACACATGGACGCCATGCGCTCCGGGTCACGGTAGCTTTTAACAAATTCCGTGGCTGTGACTGATGCCTTTTTGCGTGAAACTTTGTAAATCATGGTTGCAAAATTACGGGAAAGAGAGTACCTTTGCAAGCCAAAACGAAGAATCGAATAAAAAATGATTGATTTTTTTGATAATATAGACAATGACTTGAACGATGGCGGCGCTCGTGTCGTCCCCATCATTACCGAGATACATGAGGTCAACGACCGTCTTGACATACAAGACAACCGAGCCGAAAACATTCCCATACTGCCGTTGCGCAACATGGTGCTGTTCCCCACGATGACGATGCCAGTGTCGGTGGGAAGAGAGAAGTCCATGCAGCTCATCAAGGAGGCCATCGAACAGCATGCTCCCATCGCTGTATTCTGTCAGATTGACAGCCGCATTGACGATCCTGCCGAGAAAGACCTGTACCACATCGGCACGATAGCCAGTGTCATCAAAGTGCTGGAATTGCCCGACGGCTCAACCAACGTCATACTTCAAGGCCGCTCGGCCTGCTCCCTGGAACGTGTCACCAGAACTCAACCCTACCTGCACGGCGACGTTACCCTCGTCGAGGACAAGCTGCCGCTCTCCGGTGACAAAGAGTTTGAGGTACTGTTGCAGTCCATCGTCGAAGTGACGATGCGCATGCTGCGCAACATGGGCAACAACGGTCGCGATCTGGCTTTTGCCATCAAGAACATCGACAACCCGTTCTACCTGATGAGTTTCCTGGCCACGAACATAGCCTTTGAACCCGAGCAGAAGCAAAAGATGCTCAGCGAACGTGATGTGAAGAAACGTGGCTATCTGCTCTACAACATGCTCTCACAGGAGGAACAATTGGTTGAGATCAAGGCAAACATCCAGTCGCGCACACGCGAGGACCTTTCACAACAGCAGCGAGAACACTTCTTGCAGCAACAGATACGCAACATCCAGGAAGAACTTGGTACTGATATTGACGACATCCAAGAACTGCAAGAGCGCGGTGACCAAATGAAGTGGAATGAGAATGTCAAGAAGCAATTCGAAAAAGAGTTGCGCAAGCTGGAACGACTCAACCCACAAACTCCCGACTATTCGGTTCAGTATTCTTATCTGGACACGATGCTTAATCTGCCGTGGGACAATTGCACCGAGGATAATTTCGACCTCAAGAAAGTCGAGGAGAAGCTCAACAACGACCACTATGGCTTGGAAAAAGTAAAGGACCGCATTCTTGAGCACCTGTCAGTACTGAAACTGCGCGGTGACCTCAAGGCTCCCATCTTGTGCCTCTATGGACCTCCTGGAGTGGGCAAGACGTCGTTGGGCAAATCGGTTGCCGATGCACTGCACCGCGAGTATGCCCGCATTTCACTGGGCGGCCTGCACGACGAAGCCGAAATCCGTGGCCACCGACGCACCTACATCGGTGCCATGCCAGGTCGCATCATTGCTGCCCTTGCAAAGTGCGGCAGCAATAACCCCGTCATCGTGCTTGATGAGATTGACAAGGTGGGTCAAGATTTCAAGGGAGATCCTTCATCTGCCCTGCTCGAGGTTCTGGACCCTGAACAGAACGGCCATTTCCATGACAATTACCTAGATGTTGACTATGACTTATCCAAAATCCTTTTCATTGCCACTGCCAACAGTTTGGCAACCGTGAGCCGTCCGTTGCTCGACCGCATGGAGGTCATTGAGATCAACGGCTACATTCCTGAAGAGAAACTGGAAATCGCCAAGCGTCATCTCATTCCCAAGGAACTTGAGAATAACGGTTTCAAGAAGAATGAAATCAAGTTCGGCAAGCAAGTTATCATGCAGATCATCGAGGACTACACCCGCGAGTCGGGCGTGCGCCAGTTGGAGAAAAAAATCGCCACGGTGCTGCGTCGCGTTGCACGCCGCAAGGCAAGCGGTGACCCCTACCCCAGCAGCATCAAAACCGCTGATCTGAAAGAGTATCTGGGCTCGCCGGATTACAGCCGCGACAAATATGAGGGCAACGAGTTTGCCGGTGTGGTGACCGGTCTGGCGTGGACCGCCGTGGGTGGCGAAATCCTGTTTGTGGAGTCGTCATTGGCTCGCGGCAAAGGCGAGAAACTGACGTTGACCGGCAACCTGGGAGACGTGATGAAGGAATCGGCAGTAATCGCATTGCAATATCTGCGCTCACACTGCTCGCTGCTGAACATTGACCCTGAACTGTTTGACAAATATAATGTCCACATCCATGTGCCCGAAGGTGCCATTCCCAAGGACGGGCCGTCGGCCGGTGTGACCATGGTGACCTCGCTCGCCTCGTCATTCACACAACGCAAGGTGAAGGATCATCTGGCGATGACCGGCGAAATCACTCTGCGAGGCAAGGTGCTGCCCGTGGGTGGCATCAAGGAAAAGATTCTCGCTGCCAAACGCGCCGGCATCAAGGATATCATCCTGTGTAATGCCAACCGCAAGGATATTGAGGAAATCAACGACATGTACCTCAAGGGGCTGACGTTCCACTACGTCAACACCATCAAGGATGTACTTGACCTGGCTCTCCTCCCCGAGAAAGTCCAGGACGCCATAGAATTGTAAAAGGGCTATATCGTCAGCTGTGGCGATAGGTACCAGTCCACTTTTGCAATCGCCGTTTCAGGGACTTGGCAATAAAAGCGAAATTGCCATGCCTCAAATTGAGCCATAACTCTTCAAATGAATTCATCACCTTGATACCAGGGTGATTCCATGCTTGTATCTTGTAGTTGCGTTCCTTGTACTCGACATGTTCGATGACATGCTTGGGATGCTTGAGCGGAAACTCCAGTTCATAACGTCGCATGGTGAAGATGCGGCGCATACGGTGATTCATCGTTGGCAACGCCGAGAAATGGGTCGAATCGTTCACTGCACCCAGGTTATTGATGAGGTTCTTGGTGGGCATGATGGCCAGTCCCGAGTTGAGCAACATGTCAGCCCACATGATGGTTTCATAGTAAGGCTTGCCGCTGGCACGGTGATCCCGTGCCATGTCGATCATCGATGCACGAAATCCGTGACGCTTGCACAAGGCCCGCAGTTGATTGATGCAGTGCTCATCATCAAGGAACGAGTAATTGGCATCCCAACGGTCAAAAACACGGCGCCATGAGGCCCATCCCCAAATGGACTGAACCGAGGTGAAAAAATAGTCATCAGGAACATCGGTGGTCACCTCATCGGTGTTGAATCCCGAGATGATTGAAATCCTCTCATCGTTCTCATAACGGTCAAGCATCTCCTTACAGAATGTGAAAAACGACACCGACGGCACCGAATCATCCTCAAGAAAGATGCACTTGTCAACTAAGCTGAAAGCCCACTGATGCATCAAGAAATTAGACGGGTCACATCCCCGGTTAATCTCTTGATAGCTGCGGTGAACCTCGCACTGCCAATCAATATTCTCTGCAATTTTACGACAAGCTTCAATGCCAGGCAAATCACGATCACCCCTTGGACCATCCTGATAGAGGAACAACTTGGAGGGACGTGCCTCGCGGACAGCCTCAAAGACTTTCTCAAACGTGTCGGTGCGCGTGAAAAACAACAGCGCAACCGCCACGTCAACCTTTGCCGGATGTTTTTGCTCACTCATCATAGAACTCAATTCTCTGGACATGTGGCTCCAAGTGATCTAAATCGGGCAACTGCATGTAATCGCCATACATGGCTTGAAGCATGTGATGGCTATTGTTGGGTATTGAGAGCTGAACACCTTCAAAATCATGTGTTTTTAAGGGGAATACATCCTTCAGGTCATAGACCTTGTGAAAAGGTATTCCATAATCACACATGAGTGAATTAGTTCTACACAACTGACTGACAGCCCTTAGCACAGGAAATGTGCAATACCTGTTCACCCAGGTGATAAAACGCACCTTGCGCATCGACTTGACATCATCTTTTCCAGTACGTAGGATTTTAAATGTATGACCCTGAAACGGCGCAGACTTGATGTGAGTCCAATAAATAATCCTTTCCAAGGGGAAAATATCAATATAGACACCTCTTTCCTTGAATACCCTGTCATAATTCCCTTCATCAAGAAACGAATGCTTGTCACGCAATTTAGCAAAGAAATAGAAATAGTTCTTGTCGGTGTCATTGGTTTGCAGGGCAATGTGCTCAGGGAGTTCTTTGGGAAGAATCTCCATGAGCTTCAAATAGTCTTTGCGCAATAACGCCACATCAAGGTCGTCATCCCAGGGAATAAAGCCATTGTGACGAATAGCCCCCAGCAAAGTGCCGCCATAAAGGAAGTAAGGTATCTCATACTTCTTGCATATCCGGTCAAGTTCTTTCACAATATCGAGCATGACCAGTTGCTGACGACGCAACAAGGAGCCCTCAGGGTTGAATCTCGCCCTGAGTTCTTCTTGATTGAATGATGCCTTATCGATCATCGTGAAATAGCAAACGTGGTTACATGATGCCGCGTTCACGCAGTTTCTTCTGCCAGTTCCACGCGCTGAGCATGGTGTCGTCGAGGGAAATCTCGGCATGCCAGCCCAGCACTTCGTTAGCGCGCTTGGGATCGGCCCAGATTTGGACGATGTCACCTGGACGGCGCGGTGCAATCTTGTGCGGCACTTTCACGCCTGTAGCACGCTCAAACGAGTGCAGAAGTTCGAGCACTGAAGCTCCGTTTCCGGTACCGATGTTGAAGATTTCAAGTGCTTCGTCGCTCTTGTCCTCCAGCATGCGCTCAAGGGCCTTGACATGTGCCTTGGCCAAATCCACCACATTAATGAAGTCTCGGATGCAGGAACCATCACGTGTAGGATAGTCATCACCAAAGATGCTCAACTCCTTACGCACGCCGATAGCGGTCTGCGTCAAGTAGGGCACCAGGTTCTGAGGAACGCCGTTGGGCAGCTCACCAATCTCGGCACTAGGATGTGCACCGATGGGGTTGAAGTAACGCAGCAAGATGGCCTTGATGGGGCTGCCGCTGCGAATAACGTCGGTGATAATATCCTCACAGATTTGTTTGGTGGCACCATAAGGCGATGTGGCCTTCTTGGTGGGAGCATCCTCGGTGATCGGGTTCTTGTCGGGTTCTCCATAGACGGTACAAGAAGAAGAGAACACAAAACCTTTCACTCCGAACTCGGGCATCAACTCAAGCAGATTGAGCAGGATGTTGAGGTTATTGCGGTAATACTTTATGGGCTTCTCAATACTCTCACCCACAGCCTTGCTCGCAGCGAAGTTGATGATGCCGCTGATGCCGGGATTGTCCTCAAACATCTTGCGCACCACGGCACGGTCGGTGCAATCACCTTCAACAAAGACGGGGCGGATGCCCGTAATCTTTTCAATGCCATCAAGCACATCAATATTGCTATTACTCAAGTTATCGATGATGACAACCTCATAGCCAGCCTGTTGCAACTCTACTGTAGTGTGCGAACCAATGAATCCGGTTCCACCAGTCACTAAAATCTTACCTTTCATTTATTGAATTATATTTATGATTGAATATTATCTTTTTTGTAACGTGATCGAATAAAATCAACGCACTCCTCAAATATCTTAGCCTTGAGCAGCTTCATCACCATGGCATAGAGTGCTGCGGCAATAAGCACTCTGTTCACCAAGAGGAATACCATGTTGTGAATGTGCTGTGTTACTAACCATGTGCATCCCATCACCACGAGAGCAATAAAAAGGAACGGCAGCAGGTCACGCAACATATCAATGAAACGATAGCCAATCAATCTTGAAGCGAACAATTGCCACACCAATAGCCACAAGACATTGATGCTAGCAAAGGCTATCACCATTGCCGTAAATCCTAACGAATGGCACGCCAATACAGCCACCAGCATGATGATAATCTGACCGACACATAGCCACATGTAGGTATTGGACTTGCCATAACTGAGGAACAAATTCTGATAAAGTGTATAGAACGGCACAAAAGCGCCACCAATGCACAATATCTGCAGCAGCGGAATGCACTCCACCCATTTCTCTTTAATGGCGAGCAAGATGAACTGCGGAGCAATCAGCGCTAAGCCAAACATCGCTGGGAATGCGAGAAATGCCGTGAAACGCAACATCTTGCCAAATACCCTGCGCTCACGTTCATCGTCATCATTGATGCGAGCGAAAACAGGTTGGGCCACTTGAGCGACTGTGCTTGACACCAACTGGTTAGCCATGGTGTTCCACTTGTTAGCTTGAGTGAAATTGCCAACCGCAGCAGCCGGGAACAAACGACCGAAGATGACAGTAAGCACATTGTTGTTGATTGTGGTCAGTACAGCAGTTATCAACACCTTATAGCTGAAAGTGAACATCCGTTTAATGGGTGAAAAATCCACCGGGAACATCGGGTGCCATCGGGAGCAAATGAAACGACCGACGCAAGTCAACAAGATGTACACAATCTGCTGCGTTGCAAGGCTCCAATAGGAAAACCCTTTATAGGCCATGATCACACCAACAGCACCCGAAACGGAGAGCGCCAACATAGACACGACGGCCTTTTCCTTGACACGAAGCTCGCGAGAGAGCAAAGCCGTAGGGGCGATGAGCGCAGCCGAAATCGGTATCGACAAGAAAATATATCTTGACAACTTTATCAGGCAGGGTTGATGATAAAAAGCAGCAATCAGCGGAGCACAAAAGAACAGAAGCAGATACAAAGTCACGCTCACACACATGTTAAACCAGAACACTGCGTTGTAATCATTATGCTTGATGTCCTTGATATTGATGAGCGCAGTATAGAACCCGCTATCTTGCAAATTGCCCGCGATGAGCGAAAAGATCAGCAACATGCCCACGATGCCATATTCAGCAGGCGATAGCAGCCGAGCCAAAAAGATGCCGATAATCAGATTGAGCAATTGCATGCCGCCACTGCTCAACAATCCCCAGAAAAGGCCTTGTGCTGTTTTCTGTTTTAAGGTCTGATTATCGCCATTTTCACTCATTGCAAAGACAATATCCGATTAGTCTTTCTCGCTTGCAACAAAGCCACCGGCGTGAAGATTATTACTGTTGAATTGTTGCAATCTATCGACATGCACTCTACTTGAGGTATTTTTCAATGTTATAGCGCGGACGGTGTTTGCTCTCGGTGAAGATGCGGCCGATGTAGGCAGCTATCACACTCAAGCAGATGAGGACACAACCACCCACGAACCAAATAGAAAGCATCAGTGAAGCCCAACCTTGCACTCCCCTGCCCTGACACAAAGCCACAATCACATAGATGAGAATCGCCAAACTGATGAGCATAAAAACGGCTCCCAAATAGAAGATCAACCGCAATGGCTTGACGCTGAAGGATGTAATGCCATCTATAGCGAAGGAGAGCATCTTGCTCAAGGGATATTTGCTTTCTCCTGCTTCGCGAGCCGAGCGGTCATAATAGACTGAATCGGTTTTATAGCCAATCAAGGGTACCAACCCGCGCAGGAACAGATTGCGCTCTTCATACTGGCACAACGCATCCACAGCACGGCGACTCATCAGCCTGAAGTCGGCGTGATTATAGACCGATTTCACTCCCATGCTTGTCATGAACTTATAGAACATCTGGGCTGTCGTGCGCTTGAAGAACGTGTCGGTTTCACGTTTGCGACGCACACCATAAACGATGTCATTACCCTCATCAAATTTCTTGACCATCTCGGGGATGACATTGATATCATCTTGCAGATCAGCGTCAATCGAAACGGTGATATCAGCATCTTGTCGGGCTGTTTCAAGCCCAGCCATGAGAGCATTCTGGTGTCCCACGTTGCCAGCAAGCTTCAACCCGCGCACATGAGTATCTTGTTCACTATAGCCGGCAATCATTGACCAGGTATCATCACGCGAACCGTCATTCACATACATGATGTAACTGTCACTGCTGACCAGGCGGTCCTGCATCATGCTGTCGAGCAACGCACGCAGTCGTTTGTTGGTCAGCGGCAACACTTCCTGCTCATTATAGCACGGGACCACTATCGCTAAAACTGAATTATCCATATTGACCAAATCGGTTTTTGCTGTTTTTACAATCTTGCAAAGTTACACCATTTATTTGAAAACAGCAAACCAAAATTCGCGTTTTAGTCCATGGTTACAGGTATGAATAAATCGGGACGAGCCAAATGTCTCAGCTCGTCCCGATATCAGTTCGAAATCTACAAGTGATTTCTGTAAAGATTACTTCTTTTTACGGATTTTTACAGCACCGTTACGGAAGTTGTATTTGTCACCTCTCGGAGTAAGGAAGTCAATGCGCTTGCGCAGCCTCTTAGACATCTTGTCCTTGACCACCCATTCGCCATTGATAGCGGGTGTTGACTCACTCTCCACAATAATTACGTCGCCCATTTTGAAGCCATGTTGGTTAAACATGTCATGCGAGAGAGCGACCCATCGAATCTGATAGTTTTTCAACTTATCATAATTGATTCGGTCTCCGCTTGCTGTTACCCAACCAGCACCACCCTGTCCAGGGTGATATTTGGTGGCGTGCAGTTGGTAATCCTGCCCCGCGGCAGACACAGCAATCACAACAGCAAGCGCTAAAAAAAATCGTCTTAGCATAAGTTGTTAGTAATTGGTTTGCTGTGCAAAGGTATGATAATTATTTGAATTGGCCAAATATTTGGCCCACAAAATGCCCCTCGCGAGGCGCCCAAAACACCGCTAAGGCCACTATTTACAGTACTTTGCGGCCATTGGGACACAAAGAGCGAAAAGTGACTTTAACTTGGGAAAATTTAGCAAAAACTAGTCAAAAAGAATAGTCGAGAATTTTATCATTAAAGTGGATGGAACGGTTCTCAAAGAGCCGATCCATCGCTCCGTCGGCTACCAGTTTTGAGGGGTTGCCGGTGAGCACTTGGCGGCCGGTCGTGATGAGCCACAATTCATCGGCAAGCATGAGTGACTGGGAGATGTCATGACTAGAGAGCAACACAGCTTTACCGCGCTCATGGGCGAGGGTCTGTAGCAGGCGCATCGTCTCGATGCGACTTGCCACATCAAGGAATGCCGTGGGCTCATCCAGGATGATGATGGGTGTCTGCTGGGCCAGCGCACGGGCAATCATCGCCTTTTGGCGCTCACCATCGCTCAACGACGCCATATATTCATCGGCTTTGCTGATGATTCCCGAGTCGGTCATCGCTTGCTGGATGATGGCGCGATCCTCATCATCAAGACGCCCCAAAAAGCCCGTGTGCGGCTGTCGTCCTAATCCCACCAGTTCTCTAACAGTGAGCGCTCCGGCCTGAATGCGTTCGGTCGAAACAAGACCTATGAGGCGCGAACGGTCTTTCTGACTCATCGTCAACAAGTCCTTGCCGTTCACCTCGATGGTCCCGTTCAAAGGCCTTTCATCACAAGTGAGCGCACGCAATAAGGTAGACTTGCCGGCACCGTTTTGTCCCAGCAAGGCTACAAGCTTACCTTTTTCCATAACAAGATCAAGACCGCTCAACAAGGTTACTTGTTGCTTACCGTTGCGGTAGCCCACTGCAAGGTCATGGGTGGTTAATATGGCATTATTCTCTTTCATCAGTTGAAGTATTGGATGCGACGTCTATTAAGGATAATATACAGGATGATGGGCACACCGATAACAGGTGTGATCGCATTAATTGGTATGATTCCGTGAGGATTGTTCACGCTCACCAGAGCACACAGCAAAGCGATGTCGGCACCTGCAAGAATGGTGGCTGGCACCAAACGGACATGGTTGCTGGTACCCAGCGACATGCGCGCGATGTGCGGTACCACAAGGCCAATGAAGCCGATGGGGCCGCAGAAGGCCGTCACCACAGCAGTGAGCACACCCGTGATAATCAGCAAGAAGTTGCGCGTCCTTGACACGTTTATACCCAAATTGCTTGCGTAGCGAGCTCCCAGCAACAGGGCATTCAAGGGTTTGACCATGAGTGCCGAACCAATGAGTGCCAAAATAATGATTCCCGCATAAACGGGCATCTGCGCAACACTCACACCCGAGAAATTGCCAAAGCCCCAAGCCACATAGTTATGAACGCCCTCCTCGCTCGCCACCGAGTTGAGCAACTGCACAACGCTGGAGGTGAGGTAACTCACCAAGATGCCGATGATGAGCAACATGGTATTGCTGCGCACAATCGCCGAGAAGGCAATGAGCACAACCAGGACCATGCCGGCACCGAGCAAAGCACCCACAAGAATAGCCATGTAACTGCCCATATTCTCACCCAGCAAGCCGCCCAGTGAGCCGCCCAACGCCAGAATGACAATGGCGACACCCAATCCAGCGCCTGACGAGACGCCCAATATCGAAGGCCCAGCCAAGGGGTTGTTAAAGGTTGTCTGCAACAACAAACCAGAAACCGAAAGAGCCGCTCCTGCCAACGCAGCAGTCGCAATCATCGGGATGCGTGATTGCAGGATAATGATATCCCAGGCTGTGTTGCCGCTTCCCTTTCCCGAAAGAATATCGACGATCTTTCCCGCGGGGATATCCACCGAGCCGAACATGAGACACGCTAACGCCAAGAGAACAAGCAGCAGCGTCAACGTGGCAATTGTCACGGCAAATCGGCGATATGTCATCGGGGTGTCAGTCAATGTGATGATACATCTGGTTTTGGTGGTCAGGGAAAAGTTCGGGATGCATGATGGCGGCAAACTCACGCAGGAGCACCTCGGGATGAAACGGAATGCGGTCAAAGAAGCGGGTCTTGTCGGTATCACAAACATAGACATGCTTATTCTTGAAAGCAGCCATTTCCTTATTCAAATCATAGGCACCCTGCAAATCCTTGAGTGTGTTGATGTTGGTCCACTTGATGAACCAGTAGTCGGCACTCTGTGCCACGGCAAGCACCTGATTGAAGTCCAGAGCCAACGACCCCGTATTCTTGTCATCGGCCCACAGATAGTCGCCACCAGCGTCATGCAGGATGCGGGCCATATAGCTCTGTCCGCCAGGCACGTTCCAGACGCCACTGATGACCATTTCGGTAACAACAGTGGGACGGGTTCTGGCTCCAGCGGTTTTCTGTTTCATATCTTCATAGGCATTCACGACAGCATCATAGAGGCTGTCAGCCTCGGCACGCTTGCCCACTAGCTCTCCATAAAATTTCACCCATTCGGCACGACCCAACGGGTCATATTCCAAATAGTCGGCACACTCGATAATGGGAATATCCAGTTTGGCGATTTGCCCATAACTGGCATCCTGATAGGGCGACAGCAGGATGGCATCGGGTTGCATGTCAATCACTTTCTCGACCGTGGGATTCATGGAGTTGCCGCAGTCGGCAATAGTGCCATGGGCTACCCCATTGACTATCGTTGAGTCGATGAAATACTGACTATCAACGACTCCTCGCACAGCACCAATCGCTCCCAGTTCGTCAAGCAAACTCGTGTGCACCGATGAATATACCAACGCACGACTGACGGGGGTTCGCACCAGTGTGCCATCAGGCAAATCGGGCGGCAAAACCGAATCACGAGGCACCAGCACATAACGGTGCAATACCCCACCCTTCCATGGGTCACCGACCGTCACCAATGTGTAACCAGCAGTCCGCTCCATTGACAACAGCTTCGCCGCCGTTATCACCGAATCCTGAGAGTCCAGATTACCAACCGCACTGTTGCCATGGCGAAAACAGCCAGTGAGCAGCAATACAGCAAAAGCACTGATGATGAGAAGACGTTTCATTCTATCGTACTGGATGAGCCCACGAGATCAAGAATATAAGGACGCATGAAATCTTGTGAAGCACGATCGACAAACTTGAAGAAGTATTCTTGAATCATGTAACGCTTCCTGTAGTCTTTCATGCCCTCATAACGCATCTGCAAGTCATGGTAGTCCTCGAGCAAATCAACGAGTGCTTCGGGGGTCACCTTGATTACTTTGCGATTAATGAAATCGATGTAATAATAGTCCACGATCTCGTCATAGTCAACATCAACCCAATCACCGAAAAGGATATTCTTCAAGCTGGCGTTATCACCATATCCCACATAGGCAAGAAAAGCAACCTTGTCGTTAAAAAAGACAGGAATAAACTCTTTCAGTTTTTTGGTATCCCCTTTGAATTCACGCTTTAAGTAGCGGCTGTTGAGAAGCAAGACGCTATCGCCCAGTGAGGCAGCGATGTGTGTATCATAAATCGCATCATTCAGGGTTTCATCAGGAGTCTCTATAGCCACCTGATAGGGAGTCAAGGCATCAATATAAGGATCAATAATCATCGCCTCGGGAGACATGTCAAACATCTGCTCCCATGAATCGTAGAAGTAGACCGTATCACGAGGAACCTCGTTGGTAGCCATAGCATGGCTTGCCACTAATGCCATTGCGGCAACAACCATCAGCCTTATCCAGTGTTTCATTACCATATTGTATTTAAAAAGTTTTCAGAACTTGATATAGTTTACGCGTGGGCAAGCCCATCACATTATAAAAATCACCATTGATGCCCGCAATGCCGATGTTACCGATCCATTCCTGTATGCCATAGGCACCCGCCTTGTCCAACGGACGGTAATGCTTGATGTAATAATCAATCTCGTCATCGGAGAGTTGGGCAAAATGGACGATGCTCGTGTCGGCAAATGATTCGCAGCGATCCTGGGTCATCACACACACTCCGCTAATGACGCGATGGGCACGGCCCGATAAGGCTCGCAACATGCGGTGAGCATCCTGCTCGCTAACGGGCTTGCCAAGCACTGCATCGTCAAGAACCACGATGGTGTCGGCGGTAATGAGCAACTCATTCTCTTTCAAGGGATGACTGTCGGCCTTGAGACGAGCGAGATAGACAGGAATCTCCTCGACAGGCAAACTGGCCGGATAGGTTTCATCGATGCCCTTGATGGTCTCGACACGGAAATTCACACCCATGTCGTTGAGCAGTTCACGGCGACGGGGAGAATTACTGCCCAGCACCACGTCATATTTTTCAAGATTATTGAGCATTCTCTTTTTCGGGATTTCGGTTAATGATGGAATCGGTCACCATGCGGTAGATGTCACGTTTGTCACCATCGAGCAGCGCCAGATGGTTCTCGATGACTTGTGTGTCGTGTCGCACGGCAGGCCCCGTTTGGGATTCGGCAGGCGAGAGTCGGTCAAGCTTCTCCACAGTGGTGCGGATGAGCGGCTTCATCGCGTCAAAAGGCAAGCCGGCGGCAGTAAGCACCTCATCGGCAAGCGTCCACATGTGATTGGCGAAGTTGCACGAGAAAACCGATGCCACATGCAATTTGAGACGTTGTTGGCTATCGGCTTCAATCACATGAGAGGAAAGCAGACTGCCGAACGCCAGCAAATCATTGAGCGCTGCCGCATTGTTGGCCTCGGCAAAGAAATGCACGTCATCCAAGGGGACAACCAAGTCACGCGAGAAAGACTGCATGGGCCACAACACGCCACAACGGGAACGCTGCCCGTCAAACAGGTCTATCGGTTTGCTGCCCGAGGTGTGAATCCACAAGGCGCCGTTATCGGGCACAGCAGCGATCACATCGGCAATCACATCATCTCGCACAGCGATGACATAGACATCGGCATCCTGAATGAGACCATGCAGGTCATCGGTGGCTGACGCGCAGCCGACAGCATCGGCCAACGTTTGGGCATGAGCCAAGTGGCGGCTGTAAATCTGTGCCACCTCACACCGTGTGGACAAACCATGCGCCAGGCTGGTCGCCACATTACCGGAACCGATAATCACCACTCGTTTCATTTGTCATGCAAAATTAATGCAAGGCGAGCGAAATGCCAAATTTATTTGGGCATTTCCGAGGCACCGCCTAATTTCGAGGGCTATAGCCCTCAGAATTACATTTATGACTTGAATTAAGCAAGAAAGTTTAAGCAAATTGCTTGCACAGGCCGTGGAGTAACACTACCTTTGTAAAAAATAATGACCAACGGAATATGAAAGAGATTTATTTTGCAGGAGGATGCTTCTGGGGAACCGAGCATTACTTCAAACTGGTGAACGGTGTTGTTGAAACCGAGGTGGGTTATGCCAACGGCCATACCGAAAACCCCACCTATCAAGATGTGTGTACCGACAAGACGGGCTTTGCCGAGACCGTGCGCATCGTCTATGACCCCAAGGTCATTTCGTTGGAGTTCCTGACCGAGATGTACTTCAAGGCTATTGACCCCACAAGCGTCAACCAACAAGGCCACGACAAGGGCACGCAATACCGCACGGGCATCTATTATACCGACGAAGAGGATGTGCCGACACTAAAAAAGGTGTATGACCGTGTACAGGCCGAGGTTAAACTCAGGCTGGCTGTGGAGTTGCTGCCGCTGAAGAATTTCTACAAAGCCGAGGATTACCACCAGGACTACCTCGACAAGAATCCTGACGGTTACTGCCATCTGCCACTGGAACTGTTCGAGATGGCCAAGCGTGCCAACCGATAACCATATCATGGTCAAGGAGAAAGTCAAACGCCTTTTCCGATTATTGGGCGACCGCGATAATTTGTGGATGACGGTGCCCCTAACCGTTGCTGCGCTTTTTGTCCTGCTGGTGCTGGTCAAGAGTTGCCAGGGTATCATCTATTACCACAGTGACGAGTGCAAAATCTATCGCCTGGGATACCCGATTGACCAGGCTCGCGCTATCACTGCAGCATTAACCGAGCGGCAAGCCCACGAGTTCATCGTAAACAACGAACACGACACAATAGCCTACCCATTGTTGAGCCAGCGCTACTTCATCGCCAATAATTTCAACCGCTACCTTGCCTATCACAAGAAGGACACGACGAAGGTTCCTCTTGACATCATTGTCGCTATGGTCAACATCGGGCGCGACCTTGACCGTGAATTGAGCGCAGTGCCCTGCGACACTACTAAAGGCCAATTGGTGTTGGTCAATGGCCGTCATTACCTCGACGAGAACTACCAGCCTGGCAATCTGGCGACATTCAGCAGGAATTACTGCTATGAGGAACAAAAGGCTCAAAGTGTCGTTGTTGATGCCTTCATGGCGATGCAAAAGGCTTGCAAGGAACAGACCGAGGCTCAACTGATGGTCAACTCGGCCTATCGCTCCTATCATGATCAACAAGGGACCTACAAACGCAATCCTAAGGGATATGCCGCCCGAGCAGGAAGCAGCGAACACCAGACGGGTTATGCCATAGACGTCACATCTCGGGAACATCCCATGAGATGGCCTTTTGATAAATCCGAGGAAGGCGTGTGGATGCGGGAACATTGCCACGAATATGGCTTCATCTTGCGCTACCCCAAGAAACAGTCACAAATCTTTGGTTTCGCCTACGAACCGTGGCATCTGCGCTATGTGGGCATTGAAACAGCTAAGCGCATCCAAGACGAGGACATCACGTTCGACGAATATTACGCCTACTACATTGAGAGGGAAAAAGAATAGCCCGATTTTCCAGCAACGATTGAGAACCGGCCCCGCAGGCCATGACGACTGCCCATGGCAGCTGTGACCATGCCCATGGTCATGCGCAAGTTAACTTCGACGCAGGGATTCAAAGCTAGATGGCCCTTATCATCGCGATAAAACATCATGTCAACACCCAGGGGGCCGCTGTAGTGCGGGGCGATGATAGCATCCAACGCTAACAGCACTTTTTCAACTACAAGGTCTAAATCGGGATATCGTTCTAACAAGTATTGGTGCAGTTCCTCCATCGGTGCTACCCTACCTGACCCGAATTGGCTGTGAAAGTCGCTGTCAAACACCGAATAGCCCATCAACATCGTATGTCCATCACGGCACATGCATTCGATGGCAAAGTCCTGCAACCTATCCAGCCCCACCTCACACAAGAGCGATCCTTGACGCTTCAACGCGCCTTCAATCCAACGGGGCACATGGTTGTCGCCCGATGGGTCGATGACGCGGTAGATGCCCTTACCGCTACCCGACCACGGCATCTTGAGGTAGCAGCCCGGATGAGACAAAGCAAACGCCATCACATCATCGTAGCTTTCCAGCTCCACAGGACAAGGCGAGAAAACCTCGCCCAAAGCCTGATGCACAGCTATGCTTGTACGACGATGAGACAAACGACGAATCCAGTCCAACTGCCCATCGGTGGGGAGATATTCGGGCGAGACTCCCGCTTGCAGCAAACGGTAGCGCAACGCGGCATCCCAGCCCCAAGGATGAATGCGGCATGGGCCCAATTCAGCGATTTTGCTGAAATGGACAGGCGTTATATCGAGATGATGATTTAGTAGCCAACGGTAATCCTCTTCAATCAAGCAATCATCTGGTATGGCGATATATGACCCTTCAGGCGCTAGCCAGGCAGGCAGTAACCGCAGGTCACGACGGAACTGG
Organism: uncultured Bacteroidales bacterium; assembly: GCA_902784675.1. Classification (GTDB taxonomy): domain Bacteria; phylum Bacteroidota; class Bacteroidia; order Bacteroidales; family Muribaculaceae; genus Sodaliphilus. Next base: position 31,451 of record CACZVR010000001.1, on the reverse strand, counting down.
CGGGCAAATGGCGGGGCCGTGTAGTTGTGTGCCCCATGCGCCAACGCCAGGTCGTGCTCGGGATTGAAAAGATAAACGTCAACCATGATGTACAAAGGCGGCATTGCCGCCTTCCACATAACAATTATTTCACGGTTATGTTGACTGTGGATTTCATGCCTGTGGCGGGGTCCTTGACGTTGAGGGTCATCACACCAGGAGTTTTTCCAGCTTGGCAAACGACCACCAACTGGCCGTGGAACAGACTCATCTGCGGCTGAGTAAAGGGTTCCAGCGACGTGGCATCACCATTGCAGGCGGCCTTATAAGAACCTGCACCTGTGACACTGAACTGCAAGCGGTTGGCAGCATCTGGGCACAAGGTGCCGTTCTTGTCGACGAGGCTCACAGTGATATAAGCGAGGTCGTTGCCGTCGGCCTTGATGGTCTTGCGCTCGGGCTCAAGCAGCAGGCGTTTAGGCTTGCCTGCAGTGCGCACAATCTGCTGTCCCGCCTTGTTGCCGTTTTCATCATAGACCACCACTTTTAACTCGCCAGGCTGATAGATGACGTTGCGCCAGCGCAGGCGGTAACGATCCAAACGAGTAGTATCATTTTTGGTGATGCGTCCTTGGCTCTTGCCATTGACAAAGAGTTCGGCGCTAGGATAGTCGGTATAGCAATAGACGGGAGTCACCTTGCCCTTGCGGTCGGGCCATGTCCAGTGGGGCAACAGGTGGATGGTGTGCTCATTCTTGTTCCAGTGACTGCGATACAAGTAATAACGGTCCTTGGGCAGACCGGCCAAGTCGCAGATGCCGAAATAGCTGCTGCGCGAGGGCCAGTACTCGTCATAGGGGGTGGGTTCACCCAGATAATCATAGCCTGTCCAAACGAACTCACCCACGGTCCAATCAAAGTCGTCCTGCATCTTCCAGTCATCATCGGGCACGTTGCTCCACCAGCAATACTCCACGTCGTAGCCCGAGCATTGGCCATCGGGCCAAGCCTTGTTGGTTGCGATGGTGTCGGGGAAACAATAATGGCCGCGAGTGCTCACGGTCGAGGCCGTTTCGCTGCCCAGGATGAAGCCCTGGGGCAGGCGCTCGATCATCTCCTGATACTTGTGCAAGCGGTAATTATAGCCGGGCACGTCGGCCACTTGGGCAAAGCCGCACCAGATGGTGCCATCGGCCTGGTCCATGCCACAGGTGACCATGCGGCTGGGGTCATACCGGTGGCATAAGGCAATCAAGTCCTTGTAGCGCTTCACGCCCTCGGGTTTCCACTGCTCGGGAATCTCGTTGCCCACGCTCCACAGGATGATGCTGGTGTGATTGCGGTGATTGAGCACAAGGTTGCGGATGTCTTGCTGCCACCACTCGTCCCAATAGCTGCCATAGCCGTTGCGCACCTTGGGCTCTTTCCAACCGTCAAAGCTCTCGGCCATGACCATCATGCCCAAACTGTCGCACACCTCCATCTGCATCGTGGAGGGCATGTTGTGGCTGGTGCGGATGGCATCGGCTCCCATGGCCTTCATCATCTCGATCTGGCGGATGAGCGCAGTCTTATTGACAGCAGCACCCAACGGGCCCAAGTCATGGTGCAGGCACACGCCCTTGATGCTGCGGCGCTCACCGTTGAGCTGGAAACCGCCCTCCTTGCTGAACGAGACTGTGCGGATGCCGAACTTTGAAGTCTGGCAATCCACCTCGATGCCCTTGTGACGCAATGTTGCGGTGACAGTATAGAGATAAGGACTCTCGGGAGACCACAACGAGGGTACATACACCTCCATGCATGTGGCGAAACGACCCATGCCATCGGGACAGGTTTTAGCACCGCCCACCTTTTCTCCTCGAGCATCGCTAAGCGTTATCTCCAGTTCAAAGTCATTGTCAAGAATAGTAGCGCCATCAAGCTGATGTTCCACTTGGAGCGTCGCCTTCTCGCCATCGATACCAAGGGTGCGCACAAACAAGCCCCAAGTATCAAGAGAGGCGTCTTTTTCACGCGTCATCACCAACTTGACAGGACGGTAGATACCACCTCCAGGATACCAGCGGTTGCTTTCCTCCTTGTTCTCGAGGCGCACTTCAAGCGTATTAGATGAGCCATCGGTGTGCATGAAGGGAGTCACATCAACGATGAAAGCATTGTATCCGTAGGCCCAATGTCCAGCGAGTTGGCCATTGACATAGACATAGGGGTCGGCCATCGCACCGTCAAAGACTAATTGGGCATGTTTGTAACCTTGGGGGACGGTAAACGTGGTCTTATAGTAGCCCTTTCCGATCCAGGGCAGAGCACCCGAACGGCCCGACTTCTCGGTAGCGACATCTTCGCCATTCTCCTTGATGGCAACAACCTGCAGATCCCATTTCTTGTCAAAAGGACCGCCAATGGCCCAATCGTGAGGCACGGTCACCTCTTGCCAGTTGGCCTTGTCTCGCGAAAACTGCCAGCCTTCGCTCAAGTTCAACTCCATGTGGCTTTGAGCCAATGATATCAAGGCGACCATTGTCGCCAATATGGTCATCGTTGTCTTTTTCATTGTTGTTTAAGTTGTTTGTTGATAGTATCGATATAGTTCAACAGTTCGTCGCGGCCACGGGCATCCTCACTCGAGGTCATGAAGATGGGAGGCAGTTCTTCCCAGGTCTTGCGCAGCACTTTCTTGTAATCCTCTACAGCTGCAGGGCCGGCCACCTTTCCGAGTTTGTCCATTTTGGTGAAGACGATGGAGAACGGCACACCGTGCTCGCCCAGCCATTCCATAAACTCGAGATCAATCTTTTGCGGTTTGATGCGGCTGTCCACGAGGACGAAAAGGTTGGTCATCTGCTCACGTCCCATCACATAGCCCTGAATCATGCGCCACAACTGATCGCGTGATTCCTTGCTGCGCTTGGCATAACCATATCCCGGCAAATCGACGATATACCACTCGCCGTTGATGAGGAAGTGGTTGATAAGCATCGTCTTGCCTGGTGTGGCGCTGGTCTTGGCCAACGCTTTGCGCCCAGTGAGCATATTGATGAGCGACGATTTACCCACGTTGCTGCGCCCGATGAATGCATACTCGGGCAGTTTGCTGTCGGGACACTTGCGGTAGTCGCTGTTGCTGATGGTGAATTCGGCAGAATTGATTTTCATATCAGTTGACATTATTGATGGTTTCTAAATAGAAGGAAACAGGACGGAAGCCGTCGTTGCACGAGATCATCGCCGAATGGGGATTCTGCATCCAGCCGTCATAGAAATTGCCCTCGCCGCGTGCCAACGCCTCAACAAAGGGCCTCATCGACTCCCATGCACTAGGACACATGCCATCAGGGCGCTGTCCGCCGACCGAAACAAAGGTCTGTCCCACAGTGATGTCGCAGGCATGATCGATGGGATTCTCATAGCTTGCCATGAGATCTTGATACACCGTCTGCCGCATGGCTGTGATGCGCACTTGCTTCAACTCCTTATTCTCCTGTTTGTTGTTCATGTGTGCAAATATACAACAAAATCCCCATACAACAAAAAAGCGAGACGGGAAGCCTGATTGAGGTCTTCTCGTCTCGTTTAACTCAGGTGGTGATTTATCCCAATACTGTCACCACTTGTCAATTCATTATAATTTAAGGATGATGTTAATCAAGGCATTAACATCGCCGATGTTCAGTTCGTCATCTTTATTGATGTCATAACAGTCATCATACATGTTCTCGAGAATCAAGTAGATCAGATGGTTCACATGAGAGATGTTCGGCTCTTCGCCAGGAGGCAGACAAGGAGGAAGACTTTCTCCTCTCTGCTTGAACTTGAAGTCAAGATAAGAGCCCGGGATAGCGAAGCGGACAACGGCCTCACGATAGTTGATGCCCTCGGGCAAGGGCTCAGCAAAAACCGTGAGCTCGATGCTCAACCAATCTGGGAGGTCATTACCATCGGCCAAGGTCACAATCCAACCCTCATCAACACTGGGAACATAAGAGAGGAAATCGATACCCCGGGCAACAGTGTCACCATACACTTGAGTATGAATCGGCTTTTCCATGAAACCACCCTCAGGAGGGAAGGTAAACTCGCAATCCTCATATTCTCCGTATTTGTAAATGAGGAAGGGATTGTCTGCAGTAATAAAGATTGTAAGACCAGTCATCATCTGGCCGCTTAAAAAGAAGTTGTTCAGACCGGTCCAAACATACTCACCGGACAAGTTGCCGTCCTCATCGGGAAGATTGTACTTGATATAAGCCAGTTCACCATAGCCCTCATCAGACTTGATATCTGAGCTAATTAGGGCTGTGAAGTCTTTCAGATTCTCCATTCCCTCGTCATTGTAACCGTCGATACAGATGATGATGGCATCATCAATCGTGGGCATGACCTCATACTCAAGACCATCTTCAGCATTGTAGAGGGTGAAGATAACCAAGCCACTGGTCGCATCATTGGTCTCGGGATTGAGCTCGGCACGGCCAAAAGCGATTTCCTCGCCGAAGTCCTCCTCATTGAGAGCCACAGGATTCTCAGGATCATAAGCGGGAATGCCATTGGGCAACTTGTAAACATGGCAGGTCATCTCCACATTATCGATAACCTCAAGCAGAGCTGTATAAAGCACCACTTGCCTGAGCAGATAGGGAGATGTGGGTTTCTCAAAGGCCTGGGCAATGCCGTTGGTGCGGCCTGCATTCTTGCCAAACCACCAGCCTTCTTCGTTGCCGGGACAAGGCTCACAACCCTTGGTATAGGTCATCATGTAGCGCACGTTGCCTTGGCGACCACCAGGGCAGAATGTCTTACTGTTCTGCAACAGGTAAACATCTTCCTTGTCATAAAGATCATAATTACTGGGAACTACCTCAACATAACTGACATGAAAGTTACCGACTACTGGATAGTCAGAGCTTCCTGACATCTCATAACCTCCTGGCTGATAGGTGTAGAGGTTATTGTTCTCATCATAGCAAAGCAATTCAGGCACCTCATTCTCCTCACCCCACAGATAGTTAACAACAAGGGGATTGCCCTCGTAGAACAGCGTTGGTTGTTCCCACTCCCCATTGACGTTGCGGACATACTTCTGATAGTTCCAATGAAAAGTAGGATTTGAGACACCATCAGCGACAGCAGTGAACCCATAATCAACATAGGGCTTTGCGATATATAATGGCATGTAATATTCACCGTCATAGGTACCGTTTTCCATTATCATAATTCCAGGGAAAACACCAGCAGGACGCCGCCAATAAGGAGGAACAACGAAACCATCTTTGATATTGAAAGCCTTGGCTACAACAGTCGGGTTAATGCAGGTTGCATGCAGTTCTTGCATCAACACTTGAGGTTTTTGAACACAATCAAGCGACTGTTTCGCTTTCTTCATGTTCTCGACACCGGGCTTGAGCTGAGCGTTGGCAGCCATCACCAGCAACGCCAAGAAGACAAATGTAAAGATCTTTTTCATAATTCAAATAATTAGGTTAACAATACTGATACTTTTTAGCATCAACACCAAGTCGTTGAATTGACATGATGCGGCATGTATTTACAGGTGAGTCTCAATACATGCATACACATCCGCTGAATACTATTTTGCAAATTTGCAACAAAAAATTAAATAAAAAAAACATCATACGTCAACTCCACAAAAAACTACTAAAAAAAAGCGAAACGGGAAGCCTTCTAGCAGGCGTCCCGTTTCTTGAGGTAATAGATGATATGTTAAGAAACTGTAATAGTCTCAGTTAAAATCATCTGTGGGATGATTACTCACCACCACCCAGGATGATAGCGATAACAGCGTTGATGTCACCAATGTTCACATCACCGTCACCGTTCACGTCCGAGCGACCATTAGTGTTGTCCTCACCACCCAGGATGATAGAGATCAGGGCATTGATGTCACCAATGTTGACATCACCGTCACCGTTCACGTCACCCTTCTTGTAGTCGCTGGGAGTACCCTGCTTGAAGGTGTAATCCAGGAAGGCACCGGGGAAGCCGAAGCGAACAACAGCCTCACGATAGGCAACACCCTCGGGAAGAGGCTCGGCGGTAACCTCGGCAAGTACCGAGTTGTCAAACTCGCCGTTTGCGTCCTCACCGTCGGTGAGCTCGATGCTCAACCATTCGGGAACGTCGTCACCGTCACAAGTGAGCGTCCAACCCTCGTCAACGCTGGGCATGTAGGAGAAGAACTCGATGCTGCGGGTAACGATGGTCTCATCCTCGTCCTCATACAGCACTTTCTCCATCAGACCACCCTCAGCGGGGAAGGTGTACTCGCCATCCTCAATATTGTAGTTGTAGGTGAGGAAGGGATTGTCAACAGTGATGAAGATCGTCATACCGGTCTTCATCTTCATGCCTTGGTCATTACCAGCGCTGAAGAAGTTATTCATACCAGCCCAAACATATTCACCAGAAAAAGTGCCGTCATCATTGGAGAGACCGTACTTGATGTAAGCCAACTCGCCATAGCCCTCATCTGAGTCAGTATCAGAACTGATAAGAGCTGAGAAGTTTGCCAAGTTCTCCATACCCTCGTCATTATAACCATCAATGGTGATGATGATAGCATCTTCGATAGTCGGAGTGATCTCATATTCAAGACCATCCTCCTCACCGTAGAGGGTGAAAACGATTAAGCCATCAGTGGTTTCATTGGTCTCCGGGGTCAGCGATGCACGACCGTAAGCGATCTCCTCACCAAAGTCTTCCTCATAGATTCCTACAGAACGATCAGGGTCATACTGGGGCACACCCTGCGGCAACTTGTAAACATGGCAAGTCATGTCAACAGGACCAGTCACTGACAGCTCTGTTGTCATCAGTTCAACTTGCTTGAGCAAATAGGGAGCAGTCGGTTTCTCAAAGACTTGAGCGATACCGTTAACAGGCATACCGTTGGCACGGCCACCGTTTTTACCAAACCAAAAACCATCCTCATTGTCACCATAAGGCTCACAGCCAGTATAATAAGTCAACAAGTAACGCTGGTCGGCATGACGGCCACCAGAGCAGAAGGTCTTACTGCTAACCATCAGTTCACGACCCTCTACCTCGTAGAAGTCAAAAGCACTGGGAGTTGACTCAACGTAGGAGACGTGGAATGTACCAACAACGGGATGATCGCTGTCACCAGACATCTCATAGCCACCAGGCTGATAAAAGTACATGTTACCATCTTCGGGAGTCTCGACGATCAAAGTGGGCACCTCGTCCTCCTCACCCCAAACATAGTTAACGGTCAGGGGATTGCCAGCATAGGTCAACAGCGGCTGCTCCCAACCAGCTTCGGTGTGGATATACTTCAGGTATTCCCATGAGAAGAGTGCATCATCGCCAGCACCTTCGGCAACGCCCAAGAACTCATAGTCTGTATAGGGCTTAGCGAAATACAGAGGCATGTAGTAACCACCGGCATCAGCACCATCCTCCATTACCTCGAAACCGGGGAACAAACCAGCAGGACGCCTCCAATAAGCATCAACATAACCATCGGCTTTTTTAGGAGCACGGAAGTTGGTTACAAATGAAGGATTAGCATTAGCAGCGTGCATTTCCTGCTTCAAAGCCTGAGGCTTCTGAACATAATCAAGCTGCTTCATCGCTTTCTTACTGCTTACAGCAGTTTGCTTAAGCTGTGCACCGGCAGAAGTCACCATCAGTGCAGCAACAGCTAAAAGTAAAATCTTTTTCATAAACGAAATAAAAAATTAGTAATATTAATAAAATAATTAATTTCCAATTAACAACAGCCTGGGTGCCAGGGAACAGCTCCCAGGCTGTCGGATATCAGTCATTACAGGTTCCAGAGCGAGTAGTTGGCAGGAGCGTCGCTCTGGCTGAGCGTCATGTTCACTGGAGCGAGCAAGGAGTTGGCACTCATGTTGTAGGTGTGTGAACCCAACTCATCAACAATAGCCTTCATCGACGGACAACGCTCAGAATAGGTCTGGGCAGCCTTGTCACCCTCGGCGGCAAAGTTCATCTTGATCTGTGTTTCACCGACCAGATCCAAAGTCAAGTAGAAAGTGGGCTTGAAGGTGTTTGAACCCTTCTTCACAAAGAAGGTGCAAATGTAAGTCTCAAGCGTGTTGTCATAATTCATCTGCACATAAACCAGATTGGACTTGTTGTAATCCTTCAATTCCTGAGCCAAACTGGTGATATAGCTAGCGAAGACACCACCGGCTTTGTTCACATCCATGCGCCATGAAAGGGTCTTGTTAGCAAACACCGCACTCAAATCATCGGCAGTCATCGTGGTCTGCTGGTCATCACGGCACAGCAGCGAGCCATCAGGCTGACGGGTGAAATTCTGGATCACATATCCGTCAAGTGTAATGGGCGTCATGAATGACAGACCATCATGGGTGATGATGATGTTGTAGCTCTCGCTGGTCGAGATCTCATCCTCACCTTCCTTATACATCGACAGGATGCTCGTTGCACCGTTCTTGACAATGTACCTTACATCGTTCGGGAGATTGATGTAAACATAGGGAATCTTGGCATTGAAGAAGGAATCGGCCATAGCGATAACCTCGTTCATGTAAACCTGATCGTCATAGTTCGCATCGACGCGTGTCATGATCATGTCGATACCATGCTTCTTGCCCGAGATGTAAAGCGTGTCATTGGAGTACTTCATGATGTCAAACTCATAGTCACCTTCGTGACCATAACCGGTCTCATCATCATCCTCATCACTTGAGCTGGGGATATCCTCAGGATCAGCAAAGAGGTGGAAGTACTTGTTAAAGCTGTTGAGCGAGAGGACAGGACCATTGTCGGCAATAACCTCCCACAGGGATGTGGCGCTACCATAAGCATTCGAGCCCGTAGTGCTGCTGCCGTCAACAAAGCTGATCCACTTGTTCATGCCCGAGATGGTCACCGAACCATCGTTCTTGAACGTCATGAGGTAGATGTAGCCCTGCTCATTGCTGTTAGCAAAGTACTCAAGCTGCCACTTGCCACCCTTATCGGTCAAAATATTGGAATATTCGGCCTTAGCAGCATCCAAGCGTGCCACGGCATCCTCATCAAAGATCTCGTCGAGTTCATTGGTGCATGAGGTCAATGACAATGTGGCAACCGCTACAATAGCCAGCAGAAAAATATTAATATACTTTTTCATATTCTTTACTTCAAGATTAAAGGTAAAACATTACTGGATGTCATAAACCCACTTGCGCAGATTATCCATATTGTAAGTAGCCTGACGGTACTGAACAACACGGCGCAACTCATCCAGGTCAACACCCCACTCATCCTGCAACCATGTGCGAGCGATTCTCACCTTCTCGAGAATAGCCTCGGCGCCATCGATGCCGTCTTCGTCAATCACATCATAGACAACGATGCGGTTGCCCTGCGGGTCACGGTCGTTGCGATAGTACTTGTTGACAGTACCATCCTCCTCGGTAACGGTGACAACAAAGCGCTCCTCACAGTAAACGAGATCCTGGGTGTTGTCGTTGTCGGGATAGTAGTAGTAGCTGTAGTAAACAGCAGTGAAGTCGTCGTCGCTTGCCGAGGTGGCATAACCACGCTGAGCAAGTTCGAGGATGCGGTTCCATTGAGTATCGGTCTTGACAATGTAGTTAGCAATTGTCTCGGCAAAGTCCTCACGGAACTCACTTGAAGCATAGTTGGTCACGAAGCCCATCGAGGTCACCTCGTTGCCACGATACTGCCAGTTGGTACCATCATAGTGACCTACAGAAATCTTGTTGAATTCCGAAGGATAGGTCTTGGTCTGGTGCAGAATGTGAGCAAACTCATGGTGCATGGTCTTGAAGTAGTACTCATTCATCATGTTAAAGTCATTGATGTTCATCGCATTGACCTTAAACAATGAAATCTTGATACCACCCTCGGCAAGACCGATAGTCTCGGTACCTGCATAGGGGTCATAGGCCGGTGAGCCAATCAGCAGAATGATGCGGGGACCATAGGTCTTGAGGAACTGTTCGCCAGCTACGCTGTCATACACATCAAACCACAGATGCTTACACAATACAGCCAAGTCGATAGAGTTCTCATAGGTGGCGGGCACCAGGTTGTAGTTCATGTTGGTGCTGATGTCCGGCATCTTATAGAGGAACGTCAGGTTGTATTTATCCAAATAGTTTTCCTTCACAAACTTATCAAGTTTGTAGGTATAGGATGTCGGGTCGAGTGTTTCGTCAACATCGGGGAAGATGGTGGGGCCCAACTTGTCCTCGCTGCACGATGAGAGTGACATGGCAGCCACAGCCACGAGCAGCAACGCTGAGATATAATATTGAATCTTTTTCATATTGATTGAAACGTGTGTGATGATTAATCTGAAATACGTTCATTCTTGCTGCTGCTGATAACGACAGCACTGCTAAGAGCATTGGTGGTGACACGCTCGTTGGGTTCCAGACCAGCACCGATTACCTCGTTAGGAATCTGGATAGCATAGCGCGGGTCAAGTACATCGAGGGTGTACTCGTCGCTGATGCCATACTTGTGCTTGATACTGAAGCCATAGCGCTTGATGTCGAACCAACGGGTACCCATGTGAACCATCTGGATGCGACGGAAGTGCTGTACACACTGCAGATAAGGCTCAATCTCATTGGTGAGGTGATACTTGTCACTGGGGCAAACCTCATCGATGTGGAACTTCAACACGATGTTGTAACCCGGATCCTTGCGGTTGGGATCATCGTAGTAGCTGTAGAACGACGTGATCTGCTCGGGAGTGAGCTGATAGTGGTTGTAACGGTCAGACTCTTTGGGTGAGAGGTGCTCCTCGTTCCAGATGAAGAGATCCTGGAAGGCAGCATCAATGTTGCCCAAGAAGATGTTAGCCTCGGCACGCATGAGCAGGGTTTCCTCGACAGTGAACTCGGGACGGATCTCATGGCAGTAGCCAATGCCCGAAATCTTGTCGGTGTACTCAAACTGCTCGAAGCAAGTACCAGCGAAGTAAACACCATACTCTGAACCACCTGCGCTACCGCAGACACCGTTGAAGCAAGGCATCATAGCGAAGGTCTCCTTGGTCACGCTGTTCTTCCACTTGCAGTCCTTCCAAGACGGACCAGGACCTTGCAGGGTACCACGCTTAGCATCACGGTTGCAGGTGAAGCGATAACCCAGGAAGCGGCGCCACCAGGTGCTGTAGCTAGTGAAGAGCTGGAAGTTGGCCTGACGCTCGACGCTGGTGAAGTAGCGGCCGATGTCACTGATGTAGTAGAAGTTCTCCTGCCACCAGCCATCGTTAAGCATGGTAGCGGGGTCATTGCCCTTGAATGCAGCAGTTGCATACTCAACCACCTTCTCATAGTCACGCTTGATCAGATAGAAGCGTGCAGCGAAAGCATTGGAAGAAGCAATGTTGAAGTGGTATTTGGGAACCTCATAGTAGGTCTCGGTGATATACTTCAAACCGAGCTGGAGGTCAGCCTCAATCTTCTGATAGGTCTCAAGCAGAGTGCCACGGTCATACTTGGGGTCGAGCGTGGTCTCGGGCTCAGTTGCATAGGGGATACCAGGATACTGAGCGCTGAGGCTCTCACCACGGTAAGGCATACAGAACATCTGCGCAAGGATGAAGTGGTGATAGGCACGAATCATGTAAGCCTCACCCATGATGGCATGGAGATGCTCCAGCTGGGCAGGAGTCATGGGTTCGTCACCAATCATACCGGTCTCCTCGAACTCGAGAGCCCTGTCAAGAACAGCGTTGGCACATGCGATTGCACCATAGCAACCATTCCACACACCCGAAGGAGAGTCACTGTCGGTAATGTTCAGGTCAACATCCTCCCAACGGTAAACCTGCTCATCATACTGATCGTAGAAACCCAGGTGGTAACGCATACCATCATCACTGGGTGAATTGTTATCGATGACGTTGTCGCTCGACAACTCGCCTACAAGAGCATAGTTTGAATCGGTGTAGCCCGTGACAAGCAGTTTCTGCAACTGATCCAGGTTCACCAGGTAAACGCGGGTATCGGGCACTTCGTCAAGGAAGTCCTTGCAAGAGCTCAAACCGATCAGCGCAACTGCAATGAATAAGATTTTATATCGTAGTTTCATAATCTATTATATATTATATAATGTGTAACATGTATTACATACCCAGACGCACGGTGAGAGTGAACTGCTTGGGGTTGGGCGAAGCCACACCACCACTGTTGAAGAACTCAGGATCCTGTCCGTTGAGCTTCTTGTCGGCATAGAGCAGACCGATGTTAGTAGCGGCCAGCTTAACCGAAGCGGTGTTCAAACGAATGTGCGAAATAAATGACTTGGGCAGATCGTAGGTCAAAGAAATCTCTTTCAGGCGGATGAAACCACCATCAGCGATACGAGCAGTGCTGTAGTTGTAGGCATTGTAAGCCATGCTCAGGTAGTCGTTGTTATAGAGCTGACGACGTGATGCGATGGCGGGGATGTCGGTAACAGCCTCATCACCGGGCAGAGCCCAACGGTTCTTGAAGTCCTTGGTAAAGGAAGTCAAGTCACTGTAACCAGCCCTGAAGACGGGGTCAAGACGCAGCTTGTTGCCAAACGAGTAGGTCATGAAGACATTCAGGTGGAAGCCCTTGTAATCAAACTGGTTGCCCAGACCACCAGTGATGGTGGGATCAACGGGACCCTCATACTTGAGGTAACCCAGAGCCTCATACTCCTGGAAGTTCACACCCTGGTTGGAGATGTTGCCAGTCTCGTCATATACCAGAGGCAGACCGTGGCTGTCAAGACCTGCGAAGGGAATCGAGAAGATAGCACGGTGCGGATAGTGAACGAGGGGGAAACCGCCACCAGTTACCAGGTCGATGACACGCGAACGTGACTGCAGCTTGGTAATCTCGGTCTCGGCATAGGAGAAGGTCCAGTCGGTGCTCCATGCGAAGCCACCGGGACGTGAAGGCAAGATGTTGTGAGTTGACAAAGCGAACTCAACACCATGAGACTTCATCTCGGCCACGTTACCATACTTCTGAGTGATACCACCGATACCCTGGGTGCGGATCAAACCGATCAGGTCGAAGTTGTTGCGCATGTACCAGTCAAACACGAGGTTGAAGCGGTTGAAGTTGAAACCGAGGTCAACACCAAGGTCGAACTCATGCTTCTTCTCGTAGCTCAGCTCGCTGTTACCCAGACCGGCCAGATACAGACCCATCTCCATGGCGCTGGTTTCCTGACGCCACATGCGGGTGGGATAATACAGAGCCTCGGCGTTGGCATAACCCATGGGGCCGCTCTCACCGGTCAGTGAGTAGCTCGCACGAAGCTTAGCAGTTGAGATGATACCTTTCTGATAAAGGTTTGAATTCATGAAGAAAGGCTCGTCGCTGATGTTCCATGCACCCGAGATGTTCCAGGTGGGAAGCCAGCGGCTCTGGTTGGTCTTACCCATGAGGTTAGAACCCTCATAGCGGAATGTGCCGGTGAGCACATAGCGACCCAGGAGAGCGTAGTTGGCAACAGCAAAGTAAGCCATGTTGCGACGCTTGCTCTTGCTCAAGCTGTAGTAAGCGCCATTCTCTTCCTGCATCTGCTTGAAGAGGTGCCAATCGGTGAAGGGCAGGTTACCGTTGTCATAAACAATACCCCAGCCTTCGAACGACTGATAGAAACGATCCACGCGGCTGGCCTCCATACCACCATACAGGTTGAGCAGGTGCTGGCCGTTGTTGATGTCACGCTGATACTGACCGGTAACACGGATGTCAAAGGTCTTCAGGCTGTTCTTCGAGAAGAAGATCATACCACCCTTGGGAAGAACCGTCTCGGGAAGAGCGTTCTCGACATCGGGGTCAGTGTACAGATAAGTGTTGGATGCACGAATCGAAGCGTTCTCGGGATCGATACCGGCACGGTAAGCGTTAGCTTGGTTACTGCGCTCGAGCACATAGTGGTTCTGCTCGGAGTTCACAGTACGCATTGAACCCAAGAGGTTGAACTCGAGGGACTGGTCAGCCTTCATGATGGGCTTAATGGTAAGCTCACCCTGGAACTTGAGGTCGGTAACCTCAACATCGATGTAGTTGGACTCCAACTCGTCAAAGATGTTAAAGCTGGTGTAGTTGCGCACATAGCGACGATTGGGGTCAAGCGTGCGCGCAGTGTTCAACGCAAAGCTATAGGGGTTGATATCGAAGTCGCGCTTTACCTCGCCGTAAACCACGTCCACGTTCTGGCTCAAGGTACCAGGAGCCTTCTGGTCACGGAAACTGTTGCTGTTCAAAATCTTGATCTTAATCTTGTCCGTGAGATTATAGATAGCATTTGCGTTGAAGGTGTAACGCTCCACGCGGCTGCTCTTGTACCATCCCGGGTCGGTCATTACCGATGCCGAGGTGTAGAACGAACCCTTTTCGGTACCACCCGAAACACTGACAGCATGGTTCTGCATGATGTTGCTGTTGAACAACAGGTCAAACCAGTCGGTGTTCCTCATCTCAGCCTCACGCAAGTACTGGTTGCGGGCGTTCTGAGTGTTGGGCAGAGCGTAGGTTCCTGTAATCGGATCATAAGTGTCCATCAGGGTGTACATCTGGCCATAAACACCCGAAGTGGTGCTGTTAACCAACGATGCATACTCCAACCAACCCTTCTGCTCCATCTCGCGCAAGATACTCATCTGCTCCTGTGAGTTGCAGATGTTGAAGTCGCGGTAGTTGGGCTTGAGGCGGTAGGTGAACTCACCCGTGTAGTTGATGTTAGACGTACCCTTGCGGCCCGTCTTGGTGGTGATAACAATCACACCAGCGTTGGCCTTGGCACCGTAGATCGAGGTTGCTGAACCATCCTTCAGGATCTGGAAGCTCTCGATATCGTCGGCATTCAGACCGGCGACAGCCGAAGCGATCAGCGTGGTAGCGTCACCCGACGAGAGATCATCGGCACTGATGTCCACGTTGTCCTCCAGAATCACACCATCGACTACCCACAGGGGCTTGGAGCTACCGTAGATTGAGGTAGCACCACGCACGCGGATCTTGGGCGCCGTACCAAAAGTACCAGAAACGTTTTGCACTTGCACACCCGAGACGCGGCCTTCCAGACCACGGCTCACGTCAGCCACACCCGAGAGTTTTGTCTTCTCGGCGTCGACGCTCTGGGTAGCACCAGTAAAGAGTCGTTTGTCCACTTTCTGGTAACCAGTAACAACGACCTCGTTAAGCATTTCACCTTTGGGCTTCATGACGATAGTCATTCCGGCTTTACCGTCGAGAACAGCATCTTCATAGCCCACATAGGTAACCTTAATCTTAGTGCCTACTGGCACATTCAACGAGAAGTGACCGTCGAAATCGGTTGCGACGCCGTTCTTGGGATTGCTCTGCTGAACGACCGAAGCACCGATAACCGGTTCGTTGTTCTCATCATACACCGTACCACTCACCTGTGCCGAAACACCGAGCGTGGCAAGTGCCATGACAAGGAACAAGAGTAAATGTTTTAGACTCATAAATTTTAATTTAATAGATTAATTATTAATGTTTTAAAAGTTTACTATGGTGGTTTGTCTACCTCTTTTCATGCAATAGTCTCAAAACTTCAAAACATTCACGGCACAAGAAATGATGCCTTCACAATACGCCATCCTTCAGTAACTGTGAAATGCCATATCATTCCTTTAGCCTTTGTAAAGATTTTTAGCTTCTTAACACCACATCAAAATAGATAGGCATGCAAAGATAATGTAAATTTTTTAATATAATGTTAAAGTGAACATCTTTTTTTCGTTTTTTTATCAAAAAGCTATTCATTTCAGCATAAAACACTAATTTTCAAGCGTTTGCAAACCATTTTGCAAGAAATATGACAAACTATTGATTTTCAGCACTTTATAAAACACTTCGAAAAACAATCCGATTATTGGGGAAAAATCCGTAACTTTGCACAGCCGCCATCGTTGGGCGTGCCAATGACCGATTTGGAGCAAATATGGAAGTAGTTTATGAAGACAACCACATCGTCATCGTCAACAAGAGCGCTGGCGAACTGGTGCAGGGCGACCGTACCGGTGACCCCACGCTCATCGACTCGGTGAAAGCGTGGATTAAAGAAAAATATGACAAACCCGGCAACGTGTTCCTGGGGGTGACACACCGCATCGACCGCCCCACCTGCGGCCTTGTGGTAATGGCACGCACCAGCAAAGGGTTGTCGCGCATGAATGAACTGTTCCGCAAGGGCGAGGTCCACAAGACCTACTGGGCTGTGGTGGGCAAACAACCGCCCGAGCAGGAAGGCACGCTCACCCACTACCTCAAGAGCGTGGAGCAGGGCAACAAAACCCACGTGAGCAGCGTGCCGCGCGAGGGCCACCAGAAGGCCGTGTTGAAATACCGCATCATCGCCGCAAGCCAACGCTACTGGATGCTCGAGGTAGACCTGATCACAGGACGCAAGCACCAGATCAGGGCGCAACTGTCGGCCATCGGCTGCCCCATCAAGGGGGACTTGAAGTATGGTGCCCCGCGCAGCAACCCCGACGGCGGCATCTCGCTGCAGGCCCACCGCATCCGTTTCACACATCCCGTGAGCGGCAAGGAAATCGACGTCACCGCTCCCCTGCCCGACGACTTTAGGCGCCTGGGCTTTGACATGTGAGTTTTTTTGACTATCTTTGTCGCTTTGAACCGTTGAAATCAACTATTAACACATAACAACTTAAAACGAAATTATGGCAAACAATCCCGAATTCCGCTATGCACCCATGTTCCAGTTGGGTGAAGACAACACCGAATATTACAAGCTCACCAGCGACTATGTGTCGGTGGGCGAGTTTGAGGGCAAACCCATCCTCAAGATCGAGCCCGAGGCATTGACGCTGCTGGCCCAGCACGCCTTTCGCGACGTGAATTTCCTGCTGCGCCGCTCGCACAACGAGCAGGTCGCCAAGATCTTGCGCGACCCCGAAGCCAGCGACAACGACAAGTATGTGGCGCTGACCTTCTTGCGCAATGCCGAGGTCGCCGCCAAGGGCCAGCTGCCCCTGTGCCAGGACACCGGCACCGCCATCATCCATGGCGAGAAAGGTCAGCAGGTGTGGACCGGATTCTGTGACGAGGAAGCCCTTGCCCGCGGCGTTTACAACACCTACACCCAGGAGAACCTGCGCTACTCGCAGAACGCTCCGCTGAGCATGTATGAGGAGGTGAACACCCGCTGCAACCTGCCCGCACAGATCGACCTGGAGTGCGCCGAGGGCATGGAGTACCACTTCCTGTGCGTCACCAAGGGCGGCGGCAGCGCCAACAAGACCTACCTGTACCAGATGACCAAGGCCGTGCTCAACCCGGGCACACTGGTTCCTTTCTTGGTTGACAAGATGCGCACCCTGGGCACTGCAGCCTGCCCGCCCTATCACATCGCGTTCGTCATTGGCGGCACCAGCGCCGAGAAGAACCTGCTGACCGTGAAATTGGCATCCACTCACTACTACGACAACTTGCCCACCACGGGCGATGAGACAGGTCGTGCCTTCCGCGACGTGGAACTCGAGAAACAGGTGCTCGAGGAGGCTTACAAAATCGGCTTGGGCGCCCAGTTCGGCGGCAAGTACATGGCTCATGACGTGCGCATCGTGCGCCTGCCCCGCCATGGCGCTTCGTGCCCCATCGGCTTGGGCGTTAGCTGCAGTGCCGACCGCAACATCAAGGCCAAAATCAACAAGGACGGCGTATGGATTGAGAAACTCGACGACAAGCCCACCGAGTTGATTCCCGAAGAGTTACGCCAGGCTGGCGAGGGCGACGGCATCAAGATTGACCTGGACCGTCCCATGAGCGAGACACTCGCCATCCTTGACAAATATCCAGTATCGACTCGCGTCTCCCTGACCGGAACCATCATCGTGGGCCGCGACATTGCCCATGCCAAGTGGAAAGAGCGCTTCGATCGTGGTGAAGGTATTCCCCAGTACATCAAGGATCACCCCGTGCTGTATGCTGGTCCCGCCAAGACCCCGCAAGGCATGCCGTGCGGCTCGATGGGCCCGACGACCGCCAACCGTATGGACCCCTATGTGGATCTGTTCCAAAGCTTGGGCGGCAGCATGGTGATGATTGCCAAGGGCAACCGCAGCCAGGAGGTGACCGACGCCTGCAAGAAACACGGCGGTTTCTACCTGGGTAGCATTGGCGGTCCCGCTGCCATCCTGTCACAGGAGAGCATCAAGAGCATCGAGTGTGTCGAATACCCCGAGTTGGGCATGGAAGCCGTGTGGAAAATCCGCGTCGTGGACTTCCCCGCTTTCATCCTCGTGGACAACAAGGGCAACGATTTCTTCAAGAAAATCGGTTTATAAGCCCCGTTGAAAAGCAATAGACCGACCTCATCCGTTGCGGGTTTCCCATGACAAATGGAACTCGCAACGGAGTTTTTTTGAGGTCAAAACCTACTATTTTCGGTAAAAATATGTTAAAAAGCACATTTTTTACTGAATTTTGCTTGCTACGTCCCAAAAAAGCATTACTTTTGCACTCGCAAATTGCGGGATGGAGCAGTGGCAGCTCGTTGGGCTCATAACCCAAAGGTCGTCAGTTCGAGTCTGGCTCCCGCTACTACCGAGAGGTCAAGCAGCAATGTTTGGCCTCTTTTTTGTGCGTTTTTGCCTGGAAAACGGGGCGGCCACTTGCACAGTTGTCAAAAGTGATGTATATTTGCTTGACTAAAAAGCAAGCATCCGACTATGAAACAGATTGCAGTACTTTTCGAGGGCGACATCAACCGTCGACTGGGCGTATTCAACGCAGTCATCAACCGCGTGAAACACTTGCAGCAAGTGGCTGATTACAAGATTGATGTGCACATGTTTCAAGTGTACGACGGTTGGCTGATGCGCCGTGTGCGCCACACCCAGAAGGTCGACTCTCGCCCCGACGAGATCACCGCCGACGGCGTGAGGGTCCACATCACCTGGTTTCGACGCCGCTGGAGCGACGCCATCATGCACCGCTTGTTCGGCAAGCCGCCTCGCGCGCTTCTGCACCGCCTGCACCGCCTGGGTTGGGAGATGCGAGGCCACGATCTGGTCAGCGCCCATGACCGCATCGTGGGTCATGCCGCCGTGTTTGCAGGCAAACAGCTCCACATCCCTTGTTTCATTACCTGGCATGGTGCGAGCATCTATACCGACCCACCCCGCGACCCGATGATTAAAGAAATGACCATCAAGCTATTGCACGAGGCAACCTGCAATTTCTTCGTTAGTCAGGGCTTGTTGGATAAGGCTCACGCCGAGCTTACCGACGGTTTCCCCGCCGACGTGCTTCTCAACGGTGCCAGCGAGCAGTTCAACCGCTACAGCGACGAACGACGCGACGAACTGCGCCGCCACTACGGCATTGAGCCCGGCAAGCAGGTTGTCGCCTTTGTGGGACGCTTCGAGCCTGTGAAAAACGTGACGCTTTTGCCCGAAATCTACAAGGAAATTGAGCGAAAATCCGGCGAAAACCTGGAGTTTTGGGCTATCGGCGACGGTGTGCAACTTGACGAGACGCGCCAACTCATGAAATCCAAGGGTGTGAATTGCCGTTTCACCGGCAAAGTGCCTCCCGAGGAGATTCCCGACATGCTCAATTGCGTCGATTTGCTGGTGCTGCCAAGCAGCCTTGAAGGACTGCCGCTAGTAGTCATCGAGGCACTGTCCTGTGGTGCTCACGTCGTGGCCACCAACGTCATCGGCACAGCCGAGGCCGTGGGCCGGGAAAACGCTATTGACCTGGGCGATAACTTTGTGGACCGTTTCACCGATCGCGCCGTCAAACTGCTGCAAGGAGGAATCGACCAGAAATTACCCAAAGAGGTAAGTTGGACCGAAACGTCTATTAAAGAAAATGCTATATATCACAAATATATCTAATAATATTTATAGTGATTCTTTAAGATTTTCTCACCAAAGACTACTCAAATATAACCAACTTAAAGTATCACATTAAATCATCAATTCAGTAATTATATTTATAGTCAATTGAATTTCAGCGAAGAACAACTCATTATCTCAAGTGATTATTTAACATAAAACCAATGCCAAAATTTGCCGAAACCCTGTTACCGCTGGCCATTCCCGGCACTTACACCTACCGCATACCCGAGGGCATGAATCTCTCGATTGGTATGCGCGTGCTGGTACCCTTTGGCCGAAAAAAAATCTTCACAGCCATCGTGACGATGCTTCATGACAGGGAACCCAAAGGCTATGAGGTGAAAGAGATTCTGACCACACTTGACAATGCGCCCATTTTGTGTCACCCTCAGTTAGATTTCTGGCAATGGATCGCCGACTATTACTTGTGTTCGGTGGGTGAAGTTTATAAGGCAGCTGTCCCTTCAGGCCTGAAGGTCGAAAGCGAGACAACTATCAGTGTTAATCCTGACTTTGAGGAAAATGAGCCAAGGCAGTTGACCGACCGTGAACGGGTAATTTTGGACTTTACGGCCCAACGTGGACGCGTTCAGATTGCAGAATTAGCCAAGGCAACTGGATTCAAGACCGTAGAACGAAATGTCAGCCACTTGATAGACATCGACGCGCTGCATGTGAGTGAACGTGTGGTTGACAATTACAGACCCAAAACCGAAACCTGCGTGCGACTGACAATCACACGAGACAACGAACAGGCACTGCATCAATTCTTTGATCAGCTCAAACGTGCGCCAAAGCAAGAATCACTATTGCTCGCCTACCTGGACATGTCACATTGGCTACAGGGCGGCAAGATCACCGAGGTGAGCAAGGACAATCTGCTTAAACGCTCTCAAGTGAGTGGCGCTGTCCTCAGCGAGGCAGTAAAACGTGGCGTTTTCGAGATTTACAAAAAGGCAATCAACCGCTTTGCCGATTTGGGCAGTGTACTTGAAGAGCCACCCACCCTGAGTGACGAGCAACAGCGAGCTTATAAAGAGATTCATCAGTCCATGCGCCAGCATGCCATCACCCTGCTGCACGGTGTGACCAGCAGCGGCAAGACCTCGGTGTATATGCACCTCATCGCTGATGCCATGAAACTGGGCAAACAAGTGCTGTATCTCGTACCCGAGATTGCACTCACCACCCAGTTGACGCGCCGACTCAGACGTGTTTTCGGCGACAAACTGCTCATCTACCACTCTAAATACAGTGACAATGAGCGTGTTGACATCTGGAAGCGCCTGCTTGGCAGCAAAGAGCCTTGTGTGGTCATCGGTGTACGTTCATCGGTCTTCCTCCCCTACTCTAACCTGGGGCTGGTCATCGTGGACGAGGAGCACGACAGCAGCTACAAACAGCAAGACCCCGCTCCTCGCTACAACGGCCGCAACGCAGCCCTGGTGCTGGCACAGATGCACGGAGCCAAGACTGTGTTAGGGTCGGCAACGCCCGCCATCGAGGTGTATCACAAAGCGCTGGAAGGGAAATATGGCCTGGTGAAACTGCTCACCCGCTATGGCGACATCCAAATGCCCGAGGTCAAAATCATCGACACCATCGATGCCCGCAAACGCCGCGAGATGCAAGGTTTGTTCAGCAACGAACTCATCGCCAACTGCCGTGAAGCGTTGAATAACGGTGAGCAGGTCATCCTGTTCCAGAACCGCCGCGGCTATTCGCCGATGGTGCGCTGCAAGGAATGCGGCAGCGTGCCCAAATGTGAGAACTGCGACGTGTCGCTGACATTTCACAAGCACAGCCGCAGCCTGGTGTGCCACTATTGCGGATACACCATCCCCTTGCCCGACTTGTGCCCCGCATGCCAGTTGCCTGGCCTGGAGATCATCGGCTATGGCACCGAGCGCATCGAGGACGACATCGACGCCGTGTTCCCCGGAAAGAAAATTTCGCGCATGGACCTGGACACCACTCGCAGCAAGAACAGTTATGACCGCATCATCGACGAGTTCTCCAATCATCGCACCGACATCCTTGTCGGCACTCAGATGGTGACCAAGGGTTTGGATTTTGACGCCGTGAGCATTGTGGGCATCCTCAATGCCGACACGATGATTAATTTCCCCGATTTCCGCAGCCACGAGCGCGCCTTCGACATGCTGGAACAGGTGTCGGGTCGTGCGGGCCGTGCACACAAGCAGGGCAAGGTCATCATCCAGACCAGCAACCCCAAGCACGATGTCATCAAGTATGTCCAAGCACACGACTACGAGGGATTTTATCAGCATGAACTTGCTGACCGTGAAAAGTTTGCATATCCGCCGTTCACCAAGGTCATCAACATCTACCTCAAACACCGCGAAGATGCTGTTGTGGGCGAACTGGCCGTGCGTTACAGTGGCTTGCTGCGACAGGTATTCGGCACTAGGGTGCTGGGGCCGATGGCTCCCATCATCTCCAGGGTGCAGAACCTCTACATCCGTCAAATCACCATAAAGATGGAAACCGCAGCCTCGATGACCAAGGTGAAAAAGATCCTGCGCGACCTCTACGAGAGAATGCTTGCCGCCGACGCCCGCATGAAGTCAGTGCGCCTCTACTACGACGTCGACCCCGTGTAATTGCGAATAACGGCATAATCGCCTAAAAAACAGGCCACATTATGGAAAAGTTTCTTTAATGTGCTCAATATATGATTTTTTTGCAGTAATTTTGTGCCCGATTTCGAGAACAAGAACAAAACAATCAAAAAAAGACATATAGATTAGCATGAAACTGATAGACGGAAAAATGACTGCCGCTGCAATCAAGGAAGAAATCAAGGCAGAGGTGGACCAGATGATAGCTGCGGGCTTGAAGCGTCCGCACTTGGCCGCTGTGCTGGTGGGCCATGACGGCGGCTCGGAAGCCTACGTGAAGAACAAAGTGATCGCTTGCGAGAAATGCGGTTTCAAGTCATCACTCATCCGCATGGAGGCCGAAGCTACCGAAGAGGAACTGCTCGCCTGCATCAAGCAGCTCAACGAGGATGCCGACGTTGACGGATTTATCGTGCAACTGCCATTACCCAAGCACATCAATGAGCAGAAGGTGATCAACGCCATCGATTACCGCAAGGATGTTGACGGCATTCACCCGATGAACGCCGGCCGCATGACGCTGGGTCTGCCCAGCTTCATCTCGGCTACTCCTCTGGGTATCGTCACCCTGCTGCAGCGCTACAATATCCCCACCTCAGGCAAAAAGTGCGTGGTACTGGGCCGCAGCAACATTGTGGGCAAACCCATGGCGCAGCTCATGCTCCAGAAGAATCACGGCGACTCGACAGTTACCGTGTGCCACAGCCACTCGGCAACCTTGAAGGAGGAGTGCCGCGAGGCCGACATCATCATCGCCGCCATCGGCCGTCCCGACTTCGTCACTGCCGACATGGTCAAGGAGGGTGCCGTTGTCATTGACGTGGGCACTACCCGTGTTGCCGACCCTGCAGCCAAGAACGGCTATCGCTTGAACGGTGACGTGAAATTTGACGAGGTGGCTCCCAAGTGCGAGTACATCACCCCCGTCCCCGGTGGCGTGGGTCCCATGACCATCTGCTCGCTGATGAAGAACACCCTGGCTGCCGCCAAGAAGGAAATCTATCCCGATTGATCGACAGCGCTAGTCTAAAAACTACAAATTACGCGAATCAAACGAATTTTTCTTTCGTGCGATTCGCGTAATTCGTAGTTTTTAGGTGATCAGCGCTGCTGGTTGAACGGCGAGAAAATGCCGAACAGATTGGCGTCAATCTTGTCGCACACCTGCTGGAAGGCTTCAGGACTGTCGCCGAACTTCACTTCGTCACCATTGATGATGACCAGATTGCCCTTGTAGTCGGCAATCCAGTCCTCGTAGCGCTTGTTCAATCCCTCGAGATAGTCCAGACGCATGGTCTGCTCATACTCGCGGCCGCGTTTCTGAATCTGCTGCACCAGGTTGGGAATGGTCGAGCGGATGTAAATCATCAGGTCGGGCATCTTCACCAGCGACATCATCAACTCGAACAGATCCTTGTAGTTGTTGAAGTCACGGTCGCTCATGAGACCCTGGCCATGCAGATTTGGCGCGAAGATGCACGCGTCCTCATAGATGGTGCGGTCTTGAATGATGTTCTCTTCACTCTGCGAAATCTCGACCACCTCTTTGAAACGCTTGTTCAAGAAGTAAACCTGAAGATTGAACGACCAGCGCGACATGTCGGCATAGAAGTCCTCCAGATAGGGATTGTTGTCCACAGGCTCGAAGCGCGGGCTCCACCCGTAGTGCTTAGCGAGCAGCTTGGTCAAAGTGGTTTTGCCGCTGCCAATGTTTCCTGCTACTGCGATATGCATATCTTTAGTTTTAAGTTGTTAGTCCTTAGTCGTTAATCCAACGGGCCGAAGATGCCGAACATGGTGGCGTCGATCTTGTCGACAATCGAGGCGAAGTCCTCGGGGCGCTCCTTGTAGTCCAAATCATCGACGTTGATGACGAGTTTTCGGCCCTTGTAAGTGTTCATGACGAAGTCCTCATAACGCTCGTTCAAGTTCGTCAAGTACTTTAACGGCATCGTTTGTTCGTAGTCGCGCCCACGCTTGCGGATGTTGTCCACCAGATGGGGCACGCTCGAACGCAGATATATCATCAAGTCGGGCAGACGCACAATGGTCATCATCTGCTCGAACAGTTCCATGTAAGTCTCAAAATCGCGGTCATCCATGTTGCCCATGTCATGGTTGTTGGCAGTGAAGATATACACGCCCTCAAAAATGCTACGATCCTGAATGATTGTCTTGTCGCTGGCATTAATACCCATAATGTCCTTGAAGCGCTGCTTCAGGAAGAACACCTCCAAAGCAAATGACCAGCGTTTGATGTCCTTGTAATAGTCGCTCAAGTAAGGGTTATCCACCACAGGCTCCATGAATGGCTCCCACCCATAATGCTTGGCTAGCATCTGGGCCAGAGTAGATTTACCACTACCGATATTTCCTGCTATAACGATGTGCACGGTTAGACGTTAATATTGGGTTGTTTTACAATCTACAAAGATAGACATAATACATGTCACGGCAAGTCAACACAAAAGAAAGTTATTAACAACCCCTTAACAGCTGAAAATATTTCCTTTAAAACACATCTATTAAGGAAAAAATGCCTACTTTTGCAGCTTGAATTGAGACTATAGCATGAAACAGAACTGGAGACCTGGAACCATGATATACCCGCTGCCCGCGCTGCTGGTCAGTTGCGGGGCGTCGCCCGAAGAGTATAACGTCTTCACGGCGGCATGGACTGGCACCATCTGCAGCGATCCTGCTTTGTGCTATGTGTCCATCAGGCCCGAGCGCCACAGCCACGGTATCGTGGAGCGCAACATGGCGTTTACGCTCAACTTGACCAACCGTTCGATGGCACGTGCCACCGACTGGTGTGGTGTGCGTTCGGGACGAGACTTCAACAAGTGGCATGAGATGCATCTCACGCCAGTCAAGGGCGAGACCGTGACCGCCCCCTACATCCAAGAGGCACCCGTGAGCATTGAGTGTCGTGTGCGGGACATCATGCGCCTGGGCACGCACGACATGTTCATCGGCGAGGTCATGAACGTCATCGCCGACGACCGTTTCATCGACCCCGAAACCGGTGCGCTGGATTTGAAGGCCGCCGACCTCATCACCTACTGCCACGGCCACTACTACGCGCTGGGCGAGGAATTGGGGCACTTCGGATGGTCGGTACGCAAGAAACCGAAAAAGGACTAACTAATTTATAATTAACTACTTAATCTTTTAACAACTTAAAACTCAAAATGGAACGAGACAAAGTGATTTTTGACATCATCGAGCGTGAACATCAGCGTCAGCAACACGGCATTGAGCTCATCGCCAGTGAGAACTTCGTGAGCGACCAGGTCATGCAGGCCATGGGCAGCTGCCTCACCAACAAGTATGCCGAGGGTTATCCCGGCCACCGCTACTATGGCGGTTGCCAGTGCGTTGACGAGAGCGAGAACGTCGCTATCGAGCGTCTGAAACAGATCTTTGATGCCGAGTACGTTAACGTGCAGCCCCACTCGGGTGCACAGGCCAACATGGCCGTCTTCATGGCTTGCCTCAAGCCTGGTGACAAGTTCATGGGTCTGAACCTGGCACACGGTGGCCACCTCTCACACGGTAGCCCCGTCAACTTCTCGGGTCTGATGTTCCAGGCTTGTGAATATAACGTCACCCCCGACACCAACCTGGTGGACTATGACCAGATGGAAGAGGTGGCACAGCGCGAGCGTCCCAAACTGATCGTCGGTGGTGCCAGCGCCTACAGCCGCGAGTGGGACTACGAGCGCATGCGCAAGATTGCCGACAGCGTGGGCGCACTGCTCATGATTGACATGGCACACCCCGCCGGCTTGATCGCTGCAGGTCTGTTGAATAACCCCTTGAAGTATGCTCACATCGTGACCAGCACTACCCACAAGACCCTGCGTGGTCCCCGTGGCGGTATCATCCTGCTGGGTAAAGACTTCGACAACCCCTGGGGCAAGACCACCAAGAAGGGCGTCATCCGCAAGATGTCGTCATTGCTTGACAGCGCTGTATTCCCCGGTGTTCAGGGCGGTCCCCTCGAGCACGTTATTGCCGCTAAGGCTGTCGCATTTGGTGAAATTCTCCAACCCGGCACAGGCCCTCATCGACAAGGGTTACAAGATCTGCTCGGGCGGTACCGACAACCACTGCATGCTGGTTGACCTGCGCACCAAGTATCCCGAGTTGACTGGTAAGGTGGCTGAGGCTGCCCTCGTTGCTGCCGACATCACCGTCAACAAGAACATGGTTCCCTTCGACGACCGCAGCGCCTTCCAGACCAGCGGTCTGCGTCTGGGCACTCCCGCCATCACCACCCGTGGCCTCAAGGAAGACAAGATGGGCGACATTGTCGAGCTCATCGACACCGTGCTCCGCGCACCCGAGGACGAGGCTGTTATCGCCGCCGTTCGTGGTAAGGTCAACGACATGATGAAAGACTATCCCATGTTCGCATGGTAATCAGTCAGTAATCAACCATAACCAATAGGGACCTTAAAGACCTTTACGACCTTTAGGTCCCTTCTTAATGAATAGATAAATGAAAATGTTAGAAGGAAAAGTGGCGCTCATCACTGGCGCCGCCAGGGGCATCGGCAAGGCCATCGCCCTGAAGTTTGCTGCCGAGGGCGCTGATATCGCGTTCACCGACCTCGTCATTGACGAGAACGGCAAGCAGACCGAACAAGAAATCGCCGCTCATGGTGTGAAGGTAAAGGGCTATGCGAGCAACGCAGCCAACTTTGAGGAGACCGAGGCCGTGGTGAAGCAGATTCACGAGGACTTTGGACACATCGACATCCTGGTCAACAATGCCGGCATCACTAAGGACGGTATCATGCTGCGCATGACCGAGCAGCAATGGGATGCTGTGATTGCTGTTAACCTGAAGAGCGCATTCAACTTCATCCATGCTCTGGTGCCTATCATGATGCGCCAGCGCAGCGGCTCGATCATCAACATGGCATCGGTAGTGGGAGTTCACGGCAATGCCGGACAGGCCAACTACGCAGCCAGCAAGGCCGGCCTTATCGCTCTGGCCAAGAGCATCGCCCAGGAGATGGGCAGCCGCGGCATCCGTGCCAACGCCATCGCTCCGGGCTTCATCGACACCGACATGACCAAGGCGCTGCCCGAAGAGGTGCGCAAAGAATGGTGCCAGCGCATCCCGCTGCGCCGCGGCGGCACTGTCGATGACATCGCCAACGTGGCTACCTTCCTGGCCAGCGACATGTCAAGCTATGTCAGCGGTCAGGTCATCCAAGTGGATGGCGGCATGAACATGTGATTTTCATCATAGCAACTACAACAAAACGGGGACGCAGCACAAAATGGCTTGCGTCCCCGTTTGTTTATCCTTGGTTCTCTTTTTAATCGTCGCTGTCGCTGATTTCGCACTGGCACATCTCGCGGTATTCTTGCCAGTCGGGATCTTCCTCGGCCTCGAACTGGAGCGGCAATGCAGGGAAAGGAGCAAGTGACTCATTGAACTTGCGCTGGAAGATGTGCAGGCTGCGAGTGTAGAAAACCCAGTTACGCTGTCCGTCACCGGTGTAAATGCCGGTCATTACGGCCACCGGGTCACTGTCGAAACACTCATTGAAGGCGTCGGTGACACCTTCCATCAATTTGCTGTCGGCATAAACCGGCAAACCCTTCTCATCACCCTCATAGGGCCAAGTAACCTCAACGCGATAGCGATAGAGGCCTGTGGCGATGACGTTGTCCATCGCCCGGCGTCCCGTCACAAGGATGAGATTGCCGTTCTCGCCTTGGGCGGGAGCGGTCCACCAGTCGTCACTGATTCTGAGTTTTGCCATATCGTCAAGAGCAATTATTGCTCACCAGCAGCGGGGTAAGAGAACTCATGCTGATTATAGGCAAGCGTGTTTTCCTTGCCTTGTTCCCTCCTGGCATAGGTGCAGAATGTGATTTTCACAACATCCACATCGCCATAAGCCCCACTGGCTAACTTAGTGCGCAAATCAGCAAGGTAAGCATTGAACTTGGGAATATATTGTTCCTCATACTTCTTGATCGCATCTGCATCAAGATTAGCAAACTCTGACGCTTCACCAGTTGAATAATTTGCCTTCACTTCAAGGTAAATAGCATTGTCTTTAAGCCATGCTTTGACGTCGTCCAATAATTGTTCCGGACCTGATGTCACCGTCAGCACATCACCCGAGATGGTGTAAGAAACAAAGGAGGGAAATTCAGGATCTTCAGGGATTCCAAACCCACAAGAGTGGCACAACGACAAAGCACATAGCATGCATACTGCTAAAGACAAGAATCGAGATAATTTTTTCATTTTTTAGTTAAATGTATGGTAGCGTGCAAAATTAGCGAAAAAAAACGTCATAGTAAGCATAAATGAAATTTTTCTTTCCAATCAATAAAGAAACGGCCTCTTCTTACCTGCAAAATAGTCAAAAATGACAAAAAAATGCGATTCATGGGTTGTTAATAACTTTTTTTGATTAATTTTGCCCCCGGTTTTTCATCAAGAGAACCACTGTTGTTGATAGGATGCAGAGCTAAAAGCTCCCGCATGAAGTTGAATTAGAATCATCGATCAATGAATAAAGCCATATTGACAATTGCCATCCTGGGGTTGCTCATCCTGTTCAGTTCGGCCTACTATTCTTCACCGGCCGACAGCCGGATAGGATATAAAGCGCCCTCATTGGTATTGGGCAATAGCAATAATGGTCTCGCTCCCCTTCAACAGCATCGAGGCGAGAACGTGCTGCTGACATTCTGGTCGTCGGATGACGCCCCGTCACGTTTGGCAAACCAGCACTACGACCGGCTGTCACGCGCCGATGGCGTCCACTACACTCATGTGTCGGTCAACATGGACCGCAGTAAAGCAGTGTTCAACAGCATTGTCGCAATCGACAGCCTAAACCGTTCGGCACAGTACAACTCTACTGCCGATGCCCAATCCAACATCACCAAGAGTTGGCGCCTTGACGATGGCTATCACAGTTTCCTGCTTGACACCGACGGCAAAATCATCGCCATTGATCCTGACGAGAAGACATTAGCTCACTTGCGCTAAGATGTCTTGAATTTTATCGGTTGCAGCAACCACCTGAAAAACTTTATTTTGCTCATCAGATAGACGATGCCCAGTATCGCCAGCGTGTATAGTATCACGAATGGCAACGTGCGCGGCATGGAATACTCACGCAGGAGCGGTCCAAGGCACAAACGGATAATGTGAATGTGATAAAGATAGTAGAATAAGCTGTCCTTGCCGATGTGTGTCAACATCTTGACCTCAGGCATCTTGTTAAACACCAGTAAGCACATGGCAAGTGAGCAAGAAAGAATCATTACCTTTTGCGGTATATCAACCAGGGTATAATGGTCTGCACCGTTCATGATGTTACCGCATCGCGGGAAAAGCCAAAAGATAATGGGCAACATTATCACAGCGACAGCGATGTGCAAGACATTGAAATTCCACCATTTTGTGTTGACTACGCCCTGTTTGAAATAGTAACCCAAAAGGAAGAAGAAGTAGAAGTTGAGACCTCGTTGAATAGCAAAGAAGTCGAACAAATGCGACAGTCCGCACAATATCGAAATCAACAAGGCTATAGCCAGATTGAGAACCGGCCTGTTAAGCAACCATTTTGGGGTATAGTACAGCATGATGAGCCAATAAATCAGGCACATCAGATACCACAAGACGCCATAAGGAAATGAGAAAATTGTTGCGTTGTATGTATCGTCTTGGAAATATCTCCTTAGAACTGAGAGCAAATGAAAGATCACTAGAGTGATGAAAATGTTGCCCACCCTGCTCCACATCTGGCGAGGAGTCTGCTCTGCTGGATTCTTGGTCACGTAGCCCGAGATCAAGATAAATAGCGGCATGTGGAATACATAAATCAAGCCCATCACTGCATGGTTGATGACATTCACGTTATCAACCGCAATAATGACATGTCCCAGCAACACCAGGATAATCAGGAAACCTTTTAACGAATCTATTCTTAAATCTCGTGCCATTAGTTGAAAATCATTTGCATCAAGACCGCATCACGATAGGACATACCACGTTTTACCCAAGATTTCAAAATACCCACCTGTTGATAGCCGAAAGCCTTAAACAGGTTCAGGCAGGCCTCATTGTCAATAGCGATAAAAACATAAAGTTGACGCAATCCAATGTGGTCACGGGCATAGGCAGTGAGCAGGCTAAGTGCTCGTCGCCCTAATCCCTTACCCCTGCTGTCACGTTCAATGAACAGTCCAAGTTCAGCACGGTTATTCAGTGGATCAAAATTCAAGAAGTCCACCGTACCGACAGGCGTTCCGTCATCGGCCAGCGTGATCATCAGCCGCAGTTGCCGTTGCGCATAGATATCACCGGTATATTCTTTCAAGTAATGCCACAACGCCTCACGCGAGTAAGGGGCAATCGTGTCACTTGCCACCCACAGGGTCGTGTCATTCTCCCAACGGTAGAGCGTATCCAAGTCAGTGGGCTCCAAAGCCCTCAACGCTATTGTGTTATCGTTCAAATAAGAGGTCATGAGTGTGACATTTTTGGTGAGATGATAATGCCATGACGGTCAGCAAAAATGTGAAACGCCAATCGTTTAGGGTCACTGTTCTGACGTATGTAATCGACAATCTGCGCACACGAGTGGCAACCGTCGTCGATGAGCACATTGAAATTCCCCTGGGGCGGCAGTGTGTCCCGGAAAAAGTCAATGCCCGCCCGCTCGGCGACTTGCGAGGGGTCATCACTGATGATAATCCAGGGCCAGGACGAACTGACAGGCTTGCTGTCATTAGGCAAGAGTCGCTTGACCATGCGTCGAGCCATCGCCATGCCGGCACGCACCAGCACTCCCAATTTGACAACCGGATAGAAGATGACATTAAAGCGCGGGAAATGTTTGCGATAGAAAATGAGCATCGCATCATAGAACACTCTGACATAACGCATCGAGTCC